>NZ_AP022601.1:5445003-5767505 GCF_010726765.1 Mycobacterium gallinarum
CGAGGATCCGGCCGTCGCGCTGAAGAAGGATCTGCGACTGCGGCCCGGTGACTGGTACGTGATCCACAGCTACGCCGGCTACGAGAACAAGGTGAAGGCCAACCTCGAGACCCGCGTGCAGAACCTCGACGTCGGCGACTACATCTTCCAGGTCGAGGTGCCCACCGAAGAGGTCACCGAGATCAAGAACGGCCAGCGCAAGCAGGTCAACCGCAAGGTGCTGCCCGGCTACATCCTGGTCCGCATGGAGCTCAACGACGAGTCGTGGGGCGCGGTGCGCAACACGCCCGGCGTGACCGGCTTCGTCGGCGCGACGTCGCGTCCGTCGCCGTTGTCATTGGACGACGTCGTCAAGTTCCTGTTGCCGCCGGCGTCGGCGAAGAAGCCGGCCAAGAGCACGGCCGGGGCGGCCGCGTCCACCGAGGCCTCGTTGGAGCGTCCGGAGATCCTCGTCGACTTCGAGGTCGGCGAGTCGGTCACCGTCATGGACGGCCCGTTCGCGACGTTGCCCGCATCGATCAGCGAGGTCAACGCCGAGCAGCAGAAGCTCAAGGTGCTGGTGTCGATCTTCGGTCGCGAAACACCTGTCGAACTGACCTTTACTCAGGTCGCCAAGATCTAAAGACAAGTAAGAAAGAAAAGGAACCGAACACTCATGGCCCCGAAGAAGAAGGTCGTCGGGCTGATCAAGCTGCAGATCCAGGCCGGGCAGGCCAACCCCGCCCCGCCAGTGGGTCCGGCGCTCGGCCAGCACGGCGTCAACATCATGGAGTTCTGCAAGGCGTACAACGCCGCGACCGAGAACCAGCGCGGCAACGTCATCCCCGTGGAGATCACCGTCTACGAGGACCGCAGCTTCACGTTCGCGCTGAAGACCCCGCCCGCCGCCAAGCTGCTGCTGAAGGCCGCAGGCGTGCAGAAGGGTTCCGGCACCCCGCACACCACCAAGGTCGCCAAGGTGACCTGGGATCAGGTGCGCGAGATCGCCGAGACCAAGAAGGAAGACCTGAACGCCAACGACATCGACGCGGCGTCCAAGATCATCGCGGGCACCGCCCGGTCGATGGGGATCACGGTCGAATAGTTCGGCAGATCCCGTGGGAGAGCCAGCTTCGGCTCGGCGATGAGCGCTCGCGCGAAGAGCGGTCATCACAGACCACAACTCATCAATTAGGAGATAGCAATGAGCAAGAACAGCAAGGCATATCGCGAAGCCGCGGAGAAGATCGACAAGGACAACCTGTACTCCCCGCTGGAGGCCGTGCGCCTCGCCAAGGAGACGTCGTCGAAGAAGCAGGACGCAACCGTCGAGGTGGCGATCCGGCTGGGTGTCGATCCGCGCAAGGCCGACCAGATGGTGCGCGGCACCGTCAACCTGCCCAACGGCACCGGTAAGACCGCCCGTGTCGTGGTGTTCGCCGTGGGCGACAAGGCCGAGGCGGCGCTGGCTGCAGGCGCCGACGAGGTGGGCAGCGACGACCTGATCGAGAAGATCCAGGGTGGCTTCCTGGACTTCGACGCCGCGATCGCGACGCCGGACCAGATGGCCAAGGTCGGCAAGATCGCCCGCGTGCTGGGTCCGCGCGGCCTGATGCCGAACCCCAAGACCGGCACCGTGACTCCCGATGTCGCCAAGGCGGTTTCGGATATCAAGGGCGGCAAGATCAATTTCCGTGTCGACAAGCAGGCCAACCTGCACTTCGTGATCGGCAAGGCATCGTTCGACGAGACGAAGCTCGCCGAGAACTACGGTGCCGCGCTCGACGAGGTGCTGCGCGCCAAGCCGTCGTCGTCGAAGGGTCGTTACCTGAAGAAGGTCGTCGTGTCCACGACGACCGGTCCCGGCATCCCTGTGGACCCAGCGGTCACGCGCAACTTCACCGAGGCTTAAGTCTTCGGCCGGCTACCGGCCGTCTGCCATAACGCGGCCGTCTCCGTGGCGGCGTCGAGCCGAGTAACGGGGTCGGTGACGCATTGCTCGGGCATGTAGATGTTTGCCAGAAGAAATCTTCGCGAAGTTTGCTGTTTCGCGGTGGCTAGTCGCCTGATTATGTGATTGTTGACAGATGCGCAAGTCCATCAGGCTTCTCCTCATTTCTTTGCTGGGCCTACTGAGCGCAGCATTGTTCACCGCCTTGACGGCCCTGGTGGCGGCCGTCAGTCTGGCCGCGACGGCGCTGATCGTGCCGGGGACTGGGACGCCCAAGGCGAACGAGGTCACCAACTACATGGAGAACTTCCGGGACTACTACATGCAGACGCCATGTGAGCCCAACGGTTGCGCAGACGACCAGTTGTACGGCATCGACTACGACGCGTCGTTCTGGCCGATACCTTTGCCCGGCTGGTGCGATCCCGGCCGTTGCGAGAAGTTCGACGTGTCGGTTGCGGGAGGCGTGCAAGGACTGCGCAACACACTGGGGACCATTTCGACACTCGACCCCGACTTCGACGGGAGCGTCGTGATCGCCGGCTATTCGCAGGGCGGCCGCGTCGTCAGCATCGCGAAGGCCAAGATCGCCAACGGCGAATGGAATGACGTGCTTGACGACATCGATTCCATAAAGTTCGTGTTCATCGGAAACCCGAACCGTCCGAACGGCGGCATCCTGTCGCGATTCGGCATCCTCGGGACCATCCCGATCTTGGACGTGACGACCGGCCAGCCCACGCCGACGGACACCGAATTCGAAACCGAAGACTGGGCCATCCGTTGGGAGGGCATCGCGGACTTCCCGCAGTATCTGTTGAATCCGCTGGCGGTGGTCAACTCGCTCCTCGGCTTCTACTACGACCACGGCACCTACTTGGCGATCAACGGCGACAGCGATCCCGGTGAATTGCCCGCCGGATACTCCATCGCCGAATGGCGTGAGCTCACCACGAACCCTGAGCTCTATCCCCAGAATGTCCAGATCCAGAAGGTGCCCGGCAGCGACACGACCTACTACACCATTACGCCGAAGGTGTTGCCGCTCGTCCGTCCGCTGCACTCCATCCCGCTCATCGGCAAGCCGATCGCGGACCTCTTCGAGCCCGCCCTGCGCGTGATCATCGAGGAGACCGGCTACAACCGCAACATACCCTACGGTCAAGCCACGCCCATTGGGCTGTTCCCGCTCTTCAATCCGTTCACGCTCATCGTCAAGCTGATCCCGGCAATCTTCCAGGGCATCAACAACTTCCTCGCGAACTTCGGCTTGGCGACGGAGATCCCGCTGACCCCGCCGATACCGGTTCCCGAGGAGGACGAGGAGCAAGACGAAAATCTTGAGCAGCTCTCGTTGCTCAGTAACTTCGACGATATGTCCCGGGCAAAATCGAGACTGTCGCTGTTGCAGGACGACGGCGGCCTCGAGCAGCAGCTCGACGGCGACGAGAAGGCGGTTCCTATCGGTCTCGACACCGAAGAAGCGGTCACGCCGCCGGAGATCGTCGAGACGCCCAACGCCGATGACACGGTCGGACTTGAAGGGGCCGGGCTCCAGCAGGCCCCCGCGGGCAATGTGGATGGACTGCTCGAAGAAGGCAACAACTCCAACCAGGGCGACCCCAACCAGGGCACCCAAATAGTCGTCAAGGATCCGGAAGAGGACCAGGACCTGGATGACAACAGGGTCGACGCGAACGGCGGCAGCGTGTCGTTGAACTTCTCACCGAACAAGCCCGAGGGCGCGCCGGCCGGTGGCGAGAACGCCGATCCGCTCGCCCCCGTCGACCCCGTCAAGCCCGAGGACGTCGACGGCGCGGAAGGCGCAGAGCCTGCGGAGGGCGCAGAGGCGGCCGCTGCCTGACTAATGGGAGTCGATCGGCGTGGCGTTGAGGGGTTTGAGTTGTTGAGCACGGGACGCTGATCGTCGAGCCGCTGACCGGTGAGCACTATGTCTGACGGGGATGAATGTCTGATTCCTAGCGCTAGATCGTGCCCCGGTCGGTTCGGTGAGGTCGCTTGAAGCGCTGATGGGATGTCGTGCCAATGCGAGCACTGATCCATTAGTCCGCCGCCGGGTGTCCTCGGGCTCAATGTGAGTCAACGACGACCGCGAGGAGGTGGCATTGATGATCTTCGTCGGCGACGACTGGGCCGAAGACCATCACGATGTGTATCTGATGGACGAGGCCGGCCAACGATTGGCAGCCCGGCGATTATCCGAGGGCTTGTCTGGCATCCGGGACTTGCATGAGCTGGTTGCCCGTCACGCTGAGGAACCCGACCAGGTGGTGATCGGCATCGAGACCGATCGTGGCCTGTGGGTTTCGGCGTTGGCGGCATCGGGTTATCGGGTGTGGGCGATCAACCCGATGGCCGCGGCCCGCTACCGCGACCGTCATCACGTCTCGGGTGCGAAATCTGATGCCGGAGACGCCAAGCTGCTCGCCGACCTGGTTCGCACCGACCGGCACAACCACCGCCAGATCGCCGGAGACACCTCAGACGCCGAGGCGATCAAGGTGCTGGCCCGCACTCATCAGAGCCTGATCTGGGCACGCACTCGGCACGCCAACATGCTGCGTAGCGGGCTGCGGGAGTACTACCCCGCAGCCTTGGAGGCCTTCGATTCACTCACCGACGGTGACGCGTTGGCTGTCTTGGGCCGCGCACCCACTCCTGAACAGGGCGCCCGGTTGAGCCTGTCGAAGATCGGATCGGCACTCAAAGCTGCTGGCCGACAACGCAATATCGACACACGTGCTATCGAGATTCAAACCATCTTGCGCCGCGAGCACCTCACCGCTTCCCCTGCCATAGCCAGCGCTTTCGGGACGACCACGACGGCCGCGGTTCATGTCATTGCAGCACTGAACACCCAGATCGCCGAACTCGAGACCGTGCTGGCCGACCATTTTGAGAAACACCCGGACGCCGACATCTACCGCTCCCTGCCAGGACTTGGTGTTGTGCTCGGCGCCCGGGTGCTCGGTGAGTTCGGGGACGACCCGAACCGATACCGCACTGCCAAGTGTCGCAAGAACTACGCCGGAACCTCACCATTGACCATCGCGTCGGGCCGAAAACGAGTTGTGCTGGCCCGCCATGTTCGCAACAAACGGCTCTACGACGCCCTCGATCAATGGGCCTTCTGCGCGCTGACCCGAAGTCGTGGTGCCCGCACCTTCTATGACCAGCACCGCGGAAATGGCGATACCCACCATCAAGCCCTACGCGCCCTCGGCAACCGACTCGTCGGCATCCTCCACGGCTGCCTACGCCACCAAACGCTCTACGACGAACACAAAGCCTGGACACACCGCACGCCCGCAGCTGCTTGACAACTTACGGCCCTGGGATGTCTAGTCGCCGGCTGGTGTATCCGCGACTGCCGGCTGCCCGCCACACTCGCCGTAGCGCCTGCGCAGGAACTGCCGGGCGGGTTCGGAACCGGCTCGGTCCAGCGCCTGCATATACCATTGCTGCGCCTCGACATGTCGACCCGCCCGACGAAGCAGGTCGGCGCGAATCGATGCGACGGTGTTCGAGCGCGCCATCCTCGCATCCTTGGCGACCTCGTCCAGGGCTGCCAGGCCGGCATCGAACCCGTCGCGAAAGCCGACCGCGAGGGCCCGATTCGCCTTGGCGACAGGGGAATCCGTGATCGCGATCAGTCGGTCATACGCCCGACAGATCCCATCCCAGTCCGTGTCCTCCCACCGCGCGGCCGTCGCGTGCAGCGCCGCGATCACCGCCTGCGGCAGGTACGGTCCCGTCGCTCCGGCTGCGTTGCGAAGTCGATCCAGCCCGCGCGTGATGCGCGCGCGATCCCACCGGCCGCGATCCTGCTCGTCGAGCGGTACGAGTGCACCGTCGGCGTCGATGCGCGTCTGCCGTCGGGAGTCATGCAGAAGCACGAGCGCGGCCAGTGCATGCCCGTCGCGCGCATCGGGCATCAACGAACACACCTCGCCCGCAAGCCGAATGGCCTCGTCGGACAATTCGTCGCGAATCGCCGACGGTCCGGCCGTCGACCAATAGCCCTCGGTGAAGACGGAATAGATGCAGGCAAGTACGTGGGGAGTGCGCTCAGGGAGCAGTTCGGGCGGTGGCACCCTCAGCGGAATGTTGGCGTGCCTGATCTTGTTCTTGGCCCGGGTGATTCGTTGACCGACCGCCGATTCCGACTGGAGCAGGGCGCGGGCTATCTCGGCGACTGTGAGCCCGGATATCAGCCGCAGCGTCAGGGCCAACTGTGAGTGCGGGTCCAGTGCCGGGTGCGCGCAGGTGAACATCATCCGCAGTTCGTCATCGCGAATCCGGTGCGGCACGCCCTGGCGGTCGGTGCGGGCGGTTATGTCGTCGAGCACCGCGGCAAGCTCTTTTCCAGGCCTGACGGATTCGCGGCGCAGCCGATCAAGCGCACGATTGCGCGCGGCCGTCACGATCCATCCCTCGACGTTGGCGGGAACGCCGTCGCGCGGCCAGGTCCGTATTGCATCGGCGAAGGCCTCCTGGACGGCGTCCTCGGCGACGGTGAGGTCGCCGGACCATCGCGCCAGTGCGGCGACGGCCGGGCCCCATTCGCGTCGAAAGACGCCGTCCAGGTCGGTCATTCGGCGCCTGCTAGAGGCCGGAGATACCCATGAGCTGGCGGAGCTCGATGGTCGTCGCCGGAATCATCGAAGCGACCTTGATGGCCTCGTCTCGGTCGGCGACGTTGAGGATGTGGAAGCCGTTGGCCACCTCGGCGCCCTCGATGTACGGCCCGTCGCTGAGCAGCACCTCGCCGTCGCGCACGCGCACCGTCGTCGCCGTCGACGGCACATGCAGCGGCGCACCTCCGTTGGCGCGAGCTCCCACCTGTGCGGCGAACTTTCCGTGTTGCGCGGCGATTTCGTTCCACTCCGGGGTTCCCGGCGCGAGGACGGAGTCGGCGGGCTCGAGCAGCAGCGCGATCCAGGTGTTGTTAAGCGGTTCGGTCGGCGGCATGTACTCCACCATCGGCCACACCTCGACTGCGCCGTGCTGACAGGCGGGGATGGCCGCCGCGATCGTCAATGCGTCGTCGAGATTGTCCGCCTCGAAGACGTAGTAGCCGCCGGCCACTTCGGCCGCCTCGGCAAACGGGCCGTCGGTGACGACCGGCGCGTCGGGCCCACCGGTGATCCGGGCTCCCGTGGCTGACGGGAGGAGGGCGTCGCCGGCGCGGATTGCGGAGCCGAACTTGGCGTGGAACGTCTCATAGGCCGACATGATCTCGGCGTGGCTGGCGGCGTCGGGCTCGTCGGTGGATTCGGGTCCCAGCAGTAGCGCGAAGTAGTACATGACGTCACCTTCCGGTTGCGAGCAGAACCCTGTGTCCCACTCTCTACCAAGACGACGAACCATGCCGCGGGGATCCGACAACCCGCGGCGAGGACTACTCGGCAGGCCTGAGGACTACGCGGCTGCGGCGCCCGGCTTCAGGTAGGTGACCAGGCTGACATCGATGCTTTCGTCGATGAAGTAGTACTGCGCGCCCAACAGATACCGCATGTAGCGGTGGTAGTTCTCCTCGTCGGTGGCGGCGATCGCCGCTTCCTTGTCGCGCTCCAGGCGGTCGGCCCAGATGCCGAGGGTCTTGATGTAGTGGTTGCGCAGCGACTTCGGTTCGGGAACCACGAAGCCGGCCTTCTCGCCGTGCTCGACCATCATCTGCGTGGTCGGCAGGCGGCCGCCCGGGAAGATCTCGGTGATGATGAACTTGACGAACCGGGCCAACTCGAACGTCAGCTTCTTACCGCGCTCGGCCAGGTCATACGGGTGGTAGCCGACACTGCTCTGAATGGTCATCCGGCCGTCATCGGGCAGGATGTCGAAGCAGGTCTTGAAGAAATCGTCGTAGCGCTCGAAGCCGAAGTGCTCGAAGGCCTCGATGGACACGATGCGGTCGACGGGGGAGTGGAACTGCTCCCAGCCCTCCAGGCGCACGTCGAACGTGCGCTCGCTGTCGACCTTGGCCAGCAGCTGGTCGCAGTAGGCCTTCTGGTTCTTCGACAAGGTCAGGCCGATGACGTTGACGTCGTACTTCTCCATCGCCCGCTGCAGGGTCAGGCCCCAGCCGCAGCCGACCTCGAGCAGGGTCATGCCGGGCTTGAGGTCCAGTGCGTCGAGGTGCTGGTCGACGTTGGCGATCTGGGCCTCGGACAGCGTCACGTTGGGGCTGGTGAAGAACGCGCAGCTGTACTTGCGCGTCGGGTCCTGGAACACGCCGAAGAAGTCGTCCGACAGGTCGTAGTGATGCTGGATGTCCTCGAAGTGAGGAGTCATATCCTTGGTGCCGGTGGAGTTGTCAGACATGATTCGCTAGTTGGCCTTCCTGGTGACGTCTACGGATTCGTCACTGTGATCTGGTCGTACACCCTAGCGTTTGGCGCGGTTCAGGCCCTAATTCGACGCCTGTTTGGCGAGCGTGAATTGGTTGACGTCGATATAGCCCATCCGAAAGCCTCTGGCGCAGCCAGTTAGATAGTGCATATAGCGGTCGTAGACCGCCTCGGACTGAGCAGCGATCGCGTCGTCCCGGTGCGCCTCCAGCGCTGCCGACCACGTGTCCAGCGTGCGCGCATAGTGCAGCTGTAGCGACTGGCGGCGGGTCAGGGTGAATCCGGCCGGGGTCGCGTGCTCGGCGACCTTCTCGATCGACGGCAGCCGTCCGCCGGGGAAGATCTCGGTGAGAATGAATTTGACGAAGCGCGCCACCTCGAAGGTCAGCGGAATCTTGCGATCCGCCATCTGCGGCAGCGTCAACGCGGTGATGGTGTGGAGCAGCATCACGCCGTCGTCGGGCAGGGCCCGATAGGCCATCGCGAAGAAATCGTCGTAGCGGTCGAACCCGAAGTGCTCGAACGCTCCGATGCTCACAATACGGTCGACGGGCTCGTCGAACTGCTCCCAGCCCTGCAGCAACACCCGCTTCTCGCGTGGACTGTCCGAGTTCGCGAAAACCTTTTCCACATGGGCCTTTTGGTTCTCGCTCAAGGTCAGCCCGACCACGTTGACGTCGTAGCGCTCGAGCGCGCGCAGCATGGTCGAACCCCAGCCGCAACCGACGTCGAGCAATGTCATGCCGGGTTGCAGACCCAACTTGCCCAGTGCGAGGTCGATCTTGGCGAGCTGGGCTTCTTGCAGCGTCATGTCGTCACGCTCGAAATAGGCGCAGCTGTAGGTCTGGCTGGGATCCAGCCATAGGCGGAAAAACTCGTCGGACAGGTCGTAATGCGCCTGTACGTCGTCGAAATGCGGTTCTAACTTGCGGGCAACAGCCATCGGTTCGGTGCCTTTCTGGGGCATATCAGCAGCCCTACCGTCATCGCCGTTGACAGCTCGCAAAGCCCTGAAGCACTCGGCTTCGAATCTAGACCTGATCGTTCTCGGTCACTAATTGCGAGTGAAAGATCACACCGCTTACACAGCTGTAAACCGCTACGCCGCCGAAAAATTCGTCTTCAGTTCACCGACGATGTCGTCCCACAGTTCGCGCGGCAACTCGTGTCCCATGCCGTCGAAGAGCACCAGCCGCGCACCATTGATCGCGCGGGCCACCGCACGTCCGCCGGACGGGCGCATCAGCTTGTCGGCCTTGCCGTGAATGACGACGGTGGGTGCGGTGATCTGGCGGTTGTAGTGCAGCAGGCTGCCGCTGCCCATGATCGCCGCGAACTGGCGGCCGATGCCCGCCGGGTAATAGGCGCGGTCATATCCCTCGATCGCCTCGGCGCGGACACGCTCGTGAGGCGCGGGATAGCCGGGACTGCCGATGATGCGGCTGACCCGGATCGCGTTCTCGATGATCGCCTCGCGGGTCGTGCCCTTGGGTCGCTGCAGAATGGCCAGCAGTTGTTTGGGACCGGGCGGCGGCAGCACCGGCTGGTTGTTGCTCGAGAAGATGACGGCGAGCGTCTTCGTGCGCACCTTGTGCCGGGCGGCGAAGATTTGCGCGATCATGCCGCCCATCGATGCGCCGACGATGTGGGCCGCGTCGATCTTCAAATGGTCGAGCAGGGCGGCGGCGTCATCGGCGACATCCTCGAGCGTGTACACGGCCGGGCTCTTGAGCCCGAGGAAGGACCGCACCATTCGTGGCGCCAGCGCCGCGCCGGAGTGCTGCCCCGTCACCTTGGACGACAGCCCGACATCGCGGTTGTCGTAGCGGATGACGCGCAAACCCTGATTGACGAGCATCTCGCAGAACTCGGTGCGCCACAACACCAATTGCGCACCGAGGCCCATGATGAGCAGCACCGCCGGATCGTTCGGGTCGCCCATGTCCTCGTAGTAGATGTCCAGATCGCCGGACCTGGCGGTGCCGGTGCGGCTGATCACATTGCTCCTCGCGCAAGCGCTCGTCGGTGCACTCAGGCCTCGACTTCTTCGGTGTGCTCCCTGCTGACCTCGACCATGAAGTTCGCGAAGTACCCCGTCAACTGCGGGTCGGTCATCATCTGCCACTTGGGTGCGAGCAGCTTCATGTAGCGCTCCACGTAGAGGAACTGCTTGCCGATCAGCACCAGTTCGCGCGGCAGCTTCACGTCGTACGCGTCGGCCAGCGTCGAAAGTTGTTTCCCGATCTCGGCATAACTCATATCGCCCAGCGACGACATGGTCAGCGGAGTCGCGAACTTCTCCAAATCCTTGGCGGCCTGGGCTTCGGGCTTCATGGTGCCGACCGCACCCATCAGGACGACGATCTTGCCGGCTGCCGCGTGGTCCTTCTTCACCAGCAGCGCGTACACGAGCTCTCTGAGGAGCCACCGTGTGCGAGGGTCGATGCGGCCCATGATGCCGAAGTCGAGGAACACGATTTTGCCGTCGGGGTCGACGAACAAGTTGCCCGCGTGCAGGTCGCCGTGGAACAGGCCGTGCCGCAGCCCGCCCTCGAAGACGCTGAACAGCAACGCCTTCACGAGTTCGGTGCCGTCGAAACCGGCCTTGCGAATCGCCGCGACGTCGTCGATACGGACACCGTCGACGCGCTCCATGGTGAGCACCCGCGCGCTCGTCAGATCCCAATAGACCTGCGGCACACGGATGTTCTTGCCCAGTGGGGAGGCGTGCATGTGCGACACCCATGCGTCCATCGACTGCGCCTCGAGCCGGAAATCCAGCTCCTCGGCGAGATTGTCGGCGAAGTCGGCGACGACGTCCTGAGCTGACAGCCGCTGCCCGAGCTTGGCGAACTCCACAAGACGCGCACCACGTTTGAGGATCTGCAGGTCGGCGGCGACGCGACGACGGATGCCGGGTCGCTGGATCTTGACGACGACTTCTTCGCCGCTGTGCAACGTCGCATAGTGCACCTGGGCGATCGAGGCCGACGCGAACGGTTTCTCGTCGAACTTCGCGAACAGGTTGGTGGGCTCGTCGCCGAGCTCCTCCCGGAACAGCTTGTGCACTTCGTCTTCGTCGGCGGGCGGGACGGCGTCGAGCAGGCTGCGGAACTCACGGCTCAGTTGCTCGCCGAATGCGCCCGGGCTCGAGGCGATGATCTGACCGAACTTGACGTAGGTGGGCCCGAGGTCGGCGAACGCTTTCGGAACCTGTTGGATGATCTTCTGCTGCAGCGAGCCCTTGCCGGTGAGCGTGCTGAGGACTCGCGCGCCTGTGCGGGTGATCTGCCAGCCGGTCACTCCGACGCGGGCTGCCTCAACCGGCAGCGGTACGCGGTCCAGCTTCGCCACCTCGCGGGGTTTCGAGGTACTCATAGGGGCAGTGTCTCAAAATCGGCGATGAGCCGCGAAAACGTGTGGATCGGGTCACACGTGAGCACAATGCGCAAAACCGGCACATCGAGTGTTAGACGACTTGTGCACACAAGCGCGCCACGGGCCTCAGCCGTCCGTAGCTTCGGACTCGAACCGTCTGAGGAGCGCAAATGGCAACTTTGGCTACCACGCCGGGCACATCGATCAAGCGGGTCGCGCTGGCCAGCTATGTCGGGTCGGCCATCGAGTACTACGACTTCTACATCTACGGCACCGCTGCCGCCCTGGTGTTTCCCAAGGTGTTCTTCCCGCACCTCGGCACGACTATGGCGACGGTCGCCTCGATGGCCACCTTCGCCGCGGCGTTCCTGTCCCGCCCTATCGGTGCCGCGTTCTTCGGCCACTTCGGCGACCGGCTGGGGCGCAAGTCGACCCTGATCGCCACTCTGCTGATCATGGGGCTGTCCACGCTGGCCGTCGGCCTGGTGCCCGGCACCGCGACAATCTGCCTGGCCGCCCCGCTGATTCTGCTGACGCTGCGGCTCGTGCAGGGGTTCGCGGTCGGCGGCGAGTGGGCGGGCGCGGCGCTGTTGTCCGCGGAGTACGCACCGGCGGAGGAACGGGGCCGCTACGGAATGTTCACCCAGATGGGTGTCGGCAGCGGGCTCGTGATGAGCAGCCTGATGTTCCTTTTGGTGAATCAGACGATCGGTGAGACGAGTCGCGCTTTCCTGGAGTGGGGCTGGCGAGTTCCGTTCTTGTTCAGCGCCGTGTTGATCGTCATTGCCATGTACGTGCGGCTCAACGTCGCAGAGACGCCGGTGTTCGCCGAACTCCGGCAGGGTGTCACCGGCCGCACTCCGTTGGTCGATCTGTTCAGCCATCAGCGTCGAGAGGTGCTGCTCGCGGCGGGAGCCATGATCGGATTCTTTGCGCTGGGCTTCATGGGCAATACATTCCTGATGAGTTACGCCCATACTCACGTGGGTTTTTCGCTGACCCTGGTTCTGACGGTCAGCCTGCTCGGCGGTGTGGTCGCGCTGGTGTGCAACACGGTGAGCGCGGTGCTGTGCGACGCGTTCGGCAGGCGTCGTGTGATCATGGCCGCGTTCGCCGTCGGCGTGCCATGGTCGTTCGTCGTCCTCCCGCTACTGAACACTGGAAGCACGCTCTGGTTCGCCGTCGCGATCGCAGGCACCTTCGCGGTCGCAGGGTGCGCATATGGCCCGATGGCGGCGTTCATTCCGGAGATCTTCGCGACGCGTTACCGCTACAGCGGTGCCGGGTTGTCGCTCAACCTCGCGGGACTGGTCGGCGGTGCCGTGCCGACGATCGCGGCCGCGCCGTTGATGGCGAGCTACGGCGTGGCATCGGTCGGTGTCATGCTGGCGACGGTGGTGGCTGTCAGCCTGATTTGCACGGTACTGCTGCCCGAAACGAAAGGTGTTGCGCTGCAGCGCCTTAATTGAAGCTGAGCTCCACCTCTTTGCGGGATAGCACCGGATCGTCGCCGAGCGTGTATTCCGGCAGCGTGTGCTTCACCGTCGTCCCGGATCTGACCCTCGCCTGGGCCTGCCGGAATTCCGGTGCCGGGCCGGCCGCGACATGCAGGCCGTTGATGATGCTCCACACGACGGCGCGCCTGGCCGTGCGTTCGACGATGTTGGGATCGCGATGCGCGATCAGTTGCTTGGCCCACCTCGGCATGGTGTCGCGGATGGCCCAATCGATCGCACTGTGCGGCATCGGGAGGTTGGACCCGGTGGACATCGCCATGCCGTGGGTGACCGCAAGCCGGGGCAGATAGGACTTCAGGCACTCCAGGGTGTCGGCCTTGGTGGTGGGCAGGTCCGTGCCGCCGAGTGCATGCCCGACGCGGACGAACTCGCCATAATAGTCGTCGATCTCTTTACCGCGCAGCGGGTTTGGGTGATACAGCTCGTGCGCGGTGGCCAGGCCCCAGACGACTGTCGCATAGTTCCAGCGCAGCCATTCGGGATCGTCGGCGTCGTAGGTGGCACCGTCGGGTCGGGTGCCCTTGATGGTGTGGTGCATCGAGCGCACCGATTTCGCGAGTCGCTCGGCGGTCTCGCTTGAGCCGTATGCCGTCCCGATGAAGAACGCCACGGAATGGCCGAGTCGCACCGAGGCGCCCTTGGGATCGATCTCGGGCACGGCCGTTCCGTTCTCGTCGCGCTTGACCAGTCGCGAATGGTGCATGCCCATCCAATAGATCGACGGGTCCAGTCGCTCGAGGTAAGCCGCGCACTGCAGGCCGAAGATGAGCGCGTGCATGTGTGAATGCACGTGCCAGACGGCGCTGCCGGGTCCGAACCAACCGGGGTCGGCGACGGGTGCGGCGAACTCCATGCCGCGGAAGAAGTGCTTGCGTACGCCCTCGTCGAAGCGCTGGTTGACGAACTGCCCGACCATTTGGTGCGGCAGGTACACGGTGGTTCCCTTCGAAGTTCTGGTCACAGCTGTAGCCAGAATACTATTTGGACACGGATGTGACCAGAGTTGGCGGGTTCGGGCCTACCCTGTGTTGGTGTCCAGTCCGACCCGATGGGCCGGCGTGCCGCTGACCGACCGGCGCGCTGAACGCCGAGCGCAGTTGATCGACGCGGCATTCCGTCTGTTCGGCGACGGGGGTGAGGCTGCGATTGCCGTGCGTTCGGTGTGTCGCGAGTGCGGGCTGAACACCCGCTATTTCTACGAGAGTTTCGCGGACACTGACGATTTGCTTGGCGCGGTCTACGACCAGGTCAGTGCGCAGCTCGGGGTGGAAGTGGAGGCGGCGATCGCAGGGTCGGGCGATTCCCTTCGGGACCGGACGCGGGCGGGGATCGCCGCGGTGCTCGGGTTCAGCTCGGCCGACCCGCGACGCGGACGGATTCTGTTCACCGACGCGCGCGCCAATCCGGTGCTCGCCGCGCGCCGGACGGCGACCCAGGATCTGCTGCGCGAGGGTGTGCTGACCGAGGGTTGGCGGTTGAATCCGGGCTCGGATCCCGTTGCGGCGCAAGTAGGGGCGGCGTTGTACACCGGCGCGATGGCCGAGCTTGCTCAGCAGTGGCTTGCCGGGAACTTAGGCGATGATCTCGACTCGGTGGTCGAGTACGCGGTGCAGACGGTCCTGCGCTGAGCGTCGAACATATGTTCTAATAGGGCCATGTCCCTAGATACCTTGGCACCCGAAGCGCAGTCCACCAACTTCGACACGCCGGCGCCGGTGGTTCCGCCCGTCGTCGAAGAGGTCGTCGCTGAAAAGTCCGTCGTCGAAGAGCCCGTCGTCGAAGAGGCCGTCGAGGAGAAGCCGAAGAAGGCCCCCGCCAAGAAGTCAGCTGCGAAGAAGCCGAAGACGCTGGAGCTGACGTTGACGGTTACCGGTACTGCCGATGGAGAATGGCGGGCCGAACTGAAGCAGGGGACCACCTATCGAGCGCGGAATCTCGCGGTCGCGGCCGCAGCCGTCTCACGCGCCGCGAGGGAATTGCACGAGGATCTGTCGGCACCGATTGACGAACTGATCGAGGAGGCACGCACCCAGCAGGCTGCCAAGGTCGCCGCCCTCGAAGCCGAACTGGAAGCGGCACGCAAGGCCCTCGCCGAGCTGGAGTGAAGTCGCTCCGGGGGAGCTGGAGTGAGGTCCCTCTGGGGGAGTATGTTGTGGTGCCAAGCTCTGAGCGACAGAGTCGCTGAACTTGTTGGTGTCGGTAGTAGTTGAGCGACAAAGTCGCTGTGAGGTTGGCACACAGGCATATTGGTCCGGGAGACCGGAAGACCGGAAGACCGGAAGACCGGAAGGCTGGGAAACCCCGGAGCAGCGGTATCCCCAATGAGAAGTCGATCCACAGGCGATGTCTGTGTCCCCGCCGCAACGTCCCAGACGTCCGAATCGACTGCCATCGTCGTCTCGTGGGTGCTGAGTATTCGCGACGTCGAAAGGTGCTGCAGGGCATCGAGCTTCGCTACATGCTCACAGTAAATCTCGACATACACGGTCCGGCGTCGATCTTCGAGATGATCGAGCTTCTCGAGTACCAGGGCTTTGCGGTCCCTGGACGGGCATCGAAATCCGTGTCAGATGCCCTGCGATGGGAAATGCGCCGCGGCCGGGTCCGTCGCCTCCGGCGCGGCGTCTACGGACCCGGGCTGATGCCGCGCTCCACCGAGCACCACATCCACAAACGAGCCGCCACGCTCCGTGACGACGCCGATCGAAGCATGGGTCGTGACAACGACTCCTTCTGGACCGACGCACCCGACTATTCCTGATGCGCCGCGGCCGCGAAGTTCTCCGTCAACGCCTCGGCGACCGGACGCCAAACCGGCTCGGGCAGATCGTGTCCCATGCCGTCGACGACAACATAGCGAGCACCGTCGATGATGCGCGCCAGATTGCGCCCGTTGCGTGGCCGCACCATCGGATCTTCCGAGCCGTGGATCACCACCGTCGGCGCCACGATGCTGCGCGTGTACCGAATCAAGCTCCCCGTGCCCAGAATCGCGTCGAACTGCCGCAACATGCCCTGCGGGTAATCGCTGCGCGCCCGCAGATCCTCGACCCGTCGCCGCAGCTGTTCAACGGGCGGAAGGAAATTCGGGCCGTTGATGATCGAGATGTTGCGTACCTCCGACGCCAGCCTGTCCTCCCACGGCGCGTCCTTGCCCGGTCCGCCAAACGCCAGCTTGATGACCCGCCACCGCGGCAGCGCCGAGAACGCCCTGCCCGAACTCGACATGACGATGCCCAGCGAGCCCACCCGGTCGGGGTGATTGCCCGCGAGCACCTGCGCGATCATCCCGCCCATCGACGCACCGACCACGTGAGCGCGCTCGATCTGCAGAAAGTCCAGCAGCGCCTTCGCGTCGTCGGCCATATCGACCAGCGTGTACGGGACCGCACTACCCCGACCGACCGCATAACGCGCCACGCGCCGATACACCGATCCCGCGGCGCGGTGGCCGGTCATCTTGGTGGACAACCCGATGTCGCGGTGGTCGTACCGGATGACCCGATAGCCGCGCCTGACCAACTGCTCGCAAAAGCCGTCCGGCCACATCGGCAGCTGCGCGCCCACTCCCATGATCAGCAGAACAGGCGGAGCCGCGGAGTCGCCGAGATCCTCGTAATAGAGCTCGACTTCCCCGCAGACCGCCGTCCCACTGCGCGTGTGCATCCCTCGAGACTAGGTCGCGGCGTCCTGGCGCGGCCTCCACCGCTTGATGAAGTCGGTCTCCGGCCATCCCTCGTTGGCAGCCATCAGCTCGTACATCGTTGCCTTGTCGATGCTTTCGCGAATGATGTCGGCGTGCCCGGCGTGGCGTGCCAGCTCCTCGATGAGATGCATGGCCACCCAGCGCACCGACCAGTTGTCGATGTCGTGCGGAAACCACGGCACGTCATGCGGGACGGGAACCGGTGCATCGAGGTCGGCTTCGGCGAAGACGCGTAACGTCTCGGCGTTTTGCCTGGCCAGCTCGCTGAGGAGGTCGGCAAGAGTTTCGTCGTCGCGCATCACGTACTGATCGGCATACTCCGCCATGATCTCTTCCATCGGGCGATCGTCGCGCGGTGGCATGTCCGGCGCCGCGGACGCTCGTCCCACCCAACCCTTCTGGACGTTGGTGGCGTGCTTGATCAGTCCTCCGACCGACAGCGCGCTGACAGACGGCGTCGATCGCGCCTGCTCGTCGGTCAAGCCGTAGGCCGCCGAGACGAACGCGTTTTGGTTGAACCGCAGGAACTCGATCAACGTCTGTCGCTCGTCGGCAGCAGGTGGAGGCATTCCTGGCATCGCTACTTTCCCTTCGTGGTGGTGTGGACGTAAAGATCTCGGATACAAGCAATTTCGGCGCCGTGGTGGATGACCTCGCGGTTGATGTGCAGAATAAGCGTGGCCATCGGATAGTCGGCGTACGGCCCCTCCGCCGGACCACACGGCCGCCACAGGTCATCCTCGGACAGCCCGCGCACACCCTCGGTCCACACTCGATACTGCTCGTCGAGCTGACCAAGCGCCGTCGCGGCGTCAGTGGCGTACGACCAGGTCTCGTAGCTCGCCTCGGGCGCGCCGAAATGGCTGTGATTGCGCACGGCGAAGACGCCGACGATCACGTGCGCGAGCCGCCACGCGATCGTCGTGAACGGCGCCGGCTCCGGTGCGGGATACGCGAAGTCCACCCCGCCGTCCGGGTGTACGGTCCAGCAGTCCGGCACCGGCTGCCAGAAGTACTCGTCATCGGTCAGCCCTTCCAACCGCGGACGCAGTGCCTGCGTCCAGTGGAAGTCGAGCTGGAACGCCAACTCCGTGGTCATGTTCGTCGTCATGTTCATACGATTACCCTGAATCACATATAGGACAGTTCCGGTCCTATAACTACGACAGAGTCGACGACATGGCGGAAACGACCAGCAGGGTGCTGCAGCTTCTGGGGTTGCTGCAGTCGCGCCGGGTATGGACCGGCGAAGAACTCGCCGAGCGACTTGGCGTGACGACCCGCAGTGTCCGCCGCGACGTCGACCGACTGCGCGACCTGGGCTATCCGGTGCACGCCAGCAAGGGCCACGGCGGGGGCTATCAGCTGGGCGCCGGCGCCGCATTGCCTCCGTTGCTGCTCGATCCCGACGAGGCCGTCGCGATGGCCGTATGCCTCCGGCTCGCGGCGGGCGGCACGGTCGCCGGCGTCGGCGAGTCCGCCCTGCGGGCGCTTAGCAAGCTCGATCAGGTGATGCCGTCGCGGCTGCGGTCTCAGGTCGCCGCGGTGCACGACGCCACCGTCACACTGACCTCGCCGTCCTCCACCGAAGCCGTCGAACCCGACGTCCTGATGACGCTGGCGCGCGCGTGCCGCGACCGAGAGCACGTGAGCTGCGGCTACGTCGACATTCGCGGCAATGCGACACAACGACGCCTGGAGCCGTACCAACTGGTGACCACCGGCAGACGCTGGTACCTGCTGGCCTACGACCGCGACAAGCAGGACTGGCGCAGCCTGCGACTCGACCGCATGGCCGACGTCCGCGCGCTCGGCAGCACGTTCACCGCCCGCGACGCACCTGATGCCGCGGCATACGTCCAGAAGTCGATCAGCAGCTCGCCGTACCGCTATGTGGCGAGGGTTCGCTTCCACGCGGCCCAAGAGGCCTTGGCGCAACACTTCTCACCGGCATCGGTGACCATCGAACCCGACGGTCCCAACACCTGCATCGTCACCACCGGCGCCGACGACCCCGAACGGATGATCTTCTACTTCGCCACCGTCGGCCACGACTTCGAAGTCCTCGAACCGCCCGAGGTGGTCCGCGCGGTCGATGTCGTCGCGCAACGACTGCGCCGTGCCGCAGGGCTTGACTCTCTCCCTGCGGGAGACCCCACCGTTGAGGCATGAGAATCGACGAACAACAGATGACGACGTCGTGGGACGAATTGCCCGCGACCATCACGACCTACCTGACCGCGCACGAGGCCAAAGACGCCGCCACGGCCATCAAGACGTTCGCCGCCGACGCGGTCGTGACCGACGAGGGCCACACCTACCGCGGCATCGACGAGATCCGCGGCTGGCTCAACAGTGCCGGAACCGAGTACACCTTCACCACCGATTTCGTCGGCGCCACCACGCTGGATCCGGCGCGCATCGACGTCGTCCAACACCTGGAAGGTGACTTCCCGGGTGGCGTCGCCGACCTGCATTTCCGGTTCACCACGGACGGTGCACTGATCAGCCGACTGGTGATCGAGCCCTGATGTCGAAGACATGGTTCATCACCGGTGGCACGCCTGGCGGGTTCGGCATGGCCTTCGCCGAAGCTGCGCTCGAGATCGGCGACCAAGTCGTGCTCACCGCACGCCGTCCCGACGAATTGCGTTCGTGGACAGAGGCTTACGGGGAACGCGCATTCGTCGTCCCACTCGACGTCACCGATGCCGGGCAGGTTCAGGAGGCGATACGCGCGGCCGAGGAGCATTTCGGCGGGATCGACGTGCTGGTCAACAACGCCGGCCGCGGCTGGTACGGATCGATCGAGGGCATGGACGAGGCCGCCGTGCGCGCGATGTTCGACCTGAACTTCTTCGGCATGCTCGCGGTCATCCGGGCGGTTCTGCCGGGTATGCGAGCCCGCGGCAGCGGCTGGATCGTCAACGGATCGTCGGTCGCGGGTCTGCTTGGTGCGACTGGGTTCGGCTACTACAGCGCCTCCAAGTTCGCCGTCGAGGCCGTCACCGAGGTGCTCCGGGAAGAGGTTGCACCACAGGGCATCCGCGTGATGGCGGTTGAACCGGGAGCGTTTCGCACGCGGGCCTATGCCGGCTTCGCCGACGAGCCGATTACCGAGACCATCGCCGAGTACAGACCCATGTTGGAGCAGGTGCGTCAAGAGTTCATCGACCAGAACGGTGTGCAGCCCGGCGATCCGCGACGCGGCGCACGCGCGGTGATAGCGGCCATGACCCAAGACTCGCCGCCCCGACGACTTGTTCTCGGCAGCGGCGGGTTCGACGCCGCGGTCGCCGCCATCGAGCAGAACCTGGCTGATATCCGATCGAGCGAAACACTCTCGCGCGGAGCTGATTTCCCCGTTAGGACGTCACGCCTGGGCGAGCCGGAACACCGGCCAGCCGATCTCGGTGCGCCACTGTGACGGGTCGGCGGTGTCGCGTGGCCCCACCGTGTAGACCTCGTGGATGGGACCGTCCACCGCCAGCGCGTGCGTGACCACCCAGGTCCCGAGGCGGCCGTAGGTGACGTTGATGTCGTCGTGTGAGCCGGGGTGGACCGTGACGGCGAGCTCGGCCGCGGGCAGCTTGACGACCTCGATCCGGCCGGAAGGGGAGGGCGCTCGAACCGGCCGGTAGACGGCCATCGTCCCGGCGCCCTCGGTGAACAATTCGTTGGCGAAATGCCCGCCGGGCGGACCCGTCCGCTCCGCCGACGGAAACGCCGCGTCCAACTCTGCCATCGCGGAGTCGTACCACTCGAGTGAATCATCGAGCTGCACATGATCTTTGATGGCCACGACAGTGCGTGCTGGTTCGGCTCTCAATTCAATACCGAACTCGTCGGGATCGGGACTCAGTAGCCGGCGCAACGAAGTCACGGCCGCCTGGGTGCGGTCCAGCTCGGCTTCGAGGCGCTGCAGATGACCCGCGATCACGCCGGCTCGCCGCTGCGGATCGTCGGCGGCGAGGATGGACTCCACCTCGGCCAGCGGCACGTCAAGCTGTCGCAACTGGTGGATGACCTGAGCGGTCGGGATCTGCTCGGGCGCGTAGTACCGGTAACCGGTAAACGGGTCGACGGTGTCCGGCTCGAGGAGTTTGGCTGCGTGGTAGCGCCGCAACGTGCGCACGCTCAGCCGCGTCAGCGTCGCGAATTCGCCGATGGTCAGACCAGAGCGCATGTGAGTGAACTTAGCCTCGACCACCGTCAAGCCGTCAGCTCGAGGCGATCGGCGAGGAACAGGAACGCCATCGCGAAGTCGTTGTCCTTCGTCGCGATTCGCAAGTGGTCCCAGTCGAGCTGTTCGCGGACCGCGCGCACGCCGGGCAGTAAGGCCGCGAAATCGCAATTGTGTTCGTTGAGGGCGTTGAGTTTCTCGGTGACGACGCTGGTCGGCGCGAGCACCCGCATCCTGACCGCCAACACGTCGTGCTCCGCTGCGTCCTCGATCGCCTGCGCCTCGACAGGCACACCGTTGAGACGGTGCAGCACGTCGATGACGAAGTCATCGCCGACGCATGCCTTGAACAGCCAGTCCTCAGGCGTTCGCTCGATGTTGAATCCAGCGTCCTCCAGCGTGGCGGCCGCCTTCTCGGTGTCCAGCTCGGCGACGACGAAGTCCACGTCGTGCACGGGTTCGGGACCACCGAACACCCACAGCGCGTAGCTGCCGGCCAGCGCGAAATCCGGGCCCTGGGCGCGCAGGGCCGATGCGGCACGCTTCAGTGCGTCGCGCAGGTCGTCATTTCGTGCGGGCACGTTTCTCCTGATCGGCAGGGGACCATTACGGGTATGGGAGTACCCATGCGGATGGCCACCTTCAACATCCTGCACGGACGCAGCGTTCACGACGGGCTGGTGCACCGCGACCGGCTCGTCGAAGCCATCCGGGAAATCGATCCCGACATCCTGGCCCTGCAGGAGGTCGACCTCGACCAGCCCCGCTCCGGAATGGCCGATCTGACCGCCGTCGCCGCCATGGCCATGGAGGCGACGAACCATCGGTTCGTCGCCGCGATCGCGGGTACGCCCGGCGCGACGTGGATGGCCGCGACGGGCGGCGAGCAACCCGGCACCGCCGCCTACGGCATCGCCCTGCTGTCGCGGTATCCCGCCGACGCGTGGCAGGTGGTTCGACTACCGCGAATTCCGATGAAGTTCCCGATGTACCTGCGGGGACCCAACCGTGTGCAGGTCGTCAAAGAGGAGCCCAGGGCGGCGGTTCTCGCCCGGCTGGACACCCCCGTCGGCCCGCTCACCGTCGCCAACACCCACCTGTCGTTCGTGCCCGGCTGGAACCGGCGGCAGCTGCGCCTGCTCATGCGCGACCTGCACGGCTTCCCTGGCCCGCACGTGCTGATGGGCGATCTGAACATGGCGCCGGCCAAAGCCGGGCGGTTGAGCGGGCTGCGTGCGCTCGGCGAAGCGCCGACGTTCCCGGCCGACGCGCCCGAGACACAACTCGACCACATCCTGACCGACGACGACGGGTTGCGCGTGGAGCGCTGCGTTGCGCCGAGGTTGTCGATCTCGGATCACCGTGCGCTCGTCATCGACATATCGAGGCGCTGACGCCGTAGGGTTCTGGGGTGCACGTGATCTCCGCGGAGTCGACGGAGCTCTTCACAGGGCCGTCGCATGCGCCGCAGCAACTGGTGCGCGTCGCCTACACCGACGGCGGCGGGAACGTGCGCATCGAAGGCGACGGTCTGACCGGGCGCGCGCAGGCCGGTCCCGGCGACGGCATCAGCGAGGTGCCCGTCGTGGTGACCGATCCGAAAGTCGGCGAGCAGCGCGACGCGCGGGTGATCGCGGGGGACAGCATCACCGGGTTCGCGTTCACCGTCGCCGAGCCCGGCTGGACGATGCACATGATCAGCCACTTCCACTACGACCCGGTGTGGTGGAACACCCAGGCGGCCTATACCAGCGTGTGGACCGAAGACCCGCCCGGGCGCTGCCGGCAGACCAACGGCTTCGACCTCGTACGCGCCCATCTCGAAATGGCACGCCGCGAACCCGAATACAAGTTCGTGCTCGCCGAGGTCGACTACCTCAAGCCGTTCTGGGACACCCACCCCGAGGAGCGTGCCGACCTGCGCAGGTTCATCGCCGACGGCCGGGTCGAGATCATGGGTGGCACCTACAACGAACCCAACACGAATCTGACCAGTCCCGAAACCACGATCCGGAACTTCGTTCACGGCATCGGTTTTCAGCGCGACATCCTGGGCGCCGACCCGGCCACCGCATGGCAGCTCGACGCCTTCGGACACGACCCCCAGTTCCCGGGCATGGCCGCCGACGCCGGGCTGACCTCCAGCTCGTGGGCGCGCGGCCCGCACCACCAGTGGGGCCCGATGGCAGGCGGCGGCGACCCCGAACGCATGCAGTTCAACAGCGAGTTCGAGTGGATCGCTCCGTCGGGGCGCGGACTGCTCACCCACTACATGCCAGCGCACTACGCCGCGGGGTGGTGGATGGATTCGGCGGCGACGCTCGAGGAGGCTGAGGCCGCAACGTACGAATTGTTCACGGGACTGAAGAAGGTGGCGCTCACGCGCAACGTGCTGCTGCCCGTCGGCACCGACTACACGCCGCCGAACAAGTGGGTCACCGAGATCCACCGGGACTGGAATGCGCGCTACACGTGGCCGAAGTTCGTGTGCGCGTTGCCCAACGAGTTCTTCGCCGCGGTGCGCGACGAGCTCACGGAGCGCGGGGTCGACGCCTCACCGCAGACGCGCGACATGAACCCGATCTACACCGGCTGCCACGTCTCGTACATCGACACCAAACAGGCCAACCGGGCGACTGAGGACGCGGTACTCGACGCCGAGAAGTTCGCGGTGTTCGCCGGTCTGCTCGGCGGTGCGACGTACCCCGAGGCGACCCTGGCCAAGGCGTGGGTGCAGCTCGTCTACGGCGCACACCACGATGCGATCACAGGCTCGGAATCCGATCAGGTCTACCTCGACCTGCTGACGGGGTGGCGCGACGCGTGGGAACTCGGTACGACGATCCGCGACAACGCCCTGGCGCTGCTGTCGCGTGCCGTAGACGGAAGCGTCGTCGTCTGGAACGCGTTGGCGCACAAACGCAGTGACATCGTGACGGCCCGGTTCGACGAGCCCGTCGGCCCCGGTGTGCAGGTGCTCGACTCCGACGGCGCCGAGGTCCCCGTCCACGTCGAACACGGGGGACGGGTGGTCCGCTGGCTCGCGCGTGACGTGCCGTCGCTGGGGTGGCAGTCCTACCGACTGACACCGGGATTGGGCTCCGACGACTGGAAGCCGCTGGACGGGAACGAGATCGGCAACGGCCACTATCGTCTTCGTGTCGACCCCGACCGCGGCGGTGGGGTGATCTCGCTAATCGAGACCGCCTCCGACCGTGAACTGATCGCCGCCGGGAAGGTCGGCAACGAACTGGCGGTCTACGACGAATACCCCGCGCATCCCGAGGCCGGCGAAGGCCCATGGCATCTGCTGCCGAAGGGGCCCGTCGTCTGCTCGTCGGCGGGCCGAGCCGAGGTTCAGGCCTACCGCGGCCCTCTCGGTGAGCGGCTGGTCGTCACCGGCCGCATCGGAGTGCTGCTGCGCTACAAGCAGACTCTGACGTTGTGGCGAGATGTTGCGCGGGTCGAGTGCAGCACCACGGTAGACGAGTTCACCGGTGAAGACCGCCTGCTGCGGTTGCGCTGGCCGTGTCCGGTGCCGGGTGCGCTACCGGTCAGCGAGGTCGGAGATGCGGTGATAGGGCGCGGGTTCGGCCTGCTGCACGACAGGGGCGAGGAATCGGCCGTCGACGCCGCTGTGCATCCGTGGACTCTGGACAACCCGGCGTACGGCTGGTTCGGCCTGTCGTCTGCCGTGCGGATCCGGGTCGGTGACGGTGTGCGCGCGATATCGGTGGCCGAGGTCGTATCCCCGACGGAATCGGCGTCGGCACCGCTGGCGCGCCCGCTGATGGTCGCGCTCGCACGCGCGGGCGTCACCGCGACGTGCAGCGGCGCCGACCGCCCGCGCTACGGCGACCTCGGCGTGGACTCCAACCTGCCGGATGCCCGCATCGCACTCGGCGGGCCTGACGAGAATGCCTTCACCGCAGCGGTTTTGGCTGATGCCGACGCGGCCTACCGCGAAGAGCTTGAGCGTCAGTTGCAGGCGAACGGCCGCGCCAGGGTCTGGGTGCCCGCCACCGCGCCGCTTGCCGACCATTGGGTGCCTGGCGCGGATCTCCGACCGGTGCGGGCGCTGCCGGTGCTCGTCGTCGCCGGATCGGAACTCGAGGTCGCCGTGGAGTCGCTCGTCGAGGACCTCGCGGACTTCGAGATCGCCGTCGACCAGAACGCGCCCGCCGGCCTGCAACCGTTCGAGGCGCGTACCGTCGCGGTGCTCAATCGCGGAATGCCGGGATTCGCCGTAGATTCGGACGGCACGCTACACACGTCGCTGATGCGCTCGTGCTCCGGTTGGCCGTCGGGAACCTGGATCGACCCGCCGCGGCGCACCGCACCCGACGGCTCCAACTTCCAGCTCCAGCACTGGACGCACACGTTCGAATACGCGGTGGTCTCCGGCGACGGTGACTGGCGCGACGCCGCGATCCCGGCCCGCAGTGCGGAGTTCTCCCGCCCACCCCTGGCGGTAACCGAGAACGCCAGCGCCGCAGGCGGTTTGCCGCCGTGGGGCTCGCTGTTGGAGATCGAGCCGGCGGGCGTCGTGCAGCTCGGTGCATTGAAGGCGGCGGGCAACCCGGTGGCGGCGGGCAGCGGCAGGCACGTCCATCCCACCGACGGTGTCGCGGTACGCCTGATCGAAACCTCCGGTGCGGCAACCCAGGTGGAAGTGCGGTCGGGCCTGCGCCGCGTCTCGGCGGCCGCCCGCGTCGATCTACTCGAACAGCCCAGGGTCCAGCAGCTGTCTTCGGAGCAACTCGCCCTGCATGGATTCGAGATCGCCACCATCCTGACCCGGCTGAACCTGCCAAAGGTTCTGGACGCAGACCACACGGTCCTGGGGCCCGATGCGGAGGCCGCGCAACCGCTGTACGCACGGTACTGGCTGCACAACCGCGGGCCGGCGCCGCTCGGCGGCCTACCCGCCGTCGCACACCTGCATCCGCAGCACATCGCCGTCGAGCCGAATTCCGATGGGCAGCTGCGGCTTACGATCGCCAGCGACTGCAGCGACACGGTGCTGCACGGCCACGTGCGGCTATTGTGCCCGGACGGCTGGACAACCGATCCACACGAGCTGCCGTTCATGCTGCCACCGGGTGAGCACCTCGCGACCGATGTGGTCGTGAGCGCGCCGCCCACCGTGCCACCGGGCCTGTATCCGATCAGGGCGGAACTCGCACTGACCGGCAACCATGTCGCGATGCCACCGTCGTGGCGCCAGGTGGTCGAGGACGTGTGCGTCGTATCCGTGGCTGCACCGACCGAGGACAGACTGCTGCGGATCGTGGCCGACCCGCAGCCCGTCGACATCAAGGCCGGCGAACGCGCCACGCTGACCGTCGGCGTCGCCACCGACGCATACGCAGACCTCGCCGTCGAAGCGCACCTGATCAGCCCATGGGGAACGTGGGAGTGGATCGGGCCCGGCGCGACCGGCGTCGAACTGGCGGCCCGGGGCACGGTCGAACTCAGCTTCGACGTGACGCCGCCGGCGTGGCTGGAGCCCGGCGAATGGTGGGCGCTGATCCGTGTCGCAGGCGCCGGTCAGCTGCTGTACACGCCGGCGGTGAAGGTGGCGGTCCGATGACCGCCGCGATCGTCGGTGGGGTGCCCGTGCCGGTGCACGACGTGGACGCACGCGAGGCGCGGCTGCGATCGTCACGTTTGGCGTCGGCGCTGCCGCGGCCCGGCACCAGCGAGGGACGGCAGCTAAGACGTTGGCTGACACAGCTTCTCGTGACCGAACGCGTGGTTGCTGCTGAGGCCGACGCTCGCGGGCTCGGCGCCGACGGCGCGCCGACCGAGGACGATCTGCTGCCGGACATGACCGCGCGACTCGAGATCGGCAGTGTGGCAGCGGCCATCCTCGGCGACGCGCTGGCGCGAGCGCTCTTCGTGAGGGTCACCGAATCCGTCGACGTGACCGACGAGGCCGTCGCGGCATATGACGCGCGGAACCCGTCACGTTTCCCCGACACCGCACACGTCGCCGAACACCTGCGCGCGGTGGCTCGGCGTCGCGCGTTCCGGCTGTGGCTGGATGCCCGGTGCGCCGAACTCGTCGAGTTGGCGCCCGGCTACGAACATCCTGGTGATCCCCGCCAGCCCGACAACACCCACCGGCACTGATGGCCCAACCGATACTCGCAATCGACATCGGCGGAACGAAGATCGCCGCCGGACTGGTCGACGACGACGGCACTCTGGTCCACCAGGCGAAGCGCCCGACGCCCGACGGCGATGCCGAGGCGATCTGGGCAGTGGTGGAATCGCTTGTCGCCGAGTCACTGTCGACGGCCGGCGGCGCGGTGGGTGGCGTCGGCATCGCGTCCGCCGGCCCGATCGATGTGCCCGCCGGCACCGTCAGTCCGATCAACATCACCGAGTGGCAACACTTTCCGATCGTCGACCGGGTGGCCGGGATGGTCGACGCACCCGTGCGGCTGGGCGGCGACGGACTGTGCATGGCGATGGGGGAACGCTGGCGCGGCGCGGGCCGCGACGCCGAGTTCTTGCTCGGCATGGTGGTGTCCACCGGTGTCGGCGGCGGGTTGGTACTCGACGGCGCGCCCTACGACGGTCGCACCGGCAACGCCGGACACGTCGGCCATGTCGTCGTCGACCCCGAAGGTCGACCGTGCGCGTGCGGCGGTCGCGGGTGCGTCGAGACGATCGCCGGCGGCCCACGGATGGCGCAGTGGGCCAGGGAGCAGGGGTGGAATGCGCCCGTCGACGCCGACGCCAAGGAACTGGCCGACGCCGCGGCCGCGGGCGATGCGGTGGCGTTGCAAGCGTTCACCCGGGGTGCGACGGCCGTTGCCGCGATGATCGCGTCCGTCGGCGCGGTCTGCGACCTCGACCTCGTCGTCATCGGCGGTGGCGTCGCCAAAGCGGGCGCACTGCTGTTCGACCCGTTGCGCGCGGCGCTCGACACCTACGCAGGACTGGACTTCATCCGCGATCTGCGCGTGGTGCCCGCCGAACTCGGCGGCGACGCCGGACTGGTCGGCGCCGCGGCGCTGGTGATTTCGGCGCGCTGACGCACCACCGCGGTCGGTTTGCGCGCCGGATTCGTGAGATTTGCGTGGGAAGGTGTGCAGATGCGTATCGGAGTGGTGTTCCCCCAAACCGAGCTGGGCGGCGACGTCGGTGCGGTGCGCGCGTTCGGGCAGGGAGTCGAAGCGCTGGGGTACGACCATCTGCTCGCCTACGACCACGTCTTAGGGGCCGACCCGGCCGTGCACAAAGGGTGGAGCGGGTACTACGACGTCGACACCACATTCCACGAGCCGTTCGTGATGTTCGGATACCTCGCGGCGGCCACGACAACTCTCGAATTCGTCACCGGCGTCATCATTCTCCCGCAGCGCCAGACCGCACTGGTCGCCAAGCAGGCCGCCGAAGTCGACCTGCTGTCGCAGGGCAGGTTTCGACTCGGTGTCGGAATCGGTTGGAACGCCGTCGAATACGACGCACTGGGTGAGGACTTCAGCGTCCGCGGTGCGCGCTCGGAGGAGCAGATTGAACTCATGCGACGGCTGTGGACCGAACGCAGCGTCACGTTCGAGGGCAGATTCGACACGGTCACCGGTGCCGGCTTGTCACCGCTTCCGGTGCAGCGGCCGATCCCCGTATGGATCGGCGCCGCGTCGGCGAGGGGCTACGACCGGATCGGGCGCTTGGCCGACGGTTGGTTCCCGATGACGGGTCCGGGGCCACAGCTCGACAAGGCCCGCGCAGCGGTTCGCGACGCGGCGGTCGCCGCGGGACGCGATCCCGCTGCGCTGGGGCTGCAAGGTCAGGTGAGGAGCTCGATCGAGCCGGACGCGGTGGCTGCCGAACTGGCCGCATGGGCCGATGCCGGCGCGACCCACGTGGCCGTCAGCACGATGGGCCATGGCCTGGCGACCGTCGACGACCACCTGGCCACTCTGGCGGCCCTCGCCGAGGTGACTGCTGCGCGCTCGTAGCCGGTGAGCGACCGCAAAATGTACGCAGAATGCGGCGTGTCGCTGTGCAGACACGGGCGCTCGCCGGAAGGGGTTGGCCGCGCGGCGGGGCTGCGGGCCGTTTTGGCTGATCGGCGGGTTGTCGGCTATTCTTGGCGGCGTTCTACCGAAGACCGTTGGTCACCGAGAAATCGGTTGAAGGTCCGGCTTTGCCCGGCGGCCCACGCAGGAGGACGAGGCTAGTGCAGTTTCTGTGCGCCCCGACCTGTCTGCGTCGGGGCGTTCGTCATTTCCGGACATGATTCCTTCTCGGCTGCTGCGGTCCCCATCTACGAGGAGGCATGCATGGCCAAGGCTGAAAAGGCCACCGCGGTTGCCGACATCGCTGAGCAGTTCAAGGACTCGACGGCGACGCTCGTCACCGAGTACCGCGGGCTGACGGTTGCCAACCTCAAAGACCTGCGCCGTTCGCTCGGTGAATCCGCTACCTACACAGTCGCCAAGAACACGCTGGTCAAGCGTGCCGCGGCGGAAGCGGGCATCGAGGGCCTCGACGAGCTTTTCGTCGGACCCACCGCGATCGCGTTCGTCAAGGGTGAAGCCGTCGACGCTGCCAAGGCGATCAAGAAGTTCGCCAAGGACAACAAGGCGCTCGTGATCAAGGGCGGCTACATGGACGGCCGCGCCCTGAGCGTTTCCGAGGTCGAGAAGATCGCCGACCTGGAATCGCGCGAGGTTCTGCTGGCCAAGCTGGCCGGCGCGATGAAGGCGAATCTGTCCAAGGCCGCTGGCCTGTTCACCGCACAGCAGTCGCAGGCAGCCCGGTTGTTCGCGGCGCTGCAAGAGAAGAAGGCCGCCGAGGCGCCCGCCGAGGCGCCATCCGAAAGCCCGGCAGCGTCCGACGACGCCGCTGAATAACCCACCACCAATCCAGTACCTAGGTAAGTAAGAAAGGGACCATCATGGCCAAGCTGTCCACCGACGACCTGCTCGACGCGTTCAAGGAACTGACGCTGCTCGAGCTCTCTGAGTTCGTCAAGAAGTTCGAGGAGACCTTCGAGGTCACCGCCGCCGCTCCGGTCGCCGTCGCGGCTGCCGGCCCCGCCGCCGGTGGTGCACCGGCCGAGGCCGCCGAGGAGCAGTCGGAGTTCGACGTCATCCTCGAGGGTGCCGGCGACAAGAAGATCGGCGTCATCAAGGTCGTCCGCGAGATCGTCTCGGGCCTGGGCCTCAAGGAGGCCAAGGACCTCGTCGACAGCGCTCCCAAGCCGCTGCTCGAGAAGGTCGCCAAGGAGGCCGCCGAGGAAGCCAAGACCAAGCTCGAGGCTGCCGGCGCGACGGTCACCGTCAAGTAGTTCGAACCGTACGAGCCGCCCGGGATCAGCACGATCCCGGGCGGTTTGTCGTATGTGGAGTTGCCGGACACGTGCGCGAACCCGGTCGTACGCCTGTCGCACGCGTCAGTTACGCCTATCGTGAATTCGTGATTGTCGCCGTGCCACGTGTCGCAGTTGCCGCCATCGCAGCACCGATGTTGTTCCTGACGGCGTGCAATTTCTCTTTTTCCGCCGGCGGTCCCGATTACGACAAGCTGGAGAAGTCCATCTCCGACGAGCTCAAGGGCACCTATTCGGAGATCACTCCGAATGCTCCGAAAGTGACATGCCCACGAGACCAGCCGGACCCCGAGAAGGGTGACACCTTCATCTGCACCGCAGAAGTGGAAGGCGAACCGGTCCGGGTCGAGGTCAAGGTGGCCGACGACGACGGAAACGTCGACTTCACCACGCTGGACGTGGTCTACGACATGGCTCGCACAGGGCGGCTGCTTGGCGAGGACATCGAATCGAAGATGGGCTTCCCGGTCACGGTGCGATGCGGTAGCGGTGTCAAAATCGTCCCCATCGGCGACAGTTTCACCTGTACGGCGGTCGACGAGAATTCCGTCGAAAAGACCGTCGAAGTGACGGCAGTCGAAATCGGCAAGGACAACTGGCGGATCATCGACTAGGCGGGTGACTCCCTCGACCCGGCGCCGAGCTATTCGCCATCGCCACGCCGCGCCAGGAAACAAGCAAGATGACACCGATTCCGCAAACGTCGCGAAGATGGTTGCCCGCGCCTTCGGAGGGGTCCGTCGCGCCCCCCGGCCGCACCCAGTTTGACGTGCAAGTTAATTCCAATCGGGAGCATCCGCGGTATCGGACGTGACACATCGCCAGTGCTCGCTAACGGCGTACGCTACAGTGACTCAAGCCACAGGCGGGAGCCCTGTGGCCTGCGACATTGGCGGAAGGATCCCCGCGTGGGCATTGGAATTCAGGTCGAGGGGCTTACCAAGTCCTTCGGGCCCCAGCGAATCTGGGAAGACGTCACGCTAGAGGTTCCGGCAGGCGAGGTCAGCGTTCTGCTGGGCCCGTCCGGTACCGGCAAGTCGGTGTTCCTGAAGTCGCTGATCGGGCTGCTGCGACCCGAGCGCGGCAAGATCATCGTCGACGGCACGAACATCATCGAGTGCACGGCCAAGGAGCTCTACGAGATCCGCACCCTGTTCGGTGTCATGTTCCAGGACGGTGCCCTCTTCGGCTCGATGAGCCTGTACGACAACACCGCTTTCCCCTTGCGTGAGCACACCAAGAAGAAGGAAAGCGAAATCCGCAACATCGTCATGGAGAAGCTCGACCTCGTCGGTCTGGGCGGTGACGAGAACAAGTTCCCCGGTGAGATCTCCGGTGGTATGCGCAAGCGTGCCGGCCTGGCGCGCTCGCTGGTGCTCGACCCGCAGATCATCCTCTGCGACGAGCCGGACTCCGGTCTGGACCCCGTTCGTACCGCGTACCTGTCCCAGCTGCTCATCGACATCAACGCGCAGATCGACTGCACGATCCTGATCGTGACGCACAACATCAACATCGCGCGGACCGTGCCGGACAACATGGGCATGCTCTTCCGCAAGAAGCTGGTGATGTTTGGTCCGCGCGAGGTCTTGCTGACCAGCGACGAGCCGGTGGTCCGTCAGTTCCTCAACGGTCGACGTATCGGACCGATCGGTATGTCGGAGGAGAAGGACGAGTCCACGATGGCCGAGGAGCAGGCCATGTTCGACGCCGGCCACCACGACGGTGGCGTCGAGGAGATCGAGGGTGTGCCGCCGCAGATCCAAGCGACCCCGGGTATGCCGGAACGTCAGGCCGTGGCCCGTCGCCAGGCCCGCGTCCGCGAAATCCTGCACACGCTGCCACCGGCGGCGCAGGAGGCCATCCGCGACGATCTCGAAGGCACCCACAAGTACCAGGCGCACGAGTTCGCGACTCAGGAAGCCTCGCCGCGGGGTCGCCATGATGACGACGCTCCGACGGGCGTCATCCCGACCGTCGACAGCCCGACGGTGGAGACCAGGACCGTCGAGAGGTAGCAAACGGTGGACGTCGAGCGAAAGGCTCACGTTCAAAAAGTCACGTTCTGCCGGATCTGCGAGCCGCTGTGCGGCATGATCGCGACCGTCGAGGATGGCCGCCTCACCGCGTTGCGTCCCGACAAGGACCATCCGGTTTCGGCGGGTTTCGCGTGCCAGAAGGGTGTCGCGTTCACCGAGATCGTCAACGATTCCGACCGAGTCACCGAACCGCTGCGTCGCACGGGCAGCGGCGGATGGGAACCCGTCAGCTGGGACGAGGCGATGTCCGACATCGCCGCCCGGCTGACCGACATTCATCGCAGGCACGGATCCGGCGCCGTCGGCTGGTACTACGGCAACCCGGGCGCGTTCAGCTACAGCCACACGTTGGGCCTGGCCAGCCTCATGTTCGGATTCGGTCCGAAAATGCACGTGTTCACCGCGGGCAGCCAGGACGTCAACAACCGGTTCGTGGCGAGCCAGCTGCTGTACGGCACGCCGCTGGCGCTGCCGGTGCCCGACGTCCTTCGCGCCGATCTGCTCGTCGTGATCGGCGCCAATCCCGTTGTGTCCCACGGCAGTGTGCTCACCCTGCCGCGGATCAAGGACCGCATGCACGACATCGTCAAGCGCGGCGGCCGCGTCCTCGTCGTCGACCCACGCAAGACCGAGACCGCGGCACAGTTCGAATGGCTGGGCATCATTCCCGACGGCGACGCGTACCTGCTGCTGTCACTGCTGCAGGTTATGTACGGCGAGAACCTCGTAGACCGGACCCGGCTGGCCCGCCAAGCCGACGGCGACGGCTGGCTCGAGCAGCTCGCCCTGCCGTTCAGCCCGGAGGCGACCGCGGTGCGCACCGGCATCGACCCCGATACCGTGCGGACGCTGGCCCGCGACCTGGTCCGCACCGAACGCGCTGCGGTGTACGGACGGGTCGGCACAAGCATCGGCGAAAACGGCACGCTCACAACGTATTTGCTCGATGCGGTCAACTTGGTGGCGGGCAATCTCGACGTCGCGGGCGGTAGCATGTTCGGCCGCATCGGGCTGCCCGGCGAGCGGTGGCTGGGCATGGCGGGCGGTGCGCTGTTGCGCACGGTCTACTCCCGCAGGCGCTCGCGCATCGGCGGATTCCCCTCGGTGCTCGGATCAGAGCCCGCCGGGGTGATGGCCAAGGAGATCACCACGCCGGGACGCGGTCAGGTGAAGGCGTTGCTCGTCAGCGCGGGCAACCCGGTGCTATCGGTGCCCAACGGCGACGAGTTGGAAGCAGCGCTGGAGTCCCTGGACCTGATGGTGGGCATCGATCTGTACGTCAACGAGACGCTCGCGCACTGCGACTACGTGCTGCCCGCCGCGTCGATGTACGAGCGCGACGACTTTCCGCTGCCGTTCCAGACGTTGCAGCCGACACCGTTCCGTCAGGCCACCGAGCCCGTGATCGCCCCGATGGGCCAGGCGCGCCCAGAGTGGGAGATCATCGACGATCTCTCTTCGCGGCTAGGGCGCCGAACGGCCGGGTTTGCGATGCTGGCCGCTACTCGAAAGATGTTGTCGCTGTTCGGGGTTCGACTGACTCCGCGCGCGCTGGTCGACGCCGTCATCCGGCTGGGGGAGGCCGGTGACCGGTTCGGGCTGCGACGCGGTGGACTGTCCTTCGCCCGGCTGACCGCAGAACATCCCCACGGCTTCGTGCTGGCGCCGAACCTGCGTGAGGGCGTGCTCGGGGACACCGTCGTGTACCGCGGCAGACGGGTGAGGCTGCGGCACGACGAGATCGCCGCCGAGGTCGCCAAGCTAGCGCGCCGCGAAGCACCCGAGGCTTATCCGATGCGGCTGATCGGAATGCGGGAGGCCCGCTCCGAGAACTCGTGGCTGCACAACGCCCCGCTGCTGATGCGCGGCGAACGAATCCAGCATGCCCGCATTCACGTCGACGACGCGGCGGCGGCCGACATCGCCGACGGCGACGTCGTGCGCATCGCGTCGCAGCACGGCGAGATCGAGTTGCCCGTCATCGTCACCAAGGACATCGTCGCCGGGGTCGTGGCGGTGCCGCACGGGTGGGGACACAAGGGCACCGCCGGTTGGCGGTTGGCCAACCGTGCCGGCGGAGCGAACGTCAACGAACTGATGTCCAGCAACCCCGAGGACATCGAGGCGCTGGCCGGAATGGCACGCCTGACCGGCGTGCCGATCCGCGTCGAGCGGGCCTCCTCGTAGCACGATTTTCAGCAGCAGAGCAAACACCTATATATTGACGGGATCGTGGAATCTGCCGTGCAAGCTGACTATGCGCGCTATCTTTCACGCGATCAGCGAACAGGAGAAGTCATGGTCGACCGGTTCTGGGTGTGGTTGGGCACGGGTGTCGTCACCGCAGGTATTTCAGCGGCGTTGCTGGCTGGGGCGGGTGTGGCAACGGCAACCGAAGGCGACTCCGCAGACGGCGGCGGCACGAAGACTTCAGAATCATCGGATCCTGGCGGAAACAAGAACGACCCGGGCGCGGGAGTGACCCCGGGGAGCGGTCTGAAGGACGACGGGGACCAGAAAGGCGACGTCCCTGCGGGCCAGCAGCCCAACGTCGGCGACGTTGACACCGACGACAACATCACGGACGACCTCACGGAAGAACTCAAGGACGACGAACTCAAGGACGACGAACTCAAAGACGAGGAACCCAAGGGCGACGAGCTGATCGACGAGAGCATCCCTGACGCAGACGGAGACGCCGGCGAAATCGTCGACACCGTCGAGCAGCCCGATCTCGGCGACGCCGGGCGTTCGAACGACGGCCAAGACGAATCACAATCGGCGAGCCTGGACCAGACGTTGGTCGACGATCTTGACGTCTCGTTGAACTCCGAACTCGACGATGTCGAGAGAAACGCCTTGTTCGGTACCAAATCCCAGTCGGGCGAGGAACACGCACTTGTCCCGTTGACAACCGAGTTCGAAGAACTGACCAAGCAGACGGAGATCCCCGAGTTCGCTCCGGTGGCGTTCTCGGCCCCTGCCGCCGCGGAGATCAACTCCATCGCCGCCGCGAGACCGCTGAACATCGTGTTGGACGTGATCGGCACGATCGTCTTCGGTCTGTACGGGTTCGTCACACGGTTGATCGGCGGCCCGCCGGTTCTTCCGCCCAACAGCACCGTGACGGTGTACAGCTCGAGGCTGCGGATCGACTGCGGATGCGCACCCGGCGAAGGGGAGGAAGTCCCCGTCGACTGGTACATCCCGGAGAACCCCGATCCGGACCGAATCATCTACCTGCAGCACGGGTTCCTGGCCGCCGGTCCGTGGTACAGCTACACCGCCGCGACGCTGGCAGAACAGACGAACAGCATCGTCGTCGCACCGTCGATCACGTCGAACTTCCTGGCGTACGACCAGTGCTGGCTCGGCGGGGCGCCCATGCACCAGGCCATGGCCGGCCTGTTCGATCCGAACAACACGGCGCTCGAGGAGAGTCTTGGGGCGACCCCTTACGAGGGGGAGCTCAAGTGGAAGAAGGTGGTCCTGATGGGCCATTCGCTCGGCGGCGGCGCGGTGTCCGGTATCGCCGGCTACATGACCGATGCCGAAATCGATGATCGATTGGCCGGCGTGGTGCTGTTGGACGGCGTGGGGTTGAACGGCCAGATGGTCAGCGACCTCCAGAAGGTCGACTCGGGCATCCCGATCTATCAGCTGGCTGCGCCGAAGTACATGTGGAACATGTTCGGCAGCGGCACCGATGCGTTGATTGCGGCGCGACCCGACGCCCCGTTCTACGGCGTGACGTTGGCCGGCGGCTCCCACGTCGACACGATGCGGGGCGGCAACTTCCTCATCCAATTCTCGCAGCAACTCGTGGCGGGCTTCTCGACGCCGCAGAACGTCTCGGCGGCCGAGATTTTGATGGTCGGGTGGGTCAACGACATGTTCGACGGCGATCGGGCCGAAGGCATCTACCTCGACAGCGGTGAAACCCGCACGATCGACACGCCGGCGGGCCAGGCCACCCTCGTCGACCTGCCGAATTCGCTGCGTAGGCCGTACCTGCTCAACTTCCTCGAGCCGTTGATGGCGATGAGCGGTGGTCTCTTCACTCTCCAGCCGGGATGCCTGCGCGAGCCGACCTCGACGGCCGCCGGCTGCGCGGGATCCGTCGCCGCCTGAGGTTGATTTCGATGCGCCGCAAACTGCGTCTCAACGCAAAACTCCACACCAAACACCGCGTTATCTCTTGACGGAAACGCTCCGAGGGGTCAATCTGTTGGGCAGAATGTGTGTGAGGGTTCAGGACGCCAGCCAGCGCCCAGTGGCTTTTGCATGCAGATGTTGAGGAATACGCCGTCCTGCGGTACTGTTGGACGTTGCGCTGGCTGCATCCTGCCCTCCTAAACCTGGCTCTTGACGCCTCCTAGCCTGAGTCCGCTCAGTGACTTAGTCGTGTGTCGTGCGTCCGGTGGCTTTGGGCTTGAGAAAGCCAGCCGAACCGACGCAGATATCGCGATTACGAAGGAAGCGGCGCTCAAGCCCCTTTGAGGCCCTCCGGACAGTCGCATGAGGTGCTGGAAGGATGCATCTTGGCAGGGTCCCGCCAATCCAAGTCAGCAGTAGAAACCAACTCCGTACCAGGAGCACCAAACAGAATTTCCTTTGCAAAGCTCCGTGAACCGCTCGAGGTTCCGGGGCTACTTGACGTACAGACCGATTCTTTCGAGTGGCTGATCGGCTCGGAGCGTTGGAAGGAAAACGCCAAGCTCCGCGGCGACGCCGTCGATCCGGTCGGTGGCCTCGAAGAGGTGCTCACCGAGCTCTCGCCGATCGAGGACTTCTCGGGCTCCATGTCGCTGTCCTTCTCGGACCCGCGCTTCGACGAAGTCAAGGCGCCGGTCGACGAGTGCAAAGACAAGGACATGACGTACGCGGCCCCGCTGTTCGTCACGGCCGAGTTCATCAACAACAACACCGGTGAGATCAAGAGCCAGACGGTCTTCATGGGTGACTTCCCGATGATGACCGAAAAGGGCACCTTCATCATCAACGGCACCGAGCGTGTCGTGGTGTCCCAGCTCGTCCGGTCGCCGGGTGTGTACTTCGACGAGAGCATCGACAAGTCCACCGAGAAGACGCTGCACAGCGTCAAGGTGATCCCGGGCCGTGGCGCCTGGCTCGAGTTCGATGTCGACAAGCGCGACACCGTCGGTGTGCGCATCGACCGCAAGCGCCGTCAGCCGGTCACCGTGCTGCTCAAGGCGCTCGGCTGGACCAACGAGCAGATCGTGGAGCGCTTCGGCTTCTCCGAGATCATGATGGGCACGCTGGAGAAGGACAACACCGCGGGCACCGACGAGGCCCTGTTGGACATCTACCGCAAGCTGCGCCCGGGCGAGCCGCCGACCAAGGAGTCCGCGCAGACCCTGCTGGAGAACCTGTTCTTCAAGGAGAAGCGTTACGACCTGGCCCGCGTCGGCCGCTACAAGGTGAACAAGAAGCTGGGCCTCAATGTCGGCCAGCCGATCACCAGCTCGACGCTGACCGAAGAGGACGTCGTCGCCACCATCGAGTACCTGGTCCGCCTGCATCAGGGCGATCAGACGATGACGGCGCCCGGCGGCTCCGAGGTGCCGGTCGAGGTCGACGACATCGACCACTTCGGCAACCGTCGCCTGCGTACCGTCGGCGAGCTGATCCAGAACCAGATCCGCGTGGGCCTGTCCCGCATGGAGCGCGTGGTTCGCGAGCGGATGACGACTCAGGACGTCGAGGCGATCACGCCGCAGACCCTGATCAACATCCGTCCCGTCGTGGCGGCGATCAAGGAGTTCTTCGGCACCAGCCAGCTCTCCCAGTTCATGGACCAGAACAACCCGCTTTCCGGGCTTACCCACAAGAGGCGTCTGTCCGCTTTGGGCCCCGGCGGTCTGTCCCGTGAGCGCGCCGGCCTCGAGGTTCGCGACGTGCACTCGAGCCACTACGGCCGCATGTGTCCGATCGAGACGCCGGAAGGGCCGAACATCGGTCTGATCGGCTCGCTGTCGGTGTATGCGCGGGTGAACCCGTTCGGCTTCATCGAGACGCCGTACCGCAAGGTCAACGATGGTGTCGTCTCCGATGACATCGAGTACCTGACCGCCGACGAGGAGGACCGCCACGTCGTGGCGCAGGCCAACTCGCCCATCGACGACAACGGACGGTTCATCGAAGACCGCATCCTGGTTCGCCGGAAGGGTGGCGAGGTCGAGTTCGTGTCGGCGACCGAGGTCGACTACATGGACGTCTCACCGCGCCAGATGGTGTCGGTCGCGACGGCCATGATCCCGTTCCTCGAGCACGACGACGCCAACCGCGCCCTCATGGGTGCCAACATGCAGCGCCAGGCGGTTCCGCTGGTGCGCAGCGAGGCACCGCTGGTCGGCACGGGTATGGAGCTGCGTGCCGCGATCGACGCCGGTGACGTCGTCGTCTCGGACAAGGCAGGCGTGGTAGAAGAGGTCTCCGCCGACTACATCACCGTGATGGCCGACGACGGCACCCGGCACACCTACCGGATGCGCAAGTTCGCCCGCTCCAACCACGGCACCTGCGCCAACCAGCGCCCGATCGTCGACGCCGGCGACCGAGTGGAAGCCGGCCAGGTGGTCGCCGACGGTCCGTGCACCGAGAACGGCGAGATGGCGCTCGGCAAGAACCTGCTCGTGGCGATCATGCCGTGGGAAGGCCACAACTACGAGGACGCGATCATCCTCTCCAACCGCCTGGTTGAGGAGGACGTGCTCACCTCGATCCACATCGAGGAGCACGAGATCGATGCCCGCGACACCAAGCTGGGCGCCGAGGAGATCACCCGGGACATCCCGAACGTCTCCGATGAGGTGCTGGCAGACCTCGACGAGCGCGGCATCGTCCGCATCGGCGCCGAGGTCCGCGACGGCGACATCCTGGTCGGCAAGGTCACCCCGAAGGGCGAGACCGAGCTGACCCCGGAAGAGCGACTGCTGCGCGCGATCTTCGGTGAGAAGGCTCGCGAGGTCCGCGACACGTCGCTCAAGGTGCCGCACGGCGAGTCCGGCAAGGTCATCGGCATCCGCGTGTTCTCACGCGAGGATGACGACGAGCTGCCCGCCGGTGTCAACGAACTGGTCCGCGTCTACGTCGCGCAGAAGCGCAAGATCTCCGACGGCGACAAGCTGGCCGGACGCCACGGCAACAAGGGCGTCATCGGCAAGATCCTGCCCGTCGAGGACATGCCCTTCCTGCCCGACGGCACGCCCGTCGACATCATCCTGAACACGCACGGTGTGCCGCGACGGATGAACATCGGCCAGATCCTGGAAACCCACCTCGGGTGGGTGGCCAAGGCCGGCTGGAAGATCGACGGATCGCCGGACTGGGCGGCCAACCTGCCAGAGGAGATGCTGGAGGCCGAGCCGGGAAGCATCGTCTCGACGCCGGTCTTCGACGGTGCGCGGGAGGACGAGCTGCAGGGTCTGCTGAGCTCGACGCTGCCCAACCGCGACGGCGTCACACTCGTCGATCAGGACGGCAAGGCCGAGTTGTTCGACGGCCGCAGTGGTGAACCGTTCCCGTACCCGGTGACGGTCGGCTACATGTACATCCTGAAGCTGCACCACTTGGTGGACGACAAGATCCACGCCCGCTCCACCGGTCCGTACTCGATGATCACCCAGCAGCCGCTGGGCGGTAAGGCGCAGTTCGGTGGTCAGCGGTTCGGCGAGATGGAGTGCTGGGCCATGCAGGCCTACGGCGCGGCGTACACGCTGCAGGAGCTCTTGACGATCAAGTCCGACGACACCGTCGGCCGCGTCAAGGTCTACGAGGCGATCGTCAAGGGCGAGAACATCCCCGAGCCGGGCATCCCCGAGTCGTTCAAGGTGCTTCTCAAGGAACTGCAGTCGCTGTGCCTCAACGTCGAGGTGTTGTCTTCTGACGGTGCGGCGATCGAGATGCGTGACGGTGACGACGAGGACCTGGAGCGCGCAGCTGCGAACCTGGGAATCAACCTGTCGCGCAACGAATCCGCGTCCGTAGAAGATCTCGCCTAAGTGTTATTGGCTACAAATCCCGCAAGGGGAAAGGGAGTTACGTGCTAGACGTCAACTTCTTCGATGAACTCCGCATCGGTCTTGCCACCGCGGACGACATCCGTAACTGGTCCTTCGGCGAGGTCAAAAAGCCGGAGACCATCAACTACCGCACGCTCAAGCCAGAGAAGGACGGCCTGTTCTGCGAGAAGATCTTCGGACCGACTCGCGACTGGGAGTGCTACTGCGGCAAGTACAAGCGTGTCCGCTTCAAGGGCATCATCTGCGAGCGCTGCGGCGTCGAGGTCACTCGCGCCAAGGTGCGCCGTGAGCGGATGGGCCACATCGAGCTGGCCGCGCCCGTCACGCACATCTGGTACTTCAAGGGTGTGCCGAGCCGGCTCGGGTACCTGCTCGACCTGGCGCCCAAGGATCTCGAGAAGATCATCTACTTCGCGGCCTACGTGATCACGGCCGTCGACGACGAGATGCGGCACAACGAGCTGTCCACGCTCGAGGCCGAGATGGTCGTCGAGAAGAAGGCCGTCGAGGATCAGCGCGACGCCGACCTGGAGGCCCGGGCGCAGAAGCTCGAGGCCGACATGAAGGAGCTCGAGGACGAGGGCGCCAAGTCCGACGTCAAGCGCAAGGTGCGTGACGGTGGCGAGCGCGAAATGCGTCAGCTCCGTGACCGCGCCCAGCGTGAGCTGGACCGGCTCGACGAGATCTGGACCACCTTCACCAAGCTGGCTCCCAAGCAGCTCATCGTCGACGAGGTGCTCTACCGCGAGCTCATCGATCGCTACGGCGAGTACTTCACCGGCGCCATGGGCGCGGAGGCGATCAAGAAGCTCATCGAGACCTTCGACATCGACGCCGAGGCCGAGGAGCTGCGCGAGGTCATCCGTAGTGGCAAGGGCCAGAAGAAGCTTCGCGCGCTGAAGCGTCTCAAGGTCGTCGCGGCGTTCCAGTCCAACAGCAACTCGCCGCTGGGCATGGTGCTCGACGCGGTTCCGGTGATCCCGCCGGAGCTGCGCCCCATGGTGCAGCTCGACGGTGGCCGCTTCGCGACGTCGGACCTCAACGACCTGTACCGCCGCGTCATCAACCGCAACAACCGGTTGAAGCGACTCATCGATCTCGGCGCACCCGAGATCATCGTCAACAACGAGAAGCGCATGCTTCAGGAGTCGGTGGACGCGCTGTTCGACAACGGCCGCCGCGGCCGTCCGGTCACCGGACCGGGCAACCGTCCGCTCAAGTCGCTGTCCGATCTGCTCAAGGGCAAGCAGGGCCGGTTCCGTCAGAACCTGCTCGGCAAGCGCGTCGACTACTCGGGCCGTTCGGTCATCGTGGTGGGCCCGCAGCTGAAGCTGCACCAGTGTGGTCTGCCGAAGCTGATGGCACTCGAGCTGTTCAAGCCGTTCGTGATGAAGCGTCTGGTCGACCTGAACCACGCGCAGAACATCAAGAGCGCCAAGCGCATGGTCGAGCGTCAGCGTCCCCAGGTGTGGGATGTCCTCGAAGAGGTCATCGGTGAGCACCCGGTGCTGCTGAACCGCGCACCGACGCTGCACCGTCTCGGCATCCAGGCTTTCGAGCCGCAGCTGGTGGAGGGCAAGGCAATTCAGCTGCACCCGCTGGTGTGTGAGGCGTTCAACGCAGACTTCGACGGTGACCAGATGGCCGTGCACCTTCCGCTGTCCGCGGAGGCGCAAGCCGAGGCGCGCATCCTGATGCTGTCGTCGAACAACATCCTGTCGCCGGCGTCGGGCCGCCCCCTGGCCATGCCGCGACTGGACATGGTGACGGGTCTGTACTTCCTGACCACCATGATCGAGGGCGACACCGGCGAGCATCAGTCGTCGGCCAAGGACAAGGCCGAGTTCGGTGTGTACAGCTCACCGGCCGAGGCCATCATGGCGATGGACCGCGGCTCACTGTCGGTCCGGGCCAACATCCGCGTGCGGCTGACCCAGCTGCGTCCGCCGGCCGATATCGAAGCCGAACTCTTCGAGGACGGCTGGAAGCCGGGCGACGCCTGGACGGCCGACACCACGCTGGGCCGGGTGCTGTTCAACGAATTGCTCCCGACTGCGTATCCGTTCGTCAACGAGCAGATGCACAAGAAGGTGCAGGCGCGGATCGTCAACGATCTGGCCGAGCGCTACCCGATGATCGTCGTCGCGCAGACGGTGGACAAGCTCAAGGACGCCGGCTTCTACTGGGCCACCCGTTCGGGTGTCACCGTGTCAATGGCCGACGTGCTGGTGCCGCCGCAGAAGCAGGAGATCCTGGAGCGTCACGAGCTCGAGGCCGACCGGATCGAGAAGCAGTACCAGCGCGGCGCGCTCAACCACGACGAGCGCAACGAAGCGTTGGTGAAGATCTGGCAGGACGCCACCGAAGAGGTCGGTAAGGCTCTGGAGGCCTACTACCCCGAGGACAACCCGATCATCACGATCGTGAAGTCCGGCGCCACGGGCAACCTGACCCAGACCCGCACGCTTGCGGGCATGAAGGGTCTGGTGACCAACCCGAAGGGTGAGTTCATCCCGCGGCCGATCAAGTCCTCGTTCCGTGAGGGCCTGACGGTGCTGGAGTACTTCATCAACACCCACGGCGCCCGAAAGGGTCTGGCGGACACCGCTCTTCGTACCGCCGACTCGGGTTACCTGACCCGTCGTCTGGTCGACGTGTCGCAGGACGTCATCGTTCGCGAGACGGACTGCGAGACCGAGCGTGGCGTCAACATCACGCTGGCCGAGATGCAGGACAAGACGCTGGTCCGCGATCAGCACATCGAGACGTCCGCCTACGCGCGGACGCTGGCCACCGACGCCGTCGACGCCAAGGGCAACGTGATCGTCGAGCGCGGTCACGACCTGGGCGACCCGGCGATCGAGGCTCTGCTGGCCGCGGGTGTCACCGAGGTGAAGGTCCGCTCCGTGCTGACCTGTGCGACGGGCACCGGCGTGTGTGCGATGTGCTACGGCCGCTCGATGGCGACGGGCAAGCTGGTCGACATCGGCGAGGCGGTCGGCATCGTGGCCGCTCAGTCCATCGGTGAGCCCGGAACGCAGCTGACCATGCGTACGTTCCACCAGGGCGGCGTCTCCGGCGGCAGCGACATCGTCGGTGGTCTGCCTCGTGTGCAGGAGCTGTTCGAGGCCCGCATCCCGCGTGACAAGGCGCCTATTGCCGACGTCACCGGGCGCGTGCAACTCGAAGAGGGCGAGCGCTTCTACAAGATCACCATCATCCCGGATGACGGTGGCGAGGAAGTGGTGTACGACAAGCTGTCTCGTCGTCAGCGCCTGAAGGTCTTCAAGCACGACGACGGCACCGAGCGGTTGCTGTCCGACGGCGACCACGTCGAGGTGGGCCAGCAGCTGATGGAAGGCTCCGCTGACCCGCACGAGGTGCTTCGTGTCCAGGGCCCCCGCGAGGTGCAGATCCACCTCGTCAAGGAGGTCCAGGAGGTCTACCGCGCTCAGGGCGTGTCGATCCACGACAAGCACATCGAGGTCATCGTCCGGCAGATGCTGCGTCGCGTCACGATCATCGATTCGGGTGCGACGGAGTTCCTGCCCGGCTCGCTGACCGAGCGTGGCGAGTTCGAGACCGAGAACCGTCGGGTCGTCGCCGAGGGCGGCGAGCCCGCGGCGGGTCGTCCGGTGCTGATGGGTATCACGAAGGCATCGCTGGCCACGGATTCGTGGCTGTCGGCGGCGTCGTTCCAGGAGACCACGCGCGTGCTCACCGATGCGGCGATCAACTGCCGCAGCGACAAGCTGCAGGGTCTGAAGGAAAACGTGATCATCGGCAAGCTGATCCCGGCCGGTACCGGCATCAACCGGTACCGCAACATCCAGGTGCAGCCGACCGAGGAAGCTCGGGCCGCGGCGTACACGATCCCGTCCTACGAGGATCAGTACTACAGCCCGGACTTCGGTCAGGCGACCGGTGCCGCAGTGCCGTTGGACGACTACGGGTACAGCGACTACCGCTAAGTCACTACGGAAAAGCCCCCGCCATGTGCGGGGGCTTTTTTGTGCGACTCCTCCGCGCGAACGTGGGTTACCCGCACGGTTTGCGCCCATTTCGCGTGACACAAGCCCACACTCGACGCGGTGTTCTTATGACGCTGAAGTGATGGTCGCGATACCCGGACCGTCGAGCTCGCGCGCAGCCACTCGTCTCCCGGAGACCGTCAGCAGGAGCGCCAGCGCGGATCCGGCCACCTCGGGACCGTCGCCGATGATGACATCCGCATCTGTCGCGACCAGCCGCACACCGGCGACGAGTTCTTTGGCGCCACCGAAAGCCGTTGAGGTACGGACCTGTTGGCGCAGCGACCGGACAACCGCGTCCTGCGCATAGGTGTGGGTGATGCCCAGCGGCCGACGGATGTCCTCGCCGTGCACGACCTCTTCGACGAGCCGGGTGTCCAGCGGCGCGATCGGGATCGACGTCCGCGTCGCCACCGCGCGCAACCGCTGCAATGTCTCCGCGGGTGTACCGCCGCGTGCGCGCTGGATGCCGCGGGTGTTCTGCCGGTCGAAGTCGAACCCCGCGCGAACCATGTCGACGGCGAAGCCGAGCCGGGTCGAGCGCGCGACGTCAACCAGATGGGCCGCCACGTCGTGCACCGTCCACCCGGCGCAGAGGGAGGGCTGCTCCCACGCGGTGTCGTCGAGGCGAGCGAGACCGTCGATCATGGCCGCACGTTCGGCATGCACCAGCGGCCAGACGTCATTGCGCATAGCCGGGTAGACCAGGGGCGCGGACGGAACTCATCGGCCACACTCGATGGATGACGACTTGGTTCCGGCTGCCGCTGATTGCGCGCGCCGCGGCCATCGGCGTCGGCTGGCTCGCTTACTTCGGCCTCATCCTGCGTCTCCTCCCGGCTGACAGCGTTCGGATGTCCGTGCCCGTCGGTGTGGCGTGCGTCTTGGGATCGGTCGTCACCGCGGTCGCGGATCACCGCATCCACAGCAAGTTCGGCACCGTCGAGTGCATCACGGAGTACCGCCGCGCGCTTCGGACCGGCAAGCTCCCCAAGGGCGCCGACGTCGACGAGTGGGCGCGCTGGCTGCACGGCAGCGAGATGGCCAACGGCGCGGCGGCGCTGTGCGTCCTGCCATTCGTGGTGCTCGGCTTGTTCACCGGCATGGGCAGCGAGTCGCCGTACCGCTGGCTTCCCGTCGCGCTGTTCGCCCTGACTTTGGGATGGGGCGTCGTCGTGGTGGTGCGTCGGGGCGCGGGGATCAAACAACTGAGCGCCGCCATCGAACGCCGCGGCGAGCCGACCACCCCACCGGCCCCAGCCGCCCCCAGGACGTTGATGACGGAGGGCGTGTTCGAGTCCTCGCCGGCCGGCCGACTGACCTCGGGCTTTCTCATGTGGTTCGCCGGGGCGTTTCTGGTGATGCTGATCGTTGACCTCGGCACCCTCGTCTTCGGCGGGCCGTGGATCATGCCCCTTCCGATCGCCGCCGGTGTCGCGGCGCTGGTCGGCCTGGCGTGGGCACTGCTCGGCGAGGATCGCGACCTGCGCCGCAATTTCGCGTCGTACGACCAGTACGTCGAATACCACCGGACGCTGAGGACCAGCGAGATGCCCGCCGCCATCGAGCCTGAATTGTGGCGCAGGCGGCTCACGAGTTCACGCAGGGAGAACTGGGTCAGGGCGGTACTCGCCGCCTTCCTCATCGTGCTCGGGATTGCGGCGATTGTGACCGGCAGAAATGGATATCACTGGGTGATCGCCTCGCTGTGCGAGCTCTTGGCGATCTGGTTGTTGATCAATTGGTGGGGTGCGCGCGAGCGGCTCAGGCGGTTGGCGCAGGCGGTCGATCGGCAAGCGATCCGCCAGACGTGGGGGTGAGTCGCGCTGTCGGCCCACGCGCCTAAACTCGTGGCGTGCTTATTGGTTCGCATGTTCACGGAGACGACCCCCTGGCCGACGCGGCGGCCGACGGTGCCGACGTGGTGCAGTTCTTCCTCGGCAATCCGCAGAGCTGGAAGAAGCCCAAACCCCGTGAGGACGCCGACGTGCTCAAGGCGGCCAGCATGCCGCTGTACGTCCACGCGCCGTACTTGATCAACGTGGCTTCGGCCAACAACCGGGTGCGCATCCCGTCGCGCAAGATCCTGCAGGACACCTGCGATGCCGCATCGGAGATCAATGCGACGGCGGTGATCGTGCACGGTGGCCACGCCGACGACAAAGACTACGAGGCCGGCTTCGAACGCTGGGTCAAGGCGCTGGACTACCTCGAGACCGATGTGCCGGTCTACCTGGAGAACACCGCGGGGGGTGAGCACGCGATGGCCCGGCACTTCGACGTCATCGGGCGGCTGTGGGACCGCATCGGCGATACCGGCATCGGGTTCTGTCTGGACACCTGCCACGCCTGGGCGGCGGGTGAAGAGCTGATCGACGCCGTCGCCCGCATCAAGGCGCTCACCGGCCGCATCGACCTGGTGCATTGCAACGACTCCCGTGACGCCGCAGGGTCGGGCGCCGACCGGCACGCCAATTTCGGCACCGGTCAGATCGACCCGCAGTTGCTTGTCGCGGTGGTCGGCGCCGCCGACGCCCCGGTCATCTGTGAGACTGCCGACGCGGGGCGCAAGGACGACATCGCGTTCCTGCGCGAACACCTGGGCTGACCAGCGCCGTAAGGCCCAACGGGAGTGGTCCGGGCGCCACGGTGGCATAACGAAAACGTGATTCAAATTTCGGGTGGACGGCCGGTTAACTAGGCTCTCGACGAAACAGGCGGTACCGATCGCCGACCGGCATGCGAGGGGCTGTTTGTGTCCGCCATTGACGAGTCGTCAATTGCGCCGCCGCGCGCCTTGGACACGATCGAGCCCACTCCGGGGCCGGATCGATCCCGATGGCTGCGGATCACGCGCTGGGTCGCCGTCGCGATCTGGGCGGCGGCCGTCATCTATCGCACCGCAACCGACGGCTTCGCGTTCAACCGCGAACTGGTGCTGCTTTACGTGTGCACGGGCCTGGCCGCCGCCAGCATCGGTCAGGGCCGCCGCATGCTCTACATCATCCGGGACTGGCTGCCGTTCGCCTTGGTGCTCATCGCCTACGACCTGAGCAGGGGAGCGGCCGACATGATCGGCCGGCCGACGCTATGGGAATGGCCCGCCGACGTCGACCGCTGGCTGTTCGCCGGGACGATGCCGACGGTGTGGCTGCAGGAGCAGCTGAAGCTCCCCGAGCCGCCCTGGTGGGAAGTGGTAATCAGCAGCGTCTACATGTCCTTCTTCATCCTTCCCTACGTGGTCGCCGCGGTGCTCTGGCTGCGGGATCGCGAGGAATGGAAGTCATTCGTCAAGCTGTTCGTCGGGCTCAATGTCGTTGGGCTGGCGATTTACGCGACGCTGCCGGCCGCACCGCCGTGGGCAGCCGCCCGCTGCACCGCGGCCGACGTCACCGGCGGCCCCGCCAACCCGCGGTGCATGTTCAGATCGGCGCGCGGTGTGCCCGACGGTGGTGTGCTCGGGGCAATGCAGTCCACGCAGGATGGCGCGAACAACTGGATCGAAAGGATCGTCGGCCGGGGTTGGGGCAACCTGAACCTGCATTCAGCGACGGCGCTGCTCGACCAAGGTCAGGCCAGCGTCAACCTCGTCGCGGCCATTCCGTCCCTGCACGCGGGCATGACCGCGGCGGTGGCGATGTTCCTGTGGAACCGGGTGCACCGCGGGTGGCGGCCGGTGCTGGTGATCTATCCGCTGATCATGGCGTTCACGCTGGTGTACACCGCCGAGCACTACGTGATCGACATCCTGCTGGGCTGGGTGCTGGCCGTGGTGATTATCCTTCTGCTCAACCGCCACGAGGCGCGGCGGGCGCGCCGACGGCCGGCTGAGGAGAATCTTTCGAGCCCGGTGCCCGATCCGTGATCTGATCCGTGCATGGCTGTCGAGTCGCGCGGCTTCCGGATCGACTACACCGTGGACGGCGACGGACCCCCTCTGCTGCTGATCGCCGGGACGTTGTGCGCGGCACGGCACTGGCGCGACTTCGGATACGCGGCGGCTCTCGCGCGGGAATGGCGTGTCATCAATGTCGATCCGCTCGGGCATGGGGCCAGCGACACCCCGCACGACGCGGACGCCTACGACGCCGCGGGGGTGACGGCCGACCTTGTCGCGGTTCTCGATGCCGAGGGGATCGACCGCGTCACCGCCTGGGGGTATTCGCGCGGCGGATGGCTGGCCTGCAACCTCGCCAGCCGCCACCCCGACCGGGTGAACCACGTTGTGGTCGCCGCCTACGCGATGCATGCCCACGAAGAGGAAGCCGACAGGCTGTTGCGCCCGCTGGCGAATTTCTTGCGGCGCGGCGATTGGTCGGCCTTGTGGCGCGCGCTCGGTGTCACCGATCTCGGCCTCCAGAAGATGTTCGAGGCAGGCAACGACCCGTACGCGGTGGCGGCCGCGATCGAGGGCTCTCTGCGTCCCACGCGGTACATCAACCCCGTGACGTTTGGCTGCCCTGCCACGTATTACGTGGGATCCGAGGACTGGATCGTGCCGCACGTGCGTGCTGACGCAGAGGCTCTTCATGCGAGCGTCGACGTGATCGCCGGTCAGGGGCACATCGGGTCGTTCTTCTCGTCCGCCGAGCAGGCGCTCAAGGTTGTCGCATCGCGCCTCAATCGCTGAACAGCAGATATTACGACTCTTGTTCGACTGTCGAAAAAGTGTAATATTGGCGGCATGTCAGACACGCACGTCGTCACCAATCAGGTTCCGCCGCTGGAGGACTACAACCCGGCCACCTCCCCGGTGCTCACCGAGGCGCTGATCCGCGAGGGGGGCGAGTGGGGCCTCGACGAGGTGACCGATCTCGGTGCGCTCTCGGGTTCGAAGCAGGCGCAGCGCGCCGGTGAGCTCGCGGACCGCAACCAGCCGATCCTGCGCACGCACGACCGGTTCGGCCACCGGATCGACGAGGTCGAGTACGACCCCGCCTACCACGAGCTGATGACGACGGCGATCGGCCACGGTCTGCATGCCGCGCCCTGGGCCGACGACCGCGCCGGTGCCCACGTCGTGCGCGCCGCCAAGACGTCGGTGTGGACGCCCGAACCCGGCCACATCTGCCCGATCTCGATGACGTACGCCGTCGTGCCCGCGCTGCGCAACAACGCCGAACTCGCCAAGCTCTACGAGCCGCTGCTGACCAGCCGCCATTACGACCCCGAGCTGAAGGTGCCGACGACGAAAGCCGGTATCACCGCAGGCATGTCGATGACCGAGAAGCAGGGCGGTTCCGATGTGCGCGCGGGCACTACGCAGGCAACCCGGAACGCCGACGGAAGCTACAGCCTGACGGGCCACAAGTGGTTCACCTCGGCGCCGATGTGCGACGTCTTCCTCGTTCTCGCGCAAGCGCCGAAGGGTCTGTCCTGCTTCTTCCTGCCGCGCATTCTGCCCGACGGCAGCCGCAACCGGATGTTGCTGCAGCGCCTCAAGGACAAGCTCGGCAACCACGCAAACGCCTCCAGTGAAGTCGAATACGACGGCGCCACCGCATGGCTCGTCGGCGAGGAAGGCCGCGGCGTGCCCACCATCATCGAGATGGTGAACCTCACCCGGCTGGACTGCACACTGGGCAGCGCGACGAGTATGCGCAGTGGCCTGGCCCGCGCAATACACCATGCCCAGCACCGAAAGGCGTTCGGCGAGTACCTGATCGACCAGCCGCTGATGCGCAACGTGCTGGCCGACCTTGCGGTCGAGGCCGAGGCGGCGACCATCCTTGCGATGCGCATGGCCGGTGCCACCGATGCCGCGGTGCGCGGTGACGAGCGGGAGACGCTGCTGCGCCGCATCGGCCTGGCGGCGGGCAAGTACTGGGTGTGCAAGCGGGCCACTCCGCACGCCGCCGAAGCGATGGAATGCCTTGGCGGCAACGGCTACGTCGAGGAGTCCGGGATGCCCAGGCTGTACCGCGAAGCCCCGCTGATGGGAATCTGGGAGGGGTCGGGCAACGTCAGCGCGCTGGACACGTTGCGCGCCATGGCAACCCGACCGGAGTGCGTCGAGGTGCTGTTCGACGAGCTGTCCCGCACGGCGGGCCAGGATCCACGCCTGGATGCCCACGTCGACCGGCTACGGCCCCAGCTGGGGGATCTCGAGACCATCCAGTACCGCGCCCGCAAGGTCGCCGAGGACATCAGCCTGGCGCTGCAGGGAGCGCTGCTGGTGCGCCACGGTCATCCCGCCGTCGCCGAGGCATTCCTGGCGACGCGGCTCGGCGGGCAGTGGGGCGGCGCCTTCGGGACCATGCCCACCGGACTGGATCTCGCGCCGATCCTCGAGCGTGCTTTGGTGAAGGGATGACACACGCGATTCGGCCGGTGGATTTCGACAACCTGAAGACGATGACCTATGAGGTCACCGATCGGGTTGCCCGCATCACGTTCAACCGGCCCGAGAAGGGCAACGCGATCGTTGCGGACACACCGCTGGAGCTGTCCGCCCTCGTCGAACGCGCTGACCTCGACCCCAACGTGCACGTGATCCTGGTTTCCGGTCGCGGCGAAGGGTTTTGCGCCGGTTTCGATCTGTCCGCATACGCCGAGGGTTCCTCGTCGGCGGGTGGCGGCAGTCCCTACAAAGACACCGTGCTGTCGGGTAAGACGCAGGCCGTCAATCATCTGCCCGATCAGCCGTGGGATCCGATGATCGACTACCAGATGATGAGCCGCTTCGTTCGCGGCTTCTCCAGCCTGCTGCACGCGGACAAGCCGACGGTCGCCAAGATCCACGGTTACTGCGTCGCGGGCGGCACCGACATCGCGCTGCACGCCGATCAGGTGATCGCAGCCGCGGATGCCAAGATCGGTTATCCGCCCACCCGGGTCTGGGGTGTCCCCGCCGCCGGCATGTGGGCCCACCGCCTCGGCGATCAGCGCGCCAAACGCCTTCTGCTGACCGGTGATTCCATCACCGGAGCCCAAGCCGCCGAATGGGGACTCGCGGTCGAGGCACCCGCACCGGAGGATCTCGACGAACGCACGGAGCGGCTGGTCGAACGTATCGCCGCAGTCCCGATCAACCAGCTGATCATGGTGAAGCTCGCGATGAACTCCGCGTTGCTCAACCAGGGCACCGCGAACAGCGCGATGGTGTCGACGATCTTCGACGGCATCGCGCGGCACACCCCGGAGGGGCATGCGTTCGTCGCTCAGTCCCGCGAACACGGTTTCCGGGAGGCGGTGCGCCAGCGCGACGAGCCGTTCGGCGACCATGGCCGGAAGGCGTCCGGGGTCTGACCATGCCACTGCCCTCGCGGATGACGGCTCGCTCGGTCGTGCTGAGCGTGCTCCTCGGGGCGCATCCGGCGTGGGCCACCGCGAGTGAACTCATCAGGCTCACCGCCGATTTCGATATCAAAGAGCCCACCGTGCGGGTGGCGCTGACCAGGATGGTGAGCGCCGGTGACCTGGTGCGATCCGAAGACGGTTACCGGCTGTCCGACCGGCTGCTGGTCAGGCAGCGTCGCCAAGACGACGCGATCAACCCAGCGCTGCGAACGTGGGACGGCACCTGGACGACCCTGGTGATCACCAGTGTCGGCACCGATGCCCGGACTCGGGCTGCGCTGCGAACCACCCTGCAGCACAACAGGTTCGGAGAGCTTCGCGAGGGAGTGTGGTTGCGACCCGACAACCTCGACACTGTCCTTCCGGACGAGGTCCGACAAAAGGGGAGGGAGCTGCGCTGCCGCGACGACCACCCCGTCGAACTCGCCACCCGGCTGTGGGATCTGCCCGGGTGGGCACGGGTTGGCCACGAGTTGCTTGACGAAATGGGCGCGGCCGCTGATGTTCCCGGCCGTTTCGTCGCCGCGGCGGCCATAGTCCGGCACTTGCTCACCGATCCGGTACTGCCGCCCGAGCTGCTGCCCGATGGGTGGCCGGGCGCGGCCTTGCGTGACGCGTACCACGAATTCGCCGCGGAACTGATTTCGCGGCGCGACAACGAACTGATGGAGGCGACATGAGCGGTCCGGCGGGCAGGAGCGGTGGGCCCACGCCCGAAGGGCAGGGGACGACCGGGGGATTAGGTGGCGTGCGGGTCGAGAAGAACGGTCCGGTGACGACGGTGATCATGAATCGGCCGGCGGCGCGCAACGCGGTCAACGGGCCTGCGGCCGCCGGACTGTATGCCGCATTCGACGAATTCGACAAGGACGACTCAGCCGCCGTCGCGGTGCTCTGGGGTGACAACGGAACATTTTGTGCCGGAGCCGATCTCAAGGCTTTCGGAACCCCGGACGCCAACCCCGTGCACCGCAGCGGCCCCGGGCCGATGGGGCCGAGTCGGATGGTGCTTTCAAAGCCCGTGATTGCCGCGGTCAGTGGCCACGCCGTCGCGGGTGGTCTGGAACTGGCGCTGTGGTGCGACATGCGAGTGGTCGAACAGGACGCCATCATGGGTGTCTTCTGCCGCCGCTGGGGTGTGCCACTGATCGACGGCGGCACCGTGCGACTGCCGCGGATTGTCGGTCACAGCCGGGCCATGGATCTCATACTCACCGGACGCGCGGTCGCCGCCGACGAGGCCTTCGCCATTGGCCTGGCGAACCGCGTCGTGCCGAAAGGCGAAGCGCGCCAACGGGCCGAGGAGCTCGCGGCCGAACTCGCCGCACTACCTCAGCAGTGCATGCGCGCGGATCGCCTGTCGATGCTCCATCAGTGGGGCGAGGCGGAAGCCGACGCGATGGACTTCGAGTTCGGCAGCATGTCGAAGGTGGCCGCCGAATCACTGGAGGGCGCCGCACGATTCGCGGCGGGAGCGGGCAGGCACGGCGCGAGCGCCTAGCGGGAGAGCGCTACCCCTTGCCGATCTTGTTGTTCGACCCGGTGTCGTTGATCTTCGGCTCGCCGTCCTTGTAGGTCACGGTGTTGTTCAGGCCGACGACGCTGATCTCTTTGTCGATGCGGTCGAAGGTGACCTTGTTGTCGGCGCCGCCGATGTTCACGTTGGCGCAAGTGCCCTTGACGGTCAATGTGTTGTTCGAACCACCGATGTTGAGCGACTTGCCATCTGCGCAGTCGATGTCGGCGGTGGTGCCGAACGACCCGTAGTTGATGGTGTTGCCGACCTCGACCTGTGCACCGGAACTGCCGGCGGTCGCCGACGGTGTCGTGGTGTCCGAGCTCTCCGAGCCGCAGCCCGCGAGCACCACGGCGGTCGCAACAACGGCGACGGCCAGGGCCGATGCGCGCCTCATCCGACCAACCTGTTCACGTTGTTCGTCATGCCCAATTCGCGGCCGCGATCCCAGATTTTCGGTGCGCCGTTCTTGTACAGAACGGTCTGATCCCAGCCGTAGACCGTCACGTCGTTGATGATGTTGTCAGCGACGATGAGGTTCCCGTTGCCCTGCACGGTCACCGCCCAGCAGGTGCCCAGCGCGGTGATCTCGTTGCCGCCGCCGTTCACCAGCAGGGTGCGGTTGTTGCAGTCGATCGTCTGTTTGTTGCCGCTACCAATGATGTGGGTGTCGCCCTGGACGTCGTCACCTACGACGACGTTGCCTGCGCACTGACGCAGGTATGGATTGCAGACGCCGGGCGGTTGAGCGTTCGCGCCGGGAACTCCGACAGTCATCGCTACGGGCAGGGCAATGAGACATGCCGGCACGGCCCGGACCACAAGACTCCAGATCATGTGGAGAGACTACGGGCTGGAGTCCAGGTCCAGGCAAGGTTCGTCCAAGTCGCCAACCGCGACGTCGCTGGGTAGCGTGTCATGTGCGATGCGTTGGCGTGTCAATCAGGTTGCTGTCACGGCGGTCACAGTGGCGGCGATCGTTGTGGGATGTTCTTCGACCGTCGGCGGTACCGCGCTACGGGCGTATCCCGCCGTACCCGATCCCACCCGTAGCTATGGCTATGCCGACGACCGCTGCGGACTGTTGCTCGACGGCACCGTTCAAGAAGCGCTGGCCGCGGATCATGTGGTTCGTCCCTACAGCGGTGCGGTGTGTCAGTACGTGCTGGCGCGCGGCGACATGACGATCGACGTGACGTTTTCCTGGTTCGAATCCGGCAGCCTCGAGCGTGAGCGGGAGCTGGCCACGGAACGGGGCGCGACGATCACCGATGCAGACATCGAACGGCACGAGGCCTTCCTGGCAACGCGCAACACCACCGGTGCGGCGTGCTCGGCCACGGCCGCGGCAGGCACCGGGGTGTTGAGCTGGTGGGTGCAGTTCCGCGGCGACACCCGTGGGTCCGATCCGTGCCCGGATGCCGAGAAGTTGCTCTCGGCGACCCTGCGATCGGATATGTGATGACTGCGAGGCAAGCGGTTCGGTGGGCGGTGGCGGCGATCGCGGTGGCGATGGCATTGTCCGGCTGCGGCCCGTCGGACTCGTCGGAGCGGAGTGCGGCGCCGTCGGCCCCGGCCGCGGGCGCCCCCGGCGCGGGCTTTCGCAGCGGCGACTGCAACGGCGTCACCGACGCCGACATCACAGCCGCCGTCGGGCAGGGCAAGTTCACCAAGTCCGTCGTCAGTGACGCCGGCTGCTTCTGGCAGGAGAATTCGGTCTTCGGCACCGTCGGCGCGGGCATGGGGATCTCGACGTGGTGGTACCGCGGCAGCGATATGGACACCGAGCGGTCGCTGGAACAAACGGCCGGACGCACGCTGACCGAACTGTCGCTGGACGGCAACAAGGGCTTCAAGGCCTACGACGGCAACGCCTGCAGCATCTACGTGGCCAAAGGTGGCGATGTCATCACTTGGTCGATCCAGACGTTGAACCCAGCGATGCTGCCCGATCTGTGTGCCGTCACCGAACAGCTCGCTCAGCTGAGTCAGGATCGGGTCAACTGACGTCAACGGGCTCCCACGGACAGGGAACTGACCAGGACAAACTAGAGGTGTTAGTTTTGCCCGGTCCGAAGCGCGAAAATTCACACCGGAGGAGGCGACGCACATGGCAGCCCAGCCGACGAGTACCTCCGGCCGGCGCCCGGCGAGGTTGAGTCGCGACTCCATCGTCAACGCCGCCCTGACGTTCCTGGACCGCGAGGGCTGGGACGCACTCACGATCAACGCGTTGGCGACCCAGCTCGGCACCAAGGGGCCGTCGCTCTACAACCACGTGCACAGCCTCGAAGACCTGCGCCGAACAGTGCGAATGCGGGTGGTGGGGGACATCATCGGGATGCTCAACACCGTCGGCCAGGGGCGCACCCGAGACGACGCGGTGACGGCGATGGCGTCGGCTTACCGCAGCTATGCCCACCATCATCCGGGGCGGTATTCGGCGTTCACGCGGATGCCGCTCGGCGGTGACGACCCGGAGTTCACCGAGGCGACCCGCGCCGCCGCCGCGCCGGTGATCTCGGTTCTGGGCTCCTACGGACTCGACGGTGAGAACGCGTTCTACGCCGCGCTGGAATTCTGGTCGGCAATGCACGGTTTCGTGCTCCTGGAGATGACGGGCGCGATGAACGGCATCGACGCGGACGCGGTGTACAGCGACATGGTCGTGCGCCTGGCGTCCGGAATGGAGCGGCGCTGACCGCATATGCGTGACCGCTAGCGCTGACCTGCGGTTAGGCGGCTCGGAGCAGGTTTGGACGGTACGCGCCGCCCTGGTATTGTGGACGATCGTGCCTGGCAGATAAGGCGCATTGCGGACCGGGCCTTCGGGAAAAGTCAGCAAGCATGCCTGCACGCCGGGCCAATTCGCGTGTCCACGAAGCCTAGAGGAAATCCTCGCGGCGGGCGCATGCGACACACCCGATCGCGGGGTACGTGAACGGGACATAACTGCAGTACAGGGACTTTGCAAGACTTAGAGCTCGACCCAGAGATACACAAGCAACACAGAAAGCCGGTAGATGCCAACCATTCAGCAGCTGGTCCGCAAGGGTCGCCGCGACAAGATCGCCAAGGTCAAGACCGCGGCCCTCAAGGGCAGCCCGCAGCGCCGCGGCGTGTGCACCCGCGTGTACACCACCACCCCGAAGAAGCCGAACTCGGCGCTTCGGAAGGTGGCGCGCGTCAAGCTGACGAGCGCGGTTGAGGTCACCGCCTACATCCCCGGTGAAGGCCACAACCTGCAGGAGCACTCGATGGTGCTCGTGCGTGGCGGTCGTGTGAAGGACCTGCCGGGTGTGCGCTACAAGATCATCCGCGGCTCGCTCGACACCCAGGGCGTGAAGAACCGCAAGCAAGCGCGCAGCCGCTACGGCGCCAAGAAGGAGAAGAGCTAATGCCGCGCAAGGGGCCTGCACCCAAGCGTCCGTTGGTCAACGATCCGGTCTACGGGTCGCAGCTGGTCACCCAGTTGGTCAACAAGGTTCTGCTGGACGGGAAGAAATCGCTGGCCGAACGCATTGTTTATGGTGCGCTCGAGCAGGCCCGCGACAAGACGGGCACCGATCCGGTGGTCACCCTGAAGCGCGCTCTCGACAACGTCAAGCCGGCCCTCGAGGTCCGCAGCCGACGCGTCGGTGGCGCCACCTACCAGGTTCCCGTCGAGGTCCGACCGGATCGTTCGGTCACGCTGGCTCTGCGCTGGCTGGTCAGCTTCTCCAAGGCCCGCCGCGAAAAGACCATGATCGAGCGCCTGGCGAACGAGATCCTCGATGCCAGCAATGGTCTGGGTGCCGCCGTCAAGCGACGTGAGGACACCCACAAGATGGCTGAGGCCAACCGCGCCTTCGCGCACTACCGCTGGTGACCCCGAGTACAAATCCCGGGACGCCCGCGGCAGCGCTGCGGCAGGCGTGAAAACAGCAACTAACAAGCGAGAGAGAAGACTTCTGTGGCACAGAAGGACGTGCTGACCGACCTGACCAAGGTCCGCAACATCGGCATCATGGCCCACATCGATGCCGGTAAGACGACGACGACCGAGCGCATCCTCTACTACACCGGTATCAGCTACAAGATCGGTGAGGTGCACGACGGCGCCGCCACCATGGACTGGATGGAGCAGGAGCAAGAGCGGGGTATCACCATCACCTCCGCCGCCACCACCTGCTTCTGGAACGACAACCAGATCAACATCATCGACACCCCCGGGCACGTCGACTTCACCGTCGAGGTGGAGCGCAGCCTGCGCGTTCTCGATGGTGCCGTTGCCGTGTTCGACGGCAAGGAAGGTGTCGAGCCGCAGTCCGAGCAGGTTTGGCGCCAGGCCGACAAGTACGACGTTCCCCGCATCTGTTTCGTCAACAAGATGGACAAGGTCGGCGCGGACTTCTACTTCTCGGTGCGCACGATGGAAGAGCGCCTGGGCGCCAACGTCATCCCGATCCAGCTGCCGGTCGGTTCCGAAGGTGACTTCGAGGGCATCGTCGACCTGGTCGAGATGAAGGCCAAGGTGTGGCGCGGCGAGACCAAGCTCGGTGAGACCTACGAAACCGTCGACATCCCAGCTGATTTGGCTGAGAAGGCCGACGAGTATCGCACCAAGCTGCTCGAAGCGGTCGCCGAGACCGACGAGGCCCTGCTCGAGAAGTACTTCGGCGGCGAGGAGCTGTCGATCGAGGAGATCAAGGGTGCGCTGCGCAAGCTCACCATCAACTCCGATGCCTATCTGGTGCTGTGCGGCAGCGCGTTCAAGAACAAGGGTGTGCAGCCCATGCTCGACGCGGTGATCGACTACCTGCCGTCGCCGTTGGACGTGCCGCCTGCCGAAGGCCACGTGCCCGGCAAGGAAGACGAGCTGATCAGCCGCAAGCCGTCGACCGACGAGCCGTTCTCGGCGCTGGCGTTCAAGGTCGCCACGCACCCGTTCTTCGGCAAGCTGACCTACGTCCGCGTGTACTCGGGCACTGTCGAGTCCGGCAGCCAGGTCATCAACGCCACCAAGGGCAAGAAGGAGCGGCTGGGCAAGCTGTTCCAGATGCACTCCAACAAGGAGAACCCGGTCGAACGGGCCTCCGCGGGGCACATCTACGCCGTCATCGGGCTCAAGGACACCACCACCGGTGACACGCTGTCGGATCCCAACCAGCAGGTCGTGCTGGAGTCGATGACGTTCCCCGATCCGGTGATCGAGGTGGCCATCGAGCCCAAGACCAAGAGCGACCAGGAGAAGCTCGGCACGGCGATCCAGAAGCTGGCCGAAGAGGATCCGACCTTCAAGGTGCACCTGGACCAGGAGACCGGCCAGACCGTCATTGGCGGTATGGGCGAGCTGCACCTGGACATCCTGGTGGACCGGATGAAGCGCGAGTTCAAGGTCGAGGCCAACGTCGGCAAGCCGCAGGTGGCGTACAAGGAGACCATCCGCCGCAAGGTCGAGAAGGTCGAGTTCACCCACAAGAAGCAGACGGGTGGCTCGGGCCAGTTCGCGAAGGTGCTCATCGACCTGGAGCCGTTCAGCGGCGAGGACGGGGCGACCTACGAGTTCGAGAACAAGGTCACCGGTGGCCGCATCCCCCGCGAGTACATTCCGTCGGTGGATGCCGGAGCGCAGGACGCCATGCAGTACGGCGTGCTGGCCGGCTACCCGCTGGTGAACGTGAAGGTCACCCTGCTCGACGGCGCCTACCACGAGGTCGACTCCTCGGAGATGGCGTTCAAGGTCGCAGGATCACAGGTGCTGAAAAAGGCTGCAGGCCAAGCACAACCGGTGATCCTGGAGCCGATCATGGCCGTCGAGGTCACCACACCCGAGGACTACATGGGTGAAGTGATCGGCGACCTGAACTCCCGCCGTGGCCAGATTCAGGCCATGGAGGAGCGGGCAGGTGCACGCGTCGTCAAGGCGCACGTGCCGCTGTCGGAGATGTTCGGTTACGTCGGAGACCTCCGGTCGAAGACTCAGGGCCGGGCGAACTACTCCATGGTTTTCGACTCGTACGCTGAAGTTCCGGCGAACGTGTCGAAGGAGATCATCGCGAAGGCGACGGGTCAGTAACTCGACCCGTTGGTTTCGCGGGACCACACAACTGCAAAGATCAACACTGCTTTAAACAAGCACCAACAAGTCCAGGAGGACACAGAAGTGGCGAAGGCGAAGTTCGAGCGGACGAAGCCGCACGTCAACATCGGGACCATCGGTCACGTTGACCACGGCAAAACCACGCTTACCGCAGCAATCACCAAGGTTCTGCACGACAAGTATCCCGAGTTGAACGAGTCGCGCGCATTCGACCAGATCGACAATGCGCCTGAAGAGCGTCAGCGCGGCATCACGATCAACATCTCCCACGTGGAGTACCAGACCGAGAAGCGTCACTACGCGCACGTCGACGCACCCGGCCACGCGGACTACATCAAGAACATGATCACCGGTGCCGCCCAGATGGACGGCGCGATTCTGGTGGTCGCAGCGACCGACGGCCCGATGCCGCAGACGCGTGAGCACGTGCTGCTCGCCCGTCAGGTCGGCGTGCCCTACATCCTGGTCGCGCTGAACAAGGCCGACATGGTCGACGACGAGGAGCTCATCGAGCTCGTCGAGATGGAGGTCCGCGAACTGCTGGCCGCCCAGGAGTTCGACGAGGATGCCCCGGTCATCAAGGTGTCGGCGCTCAAGGCACTCGAGGGCGACCCCGAGTGGGTCAAGTCCGTTGAGGACCTGATGGACGCCGTTGACGAGTCGATCCCGGACCCGGTCCGCGAGACCGACAAGCCGTTCCTGATGCCCGTTGAGGACGTCTTCACGATCACCGGTCGTGGCACCGTCGTCACCGGTCGCGTCGAGCGTGGCGTGATCAACGTGAACGAGGAAGTCGAGATCGTCGGCATCCGCCCGAACGTCACCAAGACCACCGTCACCGGTGTCGAGATGTTCCGCAAGCTGCTGGATCAGGGTATGGCGGGCGACAACGTCGGTCTGCTGGTCCGTGGCATCAAGCGCGAGGACGTCGAGCGTGGCCAGGTTGTGGTCAAGCCCGGCACGACCACCCCGCACACCGAGTTCGACGGCAGCGTCTACATCCTGTCGAAGGACGAGGGCGGCCGTCACACGCCGTTCTTCAACAACTACCGGCCGCAGTTCTACTTCCGGACCACGGACGTGACCGGCGTGGTGACCCTCCCCGAGGGCACCGAGATGGTGATGCCCGGTGACAACACCGACATCTCCGTCAAGCTGATCCAGCCCGTCGCCATGGACGAGGGCCTGCGATTCGCGATCCGTGAGGGTGGCCGCACCGTCGGCGCCGGCCGGGTCACCAAGATCCACAAGTAGTCCTTCGCGAGAAGACGCAAAACCCCCTAAATCCCAAGGATTTGGGGGGTTTTCGCGTCTGTTCGGCCGCGTCAGGTCATGGTGAGCACCATGCGGAACCGGGCATCGCCGCTCATCATCTTGTCGAAGGCAGCCTGAGCATCGGACAGCGGCATGGTCTCGATCATCGGTCGCACGCCGGTGATCGCCGAAAAGCGCAGCGTGTCTTCTGAATCCTGCGATGTCCCGGAGGCATGGCCCTGCACTGCCGCGGATTTGAAGATCAACGGCGCCAAGGGCGTCTCCATCGGTTCGGACGGTGCGCCGACGACGACCAGCTGACCGCGGGCCTTGAGGCCGCCGATCGTCGCCGCCATCGCGTCGGCCACGGTGACCGTGGCGAGGATGACCTGCGCGCCACCGAGTTTGTTCAGTTCCTCGGCGACATCGACGGCTTTGGAGTCGATGTAATGATGTGCGCCAAGCTCTTTGGCCAGCGGCTCCTTGTCGGTACCGCGCGCAATGGCAGCCACCTCGAAGCCCATCTTCGCCGCGAACTGGATACCGAGGTGCCCGAGACCGCCGACGCCGAGCACCGCGACTAGGTCGCCCGGTCGCGCCACCGATTCGCGCAGCGCGTTGAACGTGGTGATACCCGCGCACAGCAGCGGCGCGGCATCCACGTCGGCGAGGTCGTCGGGGACGCGAGCCAGGGCTTCGGCGGGCGCCACCATGTACTCGGCGTAACCGCCGTCGTAGGAGATGCCGGGGATCTCCGCGTTCTCGCATGAGATGAAGTCGCCGCGCCGACAGGCCTCGCAGGTGAAATCGCACCCGCCGAACCAGCCGACGCCGACGCGGTCTCCGACCGCCCAGGACGTGACGTCGTCCCCGACCGCATCGACGACGCCTGCGACCTCGTGCCCCGGCGCGCGCGGGAACGAATTGCCCATCATGCCGATCACGGTCAGCACGTCGGAGTGGCAGACGCCGCAGGCGTGGACCTTCACTCGGACTTGCCGCGGACCTGGTTCTGGGATCTCGACGTCGGTGATTTCGAACTTCGCATTCGCCGCGGGGATGCGGGCGATCTTCATCGTGGCCACGTCGCGGACATTACCTCGGGCGATGCGGTTGTACCTCTCGGATGGAAACCCTGTAACACCCGCGGCGGACGAGGCGATGTACTTCGCGTATGCCCTGGTCGGGGCTCAAGAAGGGTATGGATTTCATGTTCCGTCGCGTCGCCACACTCGCGTGTGCCGCCTTCGCCGGTGCCGCACTCGTCGGTCTGTCAGGGCTCTCCCTAGGTACCGCCTCAGCGCAGACCGCCTGCCCCGATGTGCACTGGATCGGCGCCGCAGGCTCAGGCGAGCGCACGCCCGCCGAGGTGGCGCAGAACGACGGGATGGGCCGCGTGGTCTACCAGTCCCTGCAGGAGTTGTCGGCCCAGGTGCAGCAGGACGGTCGCACCATGACCGCCGAAGCAGTCGAGTACCCCGCCGTCGAGGCACCGGGTGAAGACGGCGGTGCCGGTGAGTGGCTGGGTTTCATCGGAAGTGTGGATGCCGGAGCAGCGGCGCTGGGAAAGCAATACGAGGGGTTTGTCCAGCGCTGTCCGGCAACCAAGGTGGTGCTCGCCGGTTATTCGCAGGGTGCGATGGTCGTGCACCGCAATCTGCAGGCGCTCGAAGCCAGCCCGAATCTCGCCGCGGTGCTGCTGGTCGCCGACGGTGACCGCCTGCCCGAGGATCCGACCCTGAACCTGGGGACGGCCAGCGGCATTCCCGAGCGCGGTAAGGGGGCCGCACAGGATTGGCCGATCCTGGCGCATGCACCCGGCCCGATGTCGCCGGCCATCGGCGCGCGCACGATCAGTGTTTGTGATCTCGGCGATGCCGTCTGCGATTACAACCCCGACGACGAAGAGACCTCGGTGTCATACGCACGCGGTGTGGCGATTCACACCAGTTACGCCACGACGGCGGGCCTGGACTGGACGGCGCCGCTGTACTTCCTGCTCGGCGGTCCCGACGCTCAGGCCCCCGCGCCGCAGACGCCCGAGGCCCAGCCGATCGTCCCGCTCAGCGCGAGCGCACCGACGCCATAGGCGTGCGGGCGATCCACAGGGCCAGCGCACTGGCGATCAACAGCAGCGCCGCCAGCACCCCGAGGATGGTGTCGATCGCGCTCGCCGTCGACTGACCGCCGCGCTCGAGCATCTCCAGCGCCGTTCCCGACACGGCGACACCGACTCCGGCGAGTGTCACCAACGCCGTCAGCGTGACGCCCGCCGCCTCGCCGGCCCGTTCGGGACGTACGACGGCCTGGGTGGCGACGGTGGTGAACGCGTACAACAACCCCAATGTGAACCCGCACGCCGACAACGCGGGCAGATAGACAATCCATTCGCCCGACGCCGCCAGGGCAGCCAGCGAGATTGCGGCCGCTCCACTTGTCAGCCCCATCACGAGCAATGGCGACCGGTCGGCGGCGAGGCGTCCCGACAGGACGCCGCCCAGCGCGGCGCCGGCCGAAGGGCCGAGGAAGACGAGACCCGCCATCAGGGGGTCCAGAGCCCGTACCTGCTGCAGGTTCAGCGTCGACAGGAAGATCGCCACCGCGTAGGCGATGTTCGCGGTGGCGCCGGCGATCACGAGCACCGCGAAGCGGGCGTCGCGCACCAGCGACAGATTGACCAACGGCCATGGCGCCCGGTTCTCGACGACGACGAAAAGCGAGAGCGCGGCCAGCGACCCCGCGAATGCGACGACGGTGGGCACCGAGACCCACCCCCAGTGTGGTGCTCGGTCAAATGTCAACGTGAACAAGCCGATTCCGACGGTGATCAGCGCCAGCCCGGTGATGTCGAGACGACGCGGGGCGTTTTCATCAGAGGACTCACCGATGCTCCACGCGCCGAGCGCGAGTGAGACCACCGTCAGCGGAACGTTGAGCCAGAAGATCCACCGCCAGCCAACGGTGTCGGTCAGCAGGCCGCCGATCAGCGGGCCCGCGGCGTTGCCCAAACCCGCTATGCCGTAAGCCAACCCGATGGCATGGCTGGCCTTGACCGCGGGAAAGGCGTTGGTAAGCACGCTCACCGAAACCGGGAAGATCAGTGCGGCACCGAGTCCCTGTAGTGCGCGGAAGGCCACGATCAGCGGCACGGACGGGGCGACCGCGCACAGGGCCGACGCCAGACCGAACAAGGCGATGCCGGCCATCAAGGCCTTGCGGCGCCCGAAGATATCGCCGATCCGTCCCGCCGGAACCATGAAGGCGCCCAACGTGAGCATGTAGACGCTGATCACCCATTGCAGGTCCGACGGTGTGCTGTTGAGGTCGGACGCCATCCGCGGCAGCGCGAGATTGGCCGCGAAGTAGTCGATTTGCACGCAGAACAGTGCCATCGAGACGGCCGCCAGGACCCACCGGGCTTTCACCGGTTCCGCCGACTCCGACCCCGAGACCACCGCCCGACGATACGACTCGCATCCGCAGAATTCGAGCTAATCTGACACGCGACGCGACGACCACTTTCCATAGGAGCTTGGCCTTATGTCCACTTTCTGGCGGTACGTCAAGATTCAGGCCTTCGTGTTGCTGTGCGGCATCGTCGGCCCGATCTTCCTGGCGATATATTTCGCTTCCGGGGCACAGCCGATCATGAAGTGGATGTTCTGGGCGGGCCTGGCGATCACCGTGCTCGACGTCCTGATCGCCCTGGGTATCACCAGCATGGGCGCTAACAAGGCCGCCAAGACGCAGGCGCTGGAACAGGCCGGTGTGCTGGCGCTGGCGCAGGTCGTCGGGATTCACGAGACCGGGACGCGGATCAACGAGCAGCCCCTGGTGAAGATCGACCTGCAGATCTCTGGACCCGGTATCGCGCCGTTCGCCAGCCAGGATCGGGTGATCGCGTCGATTTCGCGACTGCCGATGATCACCAGCCGCAAACTCGTCGCACTCGTGGACCCCGTCACGAACGAGTACCAAATCGATTGGGAGAGAAGCAGTTTGGTCAGCGGCATGATGCCTGCGACTTTCACCATCGCCGAGGACAACAGGACCTACGATCTGTCCGGACAGGTCGGGCCGCTGATGGAGATCCTGCAGATTCTCAAGGCCAACAACATCGGCCTGAACAACATGATCGATCTGCGCGCGAATCCGGCTGCCCGCCAACAGGTGCAGGCGGTGGTGCGGCGGGCTGCCGCAACACAAGCCCCCGCAGCTCCTGCGCAGGCGGCCGCGCCCCCTGCAGCGGCCCAGTTCGCCTCCGCGCCACCCGAACCCTCGACCGCGCAGCGGCTGCAAGAGTTGGAAACCCTGCGCGCGACCGGTGCGATCTCAGACGACGAATACGCCGCCAAGCGTCAGCAGATCTTGGCCGACTTGTAGTCAACCGTCAGGAGCGGATCGCGATGACCGATATCGAGACGGCCACAACGCAGAGAGATCCGAAGGTCAGCCTCCCGACGCTGACCGCGATGGTGGTCGGCTCGATGATCGGGGCTGGGGTCTTCCTGCTGCCACGTCGGTTCGGCACCGAGACCGGAGTGCTCGGGGCCCTCATCGCGTGGACGATCGCCGGCTTCGGAATGCTGATGCTGGCGTTCGTTTTTCAACGCCTCGCGATGCGCAAGCCGGACCTCGACGCAGGCATCTTCGCCTATGCCAAGGCAGGTTTCGGCGACTACGTCGGGTTCAACTCGGCAATTGGCTACTGGGCATCGGCCTGCGCGGGCAACACGTCGTACTGGGTGCTGATCACGGCGACGTTGAGCGCGCTGGTACCCGCGTTCGGCGCGGGGGACACGGTGCTCGCGGTGGTGGTGTCCGCGATCTGCGTGTGGTTGTTCGCGGCCCTGGTGATGCGCGGAGTCAAGGATGCGGCCGTCATCAACTACATCGTGACCATCGCCAAAGTGGTGCCGATCCTGATGTTCATCGTGATCGTCGGTATCGCATTTCAGGCTGATGTGTTCGCCGACAACTTCTGGGGCGGCGAGGAGGGATATTCGTTCTCGACGATCTGGGACCAAGCCACCGGCACCATGCTGATCACCGTGTTCGTGTTCCTGGGTATCGAGGGCGCAAGCGTCTATTCGCGGATGGCGCGCAAACGTGAGGACGTGGGTCGCGCCACGGTCGTCGGGTTCCTCGGTGTGCTGAGCGTTTTCGCCTTGGTCACGCTGGTCTCGTACGGCGTGATGCCCCAGGAAGAGCTCGCCGGCGTCACTCAGCCTTCCATGGCGGCGGTGCTGGAATCGGTTGTCGGACACTGGGGATCGATCTTCATCCGTGTCGGCGTGATCATCTCGGTGCTGGGTGCGTATCTGGCGTGGACGTTGATGGCCGCGGAAGTCCTCTACATTCCGGCCAAGTCCGAGGACATGCCGAAATTCCTGGCGCGCACCAACAGTCACGGTGCACCCGTCACCGCGCTGATCATGGCCGCCGGGTTGATCTCGCTGCTTCTGGTGGCGCTGCTGTTCGCCGCCGACGCACTCGATTTCATGCTGGATCTGACTGCCGCGCTATCTCTGATTCCCTATCTCCTCGCGGCGGCCTACGCACTGAAACTCACGGCGACCCGCGAGACGTACGGGGACGGCAAATCGTTGGTTCCGGACATGGTGGTCGCCGGCCTGGCGACGGTCTACACCCTGTTCCTGATCTACGCGGCGGGCGTGGACAAGCTCCTGCTGTCTTGCATCCTGTACGCACCAGCGGCGGCGCTGTACTTCAAAGCGCGACGCGAGCGAGGTCTTCGCGTCTTCCAGCCTGCCGAGGCGGTGCTGTTCGGGGTGATTCTCCTCGGCGCCGTCGCAGCTGTGGTGTCCTTGGCAACTGGAGCGATCGAAATCTAGCGGGCAGGCGTTTGAGAGGAACTGAAGTGACGAATCCTTCTGCGAACTACGGCGTTCACTCCGAGGTCGGCAAGCTGCGCAAGGTGCTGGTGTGCTCGCCTGGTCTGGCCCACGAGCGCCTCACGCCGACCAACTGCGACGACCTGCTGTTCGACGACGTGCTGTGGGTGCAGAACGCTCGTCGCGACCACTTCGACTTCATCGACAAAATGCGCGACCGCGATGTCGAGGTGGTCGAACTGCACGACCTCCTCGCCGAGACGATGGAAATCCCCGAGGCCAAAGACTGGCTGCTGGACCGCAAGATCGTGCCGAACGAAGTTGGCCTGGGACTCGTCGACGACACGCGTGGCTTCCTGGATTCGTTGAAACCGCAGCGACTGACGGAGTTGCTGATCGGCGGCATGTCGACCCGCGACCTGCCGTCTGAGATCCAATCCGGGTACCGCTCCCTGGCCCGTGAGGCGGCCGGCGTGACCGAGTACCTGATGCCGCCACTGCCGAACACGCTCTACACGCGCGACACGACCTGTTGGATCTATCAAGGCCTGACGCTCAATCCGTTGTTCTGGCCCGCGCGACATGACGAAACATTGTTGATGAAGGCCATTTACGAGTTCCATCCCGACTTCGTCGGCTCCACGGTGTGGTGGGGCGATCCGGAGGAGTCGTGGGGGATGTCGACGATCGAGGGTGGCGACGTCCTGGTGCCCGGCAACGGTGTCGTCATCATCGGGATGAGCGAGCGCACCTCACGTCAGGCGATCACGCAGGTGGCTGCCAAGCTGTTCGCCGAGAAGGCGGCCACCAAGGTGATCGTCGCCGGAATGCCGAAGCTACGGGCGGCCATGCACCTGGACACGGTGTTCACGTTCGCCGACCGCGATGTCGTGACCTTGTATCCCGACATCGTCGACTCGATACAGACATTCATCCTGCATCCCAGCGACGCCGACCCGGGCGTCGAGGTGGAGGAGGCGCACAAGCCATTCGTCGAAGTGGTCGCCGACGCGCTCGGACTCGGCGCCCTGCGGGTCGTGGAAACCGGTGGCACGAAGTACGACTCGGAACGCCAGCAGTGGGACAGCGGCAACAACCTGGTCGCCGTCGAGCCCGGGGTGGTGTTCGCCTACGACCGCAATACCCACACCAACACCCTGCTGCGCAGGGCGGGTATCGAGGTGATCACCATCGTCGGCGCCGAGCTGGGCCGCGGACGCGGCGGCGGGCACTGTATGACCTGTCCGATCATCCGCGACGGCCTCGACTGACCGGTTACTAGAACACGTTCCAGTTCGGCTGTTAGCCTGGTCCGCAGCTTCACGAAAGGAGCAGCGGTGACGGCGACTGACGGGCCCCTGGAAGGGCGAGTGGCATTCGTAACGGGGGCCGCGCGCGGCCAGGGTCGGGCGCACGCGATCCGGTTGGCCGGCGAGGGCGCCGACATCATCGCCATCGACGTCTGCGGACCGATCTCCGACACCATCACCTACCCGCTGGGTAGCTCGGAGGAACTCGCCGAGACCGTACGGGCGGTGGAGGCCACCGGCCGCAAGGTGCTGTCCCGTGAGGTCGACATCCGAGATCTGGCTGCACTGCAGCAGGTGGTCGCCGACGGGATCGAGCAGTTCGGTCGGCTGGACATCCTGGTGGCCAACGCGGGCGTGCTGAGCTGGGGGCGTCTCTTCGAGATGTCCGAGGAGCAGTGGAACGCCGTCATCGACGTGAACCTGAGCGGCACGTGGAAGACGATCCGTGCCGCCGTTCCGGCAATGATCGAGGCGGGCAACGGCGGCTCGATCATCATCGTGAGCTCGTCGGCGGGACTGAAGGCCACCCCGGGCAACGGCCACTACGCGGCGTCCAAGCACGGTCTGACGTCCTTGACCAACTCACTGGCATTGGAGGTGGGCGAGTACGGGATTCGGGTCAACTCGATCCATCCGTACTCCATCGACACGCCGATGGTGGAGAAGGAAGCGATGATGGAGCTCTTCGGAAAGTTCCCGAGCTTCATCCACAGCTTCAAGCCCTTCCCGTACCGCGCTGTGAGTCAGGAAGGCGCATCGAGTCTGCAGGACTTCATGACCGCTGAAGAGGTTTCCGACGTGGTGGCGTGGTTGGCCGGCGACGGGTCGATGACGATCTCGGGCAGCCAGATCAACGTCGACCGCGGCACGATGAAGTACTAGCTACCAGCCGTCTGGTGTGCACGCAGATCGCGAAAACGCCCCAGTTGGGCCGGATTTGCGATCTGACTGCACACTAGCCCGGCAATACCAGGACCGGTACCGGGCTGTGCCGCAGGATCTTTGACCCCCGGGAGCCGAGAAACACCCGCGCGATTCCGCCCGACGGTTTCGTGCCGATGGCGAGTAGATCGCCGTCTTGCCAGTCAACGGCATCGATCGCCTGATCCCAGCCGTTGCCGGTGGCGACCTGCAGCTCGACGTCGTCGCCGACCACGCCCTTGGAGTGCAACTCGGCCAACGTCTCTCGGGCCTGAGCTGCCCACGCCTCGAGCAACGAGTCCTCGGCGTGCAACCCGACCTCGGGCGGATACATGGTGCGACCCCTGACGGCGAAGGTGATGACCCGCATCGGGACACCCAGTCGTTGTGCAAGCGCCGCAACGCGTTCGACCACGAAGACACACTCCGGTGTGCCCGGATAGGCGCACGTGATGCGGGTCAATCCGCCGGCCTTCGTGCCGCGGTAGCCGCGCGGGCTGATGGACAGCGGCACCGATGACGAGTGCAGCAGCCGATCCGCCGTCGAACCGATGACGACCTGCCCGAGCTTTCCATCGGCCGCCGAACCCAGCACCAGCGCTTCGGATTCGAGCTCGTCGACGGCTTCGAGTAGGCCACCGGAAGCCGACCGATGCGCGACCTTGTGGAAGTCCACCTTGATTCCTTTGCCGATCGACGCCAGGCACTCCTGCGCCTCTTTCGCCGAGTCCGCGGCCAACTGGTCGGCGTACTGGGCGTATTCGGCATCGATGCGGGCTATCGAGGGCGTCATCCACGGCCGTGGCACCACGGTCACCACGGTCAGCGATGTCTGCAGCGTTCTCGCGGCTTCTGCCGCAAGGTAGAGCGGCGACCGGCCGCTCTTACCGGCCAGGTAGCCGACTGCGACGCTCATTGAGGATCCTTCGGCGGAAGTAACACCTCGTCCTCCTGCGCCGCGGCGGCGGGGATGAGACCGTCACCGCCGTCGTTCAGCGCGCTGTGGCGGCGACTCCACAGGAAGTAGAAGGACAGAACCACCGCCACCCAGATGCCGAACCACAGCCAGGTGTTCGGGGGCAGCCCCCACAGCACCCACAGGCAGGCGGCGATGGACAGGATAGGTGTCACGGGATAGCCCGGAACCTTGAAGCCACGAGGCAGATCCGGTTCGCGGCGCCGCAGGATGATCACGCCGACCGCGACCGTGATGAACGCGACGAGAGTGCCGATCGACACCAGGTCCCACAGGTAGTCGAGTGGCACGAAGCCGGCAAGAATCCCCGTGACGGCGGCCACGATGATCGTGTTGTTCACGGGTGTCATGCTGCGCGGGTTGACCTTGGCGAACAGCGACGGGAGCAGTCCGTCGCGACCCATCGCGAACAGGATGCGGGTCTGGCCGTACATCACCACGAGCGTGACCGAGAAGATCGAGATCACCGCGCCGACAGCGAGAACGGTGCTGGCCCATGTCGAACCGCTCAGAACGTTCTCGAGGATCACCGATAGCCCCGCCTCGGCCTGTTCTTCAGAGCCGAACGCCTCGGCTGACTGCGTGCCCAACCCGGCGAACGCCACCAGGATGTAGATGGTGGTGACCGCGATCAGTGCGGCGATGATCGCGCGCGGCATGGTCCGCTGTGGATTCTTGACCTCGTCACCCGCGGTGGAGACGGCGTCGAGTCCGATGAACGTAAAGAAGATGGTGGCCGCTCCGGCGGTGATTCCGGCGAATCCGGCATTCCAGAATCCGGCGAAATGGTCGGTGGTGAACGCGGTGAACGCGATCGCGACGAACAGCGCCAGCACACCCAACTTGATGATCACCATGATGGTGTTGACCGTGGCGGACTCGCTGGCGCCACGGATCAGCAGCAGCGCACACATCGTGATGAGCAACATCGCGGGCAGGTTGACGATGCCCGGGGTCTCACCCCACGGCGCTGCGGTGAGCGCATGCGGTATCTGAACCCCGAACAGGTTGTCCAGGAGTTTGTTCAGATAGCCACTCCAGCCAATCGCGGTAGCGGACATGGAGACGCCGTACTCGAGCAGCAGACACGCGGCCACTCCCATTGCCACCACTTCGCCCATGGTCGTGTAGGCGTATGAATACGTTGATCCGGAAACTGGTACTGCGGAGGCCATTTCGGCGTAACAGATTGCCGACAGGCCTGCGGCGATACCTGCGATCACAAATGAGACGAGCACCGCCGGACCGGCCTTCGGCACGGCCTGCTGCAGCACGATGAAGATACCGGTGCCGACGGTCGCGCCGACGCCGAACATCGTCAGCTGGAACGTGCCGATACTTCGTTTGAGATGGTCGGAGGCGCCGTGTGCGACCGGGGCGCCGATCACCGGCCGGCGTCGCAACATCTGGGCGGAGAGGCTTGGCGAAGGGGCGGTCATTGTGCCTCCTATGAGCTATAACGCAGTATCGGACAAGTGTGAACCCGAATCGGCCAAAACTTGGGCGAATTGGTCAATCGCCCAGTCGATCTCCGTAGCAGTGATCACCAGCGGTGGCGCAAAGCGCAATGTCGTACCGTGCGTGTCCTTAACCAGGACACCACGTTCGGCGAGCTTCAGGGTGATCTGCTTTCCCATGCCGAGCGCCGGATCGATGTCCACGCCGGCCCACAGCCCCATTCCCCGAACCGCGACCACCCCGGACCCGATGAGCGCGCGCAGCCGCGCATGCAGACGATCTCCGAGTTCTGCTGAGCGCGATTGGAATTCACCGCGTTGCAGCATTGCCACAACCGTCGTCCCGATGGCCGCCGCAAGTGGATTGCCGCCGAACGTGGAGCCGTGCTCGCCGGGATGCAGCACCCCGAGCACATCGCGGTCGGCGACCACGGCGGACAACGGCACCACACCGCCGCCGAGGGCTTTGCCGAGCAGATAGATGTCGGGCACCACCCCGAAGTGGTCGCATGCGAAGGTGCGACCGGTGCGCGCCAGCCCCGACTGAATCTCGTCGGCGATCATGAGCACGTTGCGTTCGGTGCACAGTGCGCGGACCCGGGGCAGGAAGTCGCGGGGCGGAACGACGATCCCGGCCTCACCTTGGATCGGCTCGAGCAGCACGGCAACGGTGTTCTCGTCGATCGCGGCCGCCAGCGCGTCGGCGTCGCCGAAGGCCACCGAGCGGAATCCGGGGGTGTACGGTCCGAATCCGCGTCGGGCGGTCTCGTCGTCGGAGAAGCTGATGATCGTGGTGGTGCGGCCATGGAAGTTGTTGTGCGCCACTACGATATTGCTCTGACCCGCGGGTACGCCTTTGACGTCAGTGCCCCACTTTCGGGCGACCTTGATACCGCTCTCCACCGCTTCCGCGCCGCTGTTCATCGGCAGGACCATGTCCTTGCCGCAGAGTTCGGCGAGCGCCTGGCAGAAGGGGCCGAGCCGGTCGGAGTGGAACGCGCGGCTCACCAGTGTCAGGCTGTCCAGCTGTGCGTGGGCCACGGCGGTGATCTCCGGATTGCGGTGACCGAAGTTGACGGCGGAGTAGGCCGCCAGACAATCGAGATAGCGACGACCCTCGACATCGGTCACCCACACGCCGTCGGCACTGGTGGCGACGACCGGCAGCGGCGAGTAGTTGTGCGCAACGTAGCGGCTGTCCACTGCGATCGCCGCTTCGGTGCTGCTCATGGTGTCGACAACGGTCACGGATGTACCTCCAACGTGCAGCATTTGACGGATCCGCCGCCCTTGAGCAGCTCTGACAGATCGATTCCGATGGGCCGGAAGCCGGCGGTGCGCAGTTGTTCGGCGAATCCGGTCGCCGCGGCGGGCAACACCACGTTGAGACCGTCGGACACCGCGTTGAGGCCAAGGACGTAGGCATCGGCGCTGCCCACCTCGATGGCGTCGGGGAACAGTTCGAGCAGATTCGTCCTGGACGGGTCGCTGAACGCGGGTGGGTAGTACGCGATCGTGGTGGCGTCGAGCACGGCTAGCGCGGTGTCGAGGTGATAGAAGCGCGGATCGACGAGTTCGAGGCTGACGACAGGCATCTGCACGATCGCGGCGATTTCGTCGTGTGCTTGCCGCTGGGTGCGGAAGCCGTGACCCGCCAACATGATCGAACCGACGACGAGCAGGTCGCCTTGGCCTTCGTTCGTGTGCCGGGTGTCGACGGGGCGATAGCCGTGGCGGGTCATCCATTCGGCGTACGCGGCGGACTCGTCGGCGCGTTGCGGATAGGCGAATCGAGCGGTGACCGCCTTGCCGTTCACCATCACTCCGCCGTTGGCGGCGTAGACCATGTCGGGAAGCCCGACGATGGGTTCGATCAACTCGACGGTGTGGCCGAGCTCCTTGTATGTCTGCCGCAGGGTTTCCCACTGGCTGTACGCGAGATGGGTATCCACATCCACCGACGTGTCCATCCACGGGTTGATCGCGTACTCGACGGTGAAGAACGTCGGCGCCGTCATGGCGTAGCGCCGTATCGAGGGCGCACGCTCGGGGGTTCTGTCGGCGCCAGGGCGCTTCCGCGGGGTAGTGGCGACTTCGGATACCGGAGCCGCGACGGCGGCGACATCTGCGATCGTCATAAATCAACGATATGGCCCAGCATTTTTGCAATCAATCATCGTCTATTGCGTATTGGCCCATGATTCATTGTTCTACAGCTAGAATATCGGTGATTTGTTGCGTGGAGGTGGTGATGGACCGTCTGGACCAGACAGACGAGCGCATTTTGGCCGAGCTCGCCAATGATGCGCGTGCCACGTACGCCGAGATCGGCGAACGGGTGAGCCTGTCGGCTCCTGCCGTGAAACGCAGGGTCGACCGACTGCTCGACAACGGCGTCATCCGGGGCTTCACCACGGTGGTGGACCGCAGCGCGCTTGGTTGGAACACCGAGGCGTACGTGCAGGTGTTCCGCCACGGCACGATTACGCCAGAACGGTTGCGCGCGGCCTGGATTGACATCCCGGAGGTGATCGGCGCGGCCACCGTCACCGGGACGGCCGACGCGATCCTGCACGTGCTCGCACGCGACATGCGGCATCTCGAGGAAGCGCTGGAGCGTATTCGCGCGGCCGCCGACGTCGAACGCAGCGAAAGCATCGTCGTGCTGACCAACATCATCGACAGGGACCGCAGCTGACGGGGTGGCGGACATATCGCGGGAGCCATCGTGCAAAATCTGCGCATGTCCACCACTGGGGGAGTAGTCATTGTCGGCGGCGGCCTGGCCGCTGCCCGCACGGCTGAACAGCTCCGACGCTCCGAGTACGCCGGACCGGTCACCATCGTCAGCGACGAGGATCATCTGCCGTACGACCGGCCGCCGCTGTCGAAGGAGGTGCTGCGCGCCGAGACCGACGACGTCACGCTCAAGCCCGCCGAGTTCTACGAAGAAAACGACATCACCGTGTTGCTCGGCAACGGAGCCCGGTCGATCGACACCGGGGCCAAGACGCTCACGCTCGCAGACGGCACCGAGATGCCTTACGACGAACTGATCATCGCCACCGGGCTGGTGCCCAAGCGCATCCCGTCGTTCCCGGATCTCAAAGGTATCCACGTCCTCCGCAACTTCGACGAAAGCCTTGCGTTGCGCGCCGAGGCGGGTTCGGCGACACGAGCCGTCGTGGTCGGTGCGGGTTTCATCGGTTGCGAGGTCGCGGCGAGCCTGCGCGGCATGGGCGTCGACGTCGTCCTGGTGGAGCCGCAGCCTTCGCCGCTGGCGTCGGTACTCGGCGGACGGATCGGTGAGTTGGTCGCCCGGCTGCACCGCGCCGAGGGCGTCGACGTGCGATGCGGCGTCGGGGTCTCGGAGGTCAGCGGATCCGAGCGGGTCGAGAGGGTGGTCCTGGGCGACGGCACCGAACTCGAGGCCGATCTCGTCGTGGTCGGTATCGGTTCGCATCCGGCCACCGAGTGGCTCGACGGCAGCGGCCTGGAGATCGACAACGGGATCGTCTGCGACGATCGCGGCCGGTCGAGCGCACCGCATGTGTGGGCGATCGGCGACGTCGCGTCCTGGCGCCACACCCTTGGGCACCAAGTGCGCGTGGAACATTGGAGCAACGTCGCCGACCAGGCGCGAGTGCTGGTGCCCGCGATGCTGGGTCAGGACGCACCGTCCACGGTGTCGGTGCCGTACTTCTGGAGCGACCAGTACGACGTCAAGATCCAGTGCCTGGGTGAGCCCGAGGCCGACGACGTGGTGCACGTCGTCGAGGACGACGGCCGCAAGTTCCTGGCCTATTACGAGCGCGACGGCGTTGTCGCCGGCGTGGTCGGCGGCGGCATGCCGGGAAAGGTCATGAAGGCCCGCTCCAAGATCGCGGCCGGCGCACCCATCGCCGACGTCCTCGGTTAATCAGCGAATCCGGCGCGCTAATCGACCGTGAGGGTGCGTTAGCGCGCCGAATCCACCAGTCAGAACTGGCCAAGATAGAACCGGGTGCCCTGGTCGTCGGTGCACTGTGCCGATTGGCCGTACGCCTGCGTCGACGGCTCCTCGATCACGGTGCCCCCGGCTTCGCGTACCCTCGCCACCGCCGCGCGGACATCGGCGACGGTCCACATCGGCACCGTGACCGACCGCGCGCTGCCGCCGGCGACGCCGGCCATCGGGTGGGTGTGCTGAATCTGCCAGCCGTCGTCGATGCGACCCGGCTCGAACGACCAGAACAGCAGTCCGCTGTAAAACGCCCGGAATGCGCCCGAGTCCGGCACCTCGTAGGTGATATACGAAAGCTCGCCTGGCCCAGAGCCATTCAGTTCCGGTCGCGCGATACCCGGTGCAGGCTCGAACACCGCGAAGGCCGCGCCTGACGGGTCGGTGGCGTCCAGCACCGAGCCGAAGTCGAAGTCCAGCACGTCACCGGCTGTCCCGCCGGCGGCCACGATCGCTTGTCGTGCTGCTGCGAGGTCGTCTACGGCATAGCTGCACAGCATGCCTTGTCGGCTGTCGACGCTGTCGATGCCGATGCGCTGCTTGGTGTTGGTGACCTGACCAGTGGAGCGGTCGAATTCCCAGCCGAGGACGTGACCGTAGAAGGCCGCCGCCCGTTCGGCGTCCAGCGCCCACACCGAGACGTAACCGACGTCACCGTGCTGGATGGTCACCGCCGCGCCGGTCGTCGGGCCGTTGAGCGACCAGCAATGCCCGAACGGGTCGATGATCGCAGCGTTGCGTGAACCGTGAGCCTCGCGGGTTTCCTGACGCACGGTGGCACCGCGGTCGCGGGCCCGCTCCACCGCAATGTCGGTATCGGCGACCGCGATGACAAGCATGACTGAAACAGCCTGCGGAGCAGGGGCTTTCATGCCGATCTCCGGGTACTCGTCGGCGAGATAGAACATACCGCCGCCAAGTGCCAGCTCGGCATGACCGATGCGGCCGTCGTCCATCACGATCGGTTCGCCGACCACGGTGGCACCCAGCACGTCGACGTACCAGTCGATGGCTTCGCGCGCGTTGGCCACTGAGAGATATGGCAGTGCCGCCGATCGGGGCACGGCGGAGGACGCGGTGGGTTCGGCCAGTTCGGCGATCGCGGTGTCGGTGCCGCTCATGTCAACTCCTCGGGTTCGATTGGGCAGGTTCAGCGCGCTTTCCAGGCGTGCGCGCAGCCGCGCCGCGAACGCCGGATCTGGTTGGGCGACAAGCTCATCGCCGTGCAGCACGGTCAGCGGATCGTGGCTGTTGTTGACGCCGTCGTTCACGACTTCCCTCCTTCCGGCTCCGGATAGTGGGCTCTGAAGGCTCGTCGCGCCCGCACCAGCAACGCCTCCGTGGCGTGCACGGTCCGTCCGATCAACTCCGCACACTCGGGCACGGAACAGTCATCCATGTAGCGCAACGCCAGCACGGTGCGATGGTGCTCGGGCAGCTTGGCCATGACGGCCTCCGCGACGATGCGGTCGAGCTCGGCATCCCAGTCGTCGCCCGGGTCGACAGTCTCGGGCAGTTCGGCGACCGGGATGTTGAACCGGTCGTGGCGACGGCGGTAGTGATCCGCCAGCTTGTGGCGCGCCACTCCGAGCAACCACGGCAACGTCAACGGCGGGGGCACATCCCTGCGTGCGGCATCCATCGCCGCCAGGAACGTGTCCGACGTCAGGTCTTCGGCCGTTCCGCGGTCACTGCAGCGCCGGACGAAATACCCATACACGATCGGCATCGCTTCGTCGTACATCGCCAGTAGCTGCCGCGGAGCGTCGTTGCCATCCGGTTCGGCGCTCACACCCTTATCGTCGCCGCGGAGGTGCGAACTCCGACGCCCGAATCGAAAATTCTTTCAGCGGCGGGGATCGTCCAGCGCCTTCAGTCCGGCGCTGACGGTGTCGAACGCGTCGCCGAGCGCCTGCGCAAGCGAGACCGACTCGTCGTCCAACCAGTGTTGATACGCCGACAGCGCCGCGCCGAGCATGGTCCAGGCCACTGTCTGCGGCACGACGTCAGCTTCCTTCATGCCCAGCCGACGCGCGACGAACGCGACGACGACTGCGCGCCAGCCCGCGTACATCGTCATCGAGTACGCCTGAAGCTCGGCGGTCTGCAGGATGACCCGCATGCGCTGCCGGTGCCGTGCGGTCTCGGCGTCGTCAAATGTGTTGAACGCCAACAGCGCCGTCCGTAGCGCGGCATCGATCCCCACGTCGGGGTCGAGATCTGACAGCAGGTCCCGCATCCGTGCCAGATGTGCCTCGAAGTCGCCCCAGGGCAGCGCGTTCTTGGACGGGTAGTAGCGAAACAGCGTGCGCCGCGCGATGCCGGCAGCCTCGGCGACGTCGTCGACGCTGACCTCGTCGAACCCGCGGGCGGCGAACAGATCGATCGCCACATTGCTGATGTGTTCCCAGCTCGTCGACCGCCGGCGGCCGACGCGGTGCTGGGATTCCGGTTGCACGTCAGATCCTTTTCCGGGGTCGGCTTTCATTCTGGCACTCGATGCCATATTATTGCGATCTCGATCACAGTTTGTCGAGATCCTGTCAAGGAAAGGTGCGGATAGTGGAGCCGAATCAGACAGCGGAAACCTCGGGCGATGAGCTCGTCACCGAGATCTTGGTCGAAGAAGTGTCGATCGACGGGATGTGCGGGGTCTACTGACCGTGGCCTCGCCAGCAGCCGAGTCCGGGACCGACATCGCGTTCGATCCCGACCTCGGTTGGCGGCTCCACCCACAGGTGGCCGTACGGCCCGAGCCGTTCGGTGCGCTGCTGTATCACTTCGGTACGCGCAAGCTGTCGTTCCTGAAGAACCGGACGATCGTCGAGGTGGTCAACTCATTGGCTGATCACCCCGACGTCCGGTCCGCCTGCCGCGCCGCTGGAGTCGACGATGCGCAGCAGGCCCCCTACCTTCACGCCCTTGGCGTACTCGCTCAATCGAAGATGTTGGTGCCGCTATGACAACTGTTGAATCGGCGCCCGCGCCGGAAATGCAATCGGCGCCCGCGCCGAAAGTCGAATCGCCTGCCGTCCAGCCCGTTCCGCGGCTCATCGAGCAGTTCGAGCACGGACTGGATGCGCCTATCTGTCTGACGTGGGAACTCACCTACGCCTGCAATCTGGCCTGCGTGCACTGCCTGTCGTCCTCCGGCAAGCGCGACCCGCGCGAGTTGACCACTCAGCAGTGCAAGGACATCATCGACGAACTCGAACGCATGCAGGTGTTCTACGTGAACATCGGTGGTGGGGAACCGACTGTGCGGTCGGACTTTTGGGAGCTCGTCGACTACGCCACCGAACACCACGTCGGGGTGAAGTTCTCCACCAACGGCGTGCGCATCACCCCCGATGTGGCAGCGCGGCTGGCGGCCAGTGACTACGTCGACGTGCAGATCTCGCTGGACGGTGCGACGGCCGAGGTCAACGACGCCGTCCGGGGAGCAGGCTCGTTCGCGATGGCCATCCGGGCGCTGGAGAACCTCGCGGCTGCGGGCTTCAAGGACGCGAAGATCTCCGTCGTCGTGACCCGCGAGAATGTCGACCAGCTCGACGATTTCGCCGCCCTGGCAGCGCGTTACGGTGCCACGCTGCGGATCACCCGGCTGCGGCCATCCGGCCGCGGGGCCGACGTGTGGGATGAACTGCACCCCACCGCGGAGCAGCAGGTGCAGCTCTACGACTGGTTGGTGGCCAAGGGTGACGGTGTGCTCACCGGTGACTCGTTCTTCCACCTGTCGGGTCTGGGCGAGCCGGGCGCGCTGGCGGGTCTGAACCTGTGCGGAGCGGGCCGGGTGGTGTGCCTCATCGACCCGGTCGGCGACGTGTATGCGTGCCCGTTCGCTATCCACGACCGCTTTCTTGCCGGAAACATCTTGACTGATAACGGATTTGACAACGTGTGGAAGAACGCTCCGCTGTTCCGCGAGCTACGTGAACCGCAGTCGGCAGGAGCGTGTGGCAGCTGCGGGCACTACGACAGCTGCCGCGGCGGATGCATGGCCGCGAAGTTCTTCACCGGATTGCCGATGGACGGTCCCGACCCCGAGTGTGTGCAGGGCTACGGTGCGCCGGCGTTGGCTGCCGACCGCGTCAAGCCCAAGTCCAGTGTTGACCACTCGCGCTGGGGGCACCGCCCGCGCGCAGCGCAGGGGGATGGCCCGGTCATGCTCAAGCTGCTCACCAAACCGCCTCGCTCTGATGTCGCCGCCAAGGCGGCTCCTAAGCGACTCTGTAACGAAAGCCCGGTGTAACTCATGGCCGCCATCTGGTTCGAGACTGTCGCGGCCGCCCAGGAGCGGGCGAAGCGACGGCTACCCAAGCCGGTGTACTCGGCGCTGCTCGCGGCCAGCGAGCGCGGCGTCACCGTCGCCGACAACGTCGACGCATTCGCCGAGCTGGGCTTCGCGCCGCACGTCATCGGCGCTACCGAGAAGCGCGACCTTGCGACAACCGTTATGGGCCAGGATATTTCGATGCCAGTCGTGATATCACCGACGGGCGTGCAGGCCGTCCACCCGGATGGTGAGACCGCCGTCGCGCGGGCCGCCGCGGCGCGAGGGACCGCGATGGGTCTGTCGTCGTTTGCGAGCAAGCCGATCGAAGAGGTGATCGTCGCCAATCCCAAGCTGTTCTTCCAGGTGTACTGGCTCGGGGGCCGGGACGCGATCGCGGCGCGGGTCGAGCGCGCGCGCGAGGCGGGCGCCGTCGGTCTCATCGTCACCACCGACTGGAGCTTCTCGCACGGCCGGGACTGGGGGAGCCCCACGATCCCCGAGGAGATGAACCTGCGCACCACGGTGCGGATGCTGCCGACGGGGCTGAGCAGGCCGGGCTGGATGTGGCAATGGGGTAAGACCTTCCGGCCGCCGAACTTGCGGGTGCCCAATCAGGCCGCGCGCGGCGAGGCGGGTCCGCCGTTCTTCGCGGCCTACGGCGAGTGGATGGGTACCCCGCCGCCGACCTGGGAAGACATCGCCTGGCTGCGTGAGCTGTGGGGCGGCCCGTTCATGCTCAAGGGCGTCATGCGAGTTGACGATGCCAAACGTGCTGTGGACGCAGGTGTTTCGGCCATCTCGGTGTCCAATCACGGCGGTAACAACCTCGACGGCACGCCGGCGTCGATTCGGGCTTTGCCTGCGATCGCCGACGCCGTCGGAGACGACGTCGAGGTGCTGCTCGATGGCGGCATCCGACGTGGCAGCGACGTGGTGAAGGCCGTCGCTCTCGGTGCGCGCGCGGTCATGATCGGGCGGGCGTATCTCTGGGGCCTGGCCGCCAACGGGCAGGCGGGCGTCGAGAACGTGCTCGACGTTCTGCGGGGCGGCATCGACTCGGCGTTGATGGGACTCGGCCATGCGTCGGTGCACGACCTCCGCCCCGACGACGTGCTGGTGCCCGACGGGTTCGCTCGGGCGCTCGGGGTACCGGGCAGCCCGACCGCCTGAGCAGGCTGTCGCCTTCACACAGAGTTCCTGGTACAGGCGTGGCTCAGGGGGCTGACGTGAATGCCCCGTTGTCGCACGCGCAAATTTCTGGAAATCAATTGCTGCGCATGCGCCAACAATTGGCGCACACCAGGTGAATTCGGCCTACCATCGGCCTGTGCCCTATGGAAGCGAGCTCGCGAACGCAACGTCGCGGCAGCTGCAGGGCACGTCACCGGCATTGATCATTCCTGTCGGCTCCACCGAACAGCACGGGCCCCACCTGCCGCTCGACACCGACACGCGCATTGCGACCGCCGTGGCGCGTGCCCTGGCCGACCAGCTCGTGCCGGCGAATGAATCGAAATGGATGGTCGCTCCGGCGATCGAATACGGCGCCAGCGGTGAGCATGAGGAGTTCAGCGGCACCGTGTCGATCGGCACGTCCGCCCTGCGTCTGTTACTGGTGGAGTTCGGCCGGTCCGCATCGCGCTGGGCGTCGCGCCTCGTCTTCGTCAACGGGCACGGGGGCAATGTGGAAGCGCTGGCCACCGCCGCGGCATTGCTGCGGTACGAGGGCCGCGACGTGGGCTGGTGTTCCTGTAGTGCGGAGAACGCCGACGCGCATGCCGGTCATACCGAAACCTCTGTATTGCTACATATTTCGCCTGCCGATGTATGGATCGACGAGCGGGTTCCCGGCAACAGCGCCCCGCTGGGACAGTTGATGCCCGCAATGCGTCAAGGAGGGATGGCCGCGGTCAGTGACGTGGGTATCCTCGGCGACCCCACCACCGCTACCGCAGAGGAAGGCGCGCGCATCTTCGCCGAGATGGTCGACGGATGTCTGCGGCGTGTGACTCGATGGACGCCTGACCGGAACGGAATGCTGACATGACCGGACCACGGCTGCCCGACGGGTTCGCCGTCCAGGTGGATCGCCGGGTGAAGGTCCTCGGCGAGGGGTCCGCGTTGCTCGGCGGATCGCCTACCCGGTTGCTGCGATTGGCGCCCGCGGCGCAGACGATGCTCACCGGCGGACGGCTCGAGGTGCACGACGCGGTCAGCGCACAGCTCGCGCGCACGCTGCTCGACGCGACAGTGGCGCATCCGCGGCCCGCGACCGGACCGTCGCATCGCGATGTCACAGTCGTTATTCCCGTGCGGGACAACATCTCTGGCCTTCGTCGCCTGGTCGCGGCTCTTCGTGGCATGCGAATCATCGTCGTCGACGACGGGTCGGCCACCCCGGTTCAGCAGGCCGACTTCGCCCAGATGTACAGCGATGTGCAGATCCTGCGACACGATCGCAGCAAGGGTCCCGCGGCCGCCCGCAACACCGGCATGGCGGCGTGCCACACCGACTACATCGCGTTCCTCGACTCCGACGTGGTGCCGCGGCGCGGGTGGCTCGAGGCGCTGCTCGGGCATTTCTGCGACCCCGCGGTGGCACTCGTCGCACCGCGGATCATCGGCCTGCGCGAGCCGGAAAACCTGGTGGCCCGCTACGAAGCCGTGAGGTCCTCTCTTGACCTCGGTATGCGCGAAGCACCCGTCGTACCCTTCGGGACCGTCTCCTACGTGCCGAGCGCCGCGATCATCTGCCGAAGCACCGTGCTCAAGAATTTGGGCGGGTTCGACGAGACACTCAGGTCCGGCGAAGACGTCGACCTGTGCTGGAGGTTGATCGAGGCAGGAGCTCGGCTGCGCTACGAACCTGTCGCTCTGGTCGGCCACGACCATCGCACCCAACTGCGAGAGTGGCTCTCGCGCAAGTCTTTCTACGGAGAATCCGCCGCACCGCTGTCGGTCCGGCACCCCGGGAAGACGGCACCGCTCGTCATCTCGGGGTGGACGCTGGTCGCGTGGATGCTGATGGCGATGGGCTCGGGTATCGGCTACCTCGCGTCGATGGTGGTCGCCACGATCACCGGGCGCCGTATCGCAAGGTCGCTGTCCACCGTGGAGACCGAACCCAAGGAAGTGGCCGTAGTGGCAGCCCACGGGTTGTGGTCCGCGGCGTTACAGCTGGCGTCGGCCATCTGCCGCCACTACTGGCCCGTCGCGTTCGTCGCGGCACTGCTTTCGCGACGATGCCGTCAAGTGGTGTTGGTGGCGGCCATCGTCGATGGAGTGGTGGACTGGATCACCCGCAACGGCAACAGTGAGGACGAGACGAAACCCGTCGGTCTGCTCACCTACATCCTGCTCAAGCGGCTCGACGACATGGCGTACGGTGCGGGACTGTGGACCGGCGTCGTGCGTGAGCGTCATGTCGGCGCACTCAAGCCACAGATTCGGACCTGAAGCCCCGCCTTGCACTGCGATGTGTTGATCGTCGGCGCCGGAAGCGCCGGATCGGTATTAGCGGAACGACTTTCGGTTGACTCCAGTCGCCGCGTCACGGTCATCGAGGCCGGCCCCGGCCCATCCGACCCGTCCGTTCTGACACAGATCACCGACGGCCTGCGGTTGCCGATCGGCGCCGCCAGCTCGGTGGTGCGGCGCTATGCGACGACGCTGACCGACGATCCCGAGCGGCACGCACAGATCATGAGGGGTGCGGTCGTCGGCGGATCGGGTGCGGTCAACGGCGGCTATTTCTGCCGTGGACTGCCGTCGGACTTCGACGGCTGGGGGTTGCCTGGATGGGCGTGGTCCGACGTGCTGCCACACTTCCTGGCCATCGAAACCGACCTCGACTTCGGTGGCCCGCTGCATGGTCGCGACGGTCCTATTCAGGTGCAGCGGGTCGCCGAATTCGACGGCTGTACCGCGACTTTCGTAGACGCTGCGGAAAGAGCAGGGTATCGGCGGGTGGACGATCTGAACGGGTCCGCGCCGGACGCCCCGCTGCCTTCGGGAGTCGGCCCGGTGCCGTTGAACATCAACGGCGGTACGCGGGTGGGTCCCGGTGGCGCCTTTCTCAAGCCCGCGATGGATCGCGCCGGTCTCACCGTGCTGACCGATACGAGGGCGACGCGCATCCGGATCGTCGACGGTCGTGCGGTGGGCGTGCACTGCGTCGGACCCGACGGACCAGTCGATGTGACCGCCGACCGAATCGTGTTGTCGGCCGGTGCGATCGGATCCGCGCATCTGCTGATGCTGTCGGGTGTCGGCCCACGACAGACGCTGAGCGCCGCGGGAGTACCCGTGGTGGCCGACCTCCCGGTGGGTGTTGCAACCGCAGACCATCCGGAGTGGGTGCTGCCGGTCGACTGGTCCGAGACGCACGGTCTACCACCACTGGAGGCGGTGCTGACGACCGATGACGGACTCGAAATCAGGCCGTATACCGCGGGTTTCGGTGCGATGGTGAGCGGTCGGCGCGACGACCCCGCCGACCACCCGCACATCGGGGTCGCCCTCATGCAACCAAGATCGCGGGGCAGGGTCCGGCTGGTGTCAGCGGATCCGGACGTCGGCCCCGTCATCGAGCACCGGTACGACAGTGAGCCCGCGGACGTCGCGGCGCTGCGTGCCGGCGCCGAGCTGGCACGCGAACTCGCCGGTGCGCAGGCACAATCCGAGAAGACATCGTGGTCGACGTCGCAACATCTGTGCGGCACCGCGCGGATGGGACGCGACGACGACGCAACGGCGGTGGTCGACACCCGGTGCCGGGTGCGCGGCGTCGACGCCTTATGGGTGGTCGACGGCTCGGTGCTTCCCCGCATCACCAGCCGAGGCCCGCACGCCACCACCGTCATGCTCGGCCACCGGGCTGCCGAGTTCATCGTCTGAATTGCCGGCACCGCCGGCGGCGCCTGAGGTCGACCAGCGCGCGGTGATCCGTTGCGCGAGCCGTGACTGCGTGCCGTCTCGGCCGGGGGCCCAGATCGCGACGAACGCCGCGGCAAGCGCCAATACGATGGCAAGCACAAGCATTGCCAGGCTCATCGAGTCGATGAAAGCGGCCGTAGCCAGGTCCGCCAGGCGGTTGCCCTGCGGTCCCATCTCCTCGGCGATCGCCAGCGCATTGGCAAGGGACTCCAGGGCTCCCGTGCGTATCTGCTCGGGGAAGCCGGTCAGCGTCGGAGACAGTACGTAACCGTACTGCGCCGCCAAAACAGAGCCGGCCACCGCGATTCCCACCGCCGCGCCGACCTCACGCGTGGTGTCGTTGACTGCCGATGCGACACCCTGCTTCTCGGTGGGCACCGCATTCATGATCGCCGAGGTGGTCGGCGCGACGCACAACCCGATGCCCGCACTCGTCACCAGCATCGGCCACATCAGATCGAGATAGGACGATCCGGCGTCGAGATAGCGCATCAGGAAGAGCCCCACCCCGATGAGGAACAAGCCCATTGCGACGGCGGTCCGCAACCCGACCTTCGGCAGGTAAAGGTGCATCGTCGCGCCCAGTATCAGGATCGGCACCGCCAGGGGCGCGAGGGCGAACGCCGTCTGCAGCGGGCTGTAGCCGAGCACGAGTTGCAGGTACTGCATCTCGATGAAGAAGAACCCGAAGTTGGCGAAGAACAGGATGGTGATGCCGATCGATCCGGTGGTGAAGTCGGGTCTGCCGAACAGGCGGACATCCAGCAGCGGATGGCGGCGTCGCAGTTCTACCACCGCGAACGCCACGGCCAGCGCGACACCGGCGGCCATACAGCCCCACACCACCGGATGGGTCCACCCGCGCACCGGTGCTTCCACGACACCGAACACGAAAACCGCGACCGCCGAACCGATCAGCACTGCACCGATGCCGTCGATCGGGGTGGCGGTGTCGTCGCGCGACGACCGAATGGTGAACGTGCAGACAATCAGCGCGAGAGCCGATGCGGTGAACGCGTAGAAGATCGATTGCCACGAGAAGAACTCCAGGAGCAGGCCGGTGCCCATGAATCCGACGATCGCGCCCGAACTGGCGACCCCGGCCCAGATACCAACAGCCTTGTTGCGCTCAGCTTTTGGGAATGCCGCGGTCAACAGGGACAGGGTCGCGGGCATGATGAACGCCGCCCCGACCCCGGCGAGCGCACGGGAGAGGATGATCTGGACCGGACTGTCGAAGAACACCGGAGCGACCGACGCCACCGCGAAGATCGCCAGACCGGCCACCAGCGCACCCCGTCGCCCGTAGCGGTCGCCGATCGCGCCGGCGGGCAGTAGCAGGCAGGCAAGCACGAGGGTGTAGCCGTCCACGATCCACGTGAGTTGCGTCTGTGTCGCGGCGGTGTCCACCGCAAGGTCGGGCAACGCCGCGTTGAGCGCGACCATCGAGGAAATGACCAGCAGGACGTCGAGGGATGCGACCGTGAGTAACCAGAAGCGCCCAAACCGGGACATGGTCGCCAGGTTCGCGTCGATAGTCTGGTCAGGCGGGGCGAGAGTGTCGACCATGGATCGCGCTCCCTTCCAAAGGATAGATTTGAGACTAACAGTCTCGTAGCAAGACCGACAGTCTTGTTCCCACGGAGGAGGTGGCGTAAACGGTGACCGACCCCCCGCGCGGGGACCTACCGCACACAGACCCGCGGCCGGCCCGCTCTCGGGCTCGATTGCTCGAGGCGGCGGCCGCACTGCTGCGTACGGGCGGTCCGAGTGCTGTGACGATCGACGCGGTCACCCGCAGCGCGAACGTGGCCAGGGCCACGCTCTATCGCCATTTCCCCAGCGCCAACGATCTGGTGGGCGCGGCCTTCATGAGCCTGTTGGAGCCGGCGCCGATGCCGCCGACCGAAGGCCGCCTGCGCGAGCAGTTGCTCGTGGTAGTGGAGGGCTGGATCGAAGCGATCGTCGAGGTGCCCATCATGCTCACCGCCCTGACATGGCTGGCGTCAGGACCCGACGCCGGCGACTACTCCGAGGTGCGCCAAGCGGATTCGGACCCCGTAGGCCCGTTACGGGCCCGCATCATCCAGCTGTACTCCGCGCCCTTCGACGCCATCTTCGACAGCCCGCAGGCAGCCGCTGAGATCGAGGTGCCCGACCGCATTCAGGCGATCGCGCTGCTGATCGGTCCGCTGATTCTCGGAAAGCTCAGCACCGTAGCCGATTTCGACTATCACGGGTGTGCCGCGGCCGCTGTCGACGGATTTCTCGCCACCCACGCCAGAAAGTAGGCGCTCAGCGCAGGGAGTACCGGATCGGCAGATGCTTGAGCCCGCCGACGAACGTGGTCGCCGCCAACTCCGGCTCGCCCGCGAGTTCAATGGACTCGAGCCGCGGGATCAATTCGGTGAACAGGCTGTTCATCTCCATGCGTGCGAGCGCGGCCCCAAGGCAGAAATGCACGCCGTATCCGAATGCGACGTGCTTGTTCGGGTCGCGGCCGACGTCGAATTTGAAGGGCTCGTCGAAGACCTCCTCGTCCCGGTTGCCGGAAACATAGGCCAGGTAGACGGATTCGCCCTTGGCGATGGGAACGCCGCGGATCTCGGTGTCCTTGGCGGCGGTGCGCATGAACTCTTTGACCGGCGTCGTCCAGCGGATCATCTCCTCGACCGCGGTGCCCATCAGTCCGGGATCGTTGCGCAGACGCTCCAGCTGGTCGGGGTTTTCGATCAGCGCGAGCAACCCACCGGAAATCGCGTCCTTGGTGGTGTCGTGGCCCGCACTCGCGACGATCACGTAGTAGGAGGCGGTGTCGACCTCGGAGAGCGGTTCGCCGTCGATGCGGCCGTTGGCGATCGCCGATGCCAGGTCGTCGGTGGGATTCTCGCGACGCGACGCGGTCAACTCTGCGAAGTACGTGAAGAAGTCGATCAGGATCGCCAGCTGCTCTTCCGGGGTCTTACCGCGCTGGTTGTATTCCTCGTCGTCGCCGCCGAACAGCTCCTGGGTGAGCTGGTGCATGCGCGGGAAGTCTTCTTCGGGCAGGCCGAGCAGCGACATGATGACGTACAGCGGAAAGTTGACCGCGATCTCCGTGACGAAGTCGCATTCCGGGCCGATGTCGCGCATCTTGTCGACGTAGCGCTTCGCCAGCGCGTCGACGTTCACCTTGAGATCGCGCATTGCCTTGGGGCGGAACCAGTCCGCGCCGATCGCTCGGACCTTGCGGTGGTGCGGATCGTCCATGTGGATCAGGGTGCGCAGCCCCGTTCCCGCTTCGAGTTGCTGCTTACCCAAATCGTCGGCCGCGGCGGTGGCCAGCAGCGGCCGCGGTTCGGACAGGAAGAGGTTGTTGTCCCGTTCGATGGCCATGATGTCGGCGTGCTTGGTGATCGCCCAGAACGGCCGGTAGGGAGCTTTGTCGACCCATGCCACCGGGTTGTTCGCCCGCAGATGGGTCAGAGCCGCGTGCAGCCGAGCGTCGTCGGCATACGCCGTCGGGTCGGCGAAAACTTGCGCGGCATCGTCCATCGTCGGCGTGCTCATACGGGCTCCTCATTTCCGGGGCAGAACGGAACTTGACGGGTGTCAAGTTCGAAGTCTATGTGACGGAGGCCACGCAAGGGAAGAGTGGTCCCTCAGTAGTGTTGGGACCGATGTCTGTTGCAAAGGTCCGCCGTCGAGGCCTCGTCATCGCGGGGGTCTTGATCGTCGTGGCCGCGCTCGCGGGGTGCTCACTCGGCCAATCGGCCACCATCGACGTACCGGACGATCCGGGGGTGGTGCAGACGCAGTCAGGTGCGCTGCGCGGGCTGGTTTCCGAGGACCACCGCCTTTTCGCCGGAATTCCTTATGCCGCACCACCGGTGGGGGCATTGCGGTGGCAACCGCCCGCGCCAGCGGCCGGATGGACCGGGTTCCTTGATGCCACCCGACCCGGCCCGCGATGCATTCAAGACGTCAGCAATGACGTCGACCAACGCGAAACCAGCGAAGACTGCCTGACTCTCAATGTGTGGACGCCACCACCGTCGGGGGAGAAGCGGCCGGTGATGGTATGGATTCACGGCGGCAGCTTCATCAACGGCAGCGGCGAGGTCTACGACTCGCGCCGGCTGGCGAGCCGCGGTGACGTCATCGTCGTCACGATCAACTACCGGTTGGGGACGCTCGGCTTCCTCGCGCACCCGGCACTCGGCCCGGCCGGCGATGTCGGCAACTACGGCCTGGCCGACCAGCAGGCCGCGCTGCGGTGGGTGCACGACAACATCGCCGAATTCGGAGGCGATCCGGACAAGGTGACGATAGCGGGGGAGTCGGCCGGGGGGATGTCGGTGTGCAACCACCTCGTTGCACCCGCCTCGGCAGGACTTTTCAGTGCCGCGATCATCCAAAGTGGGCCGTGTCAGGCGCAATACGACCTGTCCGCCGCGGAGCGGACCAGCGAGCAGTACGCCGCGGAGGTGGGTTGCGGCGATAGGGTCGCCGCGGCGGCATGTCTTCGCGCGCTACCGGCCGAGCGGCTGCAGCGGCCAGTGCTCTACGGACGAATCGGCAGCGAACGCTTGAGCGGACCCGTGACGGGAACCAAGATTCTGCCGGTCGATCCGATGAACGGTGCAGCGCAGGGGCGGGCGGCCAAGGTGCCGGTGATGATCGGGACGACAGCCGACGAGTACACCCTGTTCACCGCGTTGCAGTACATCCGCGGGCGCGCGTTCGGCGCGACCGATTATCTCGGGCTGCTTTCGGAGGCATACGGCGACGCCAATGCCGGGGTCGTCGCGCAGCAGTATCCGCCGGAGCAGTTCGGCGGCAGTGTGCCGCTGGCATATTCGGCCGCGGTGACCGACGGCACCTTCGCCTGTGTGGCAGACCGTCTCGCGGACTCGTTGTCATCAGAAGAGCCGGTGTACTTCTCCGAATTCGACGACCCTGGTGCGCCGGCACCGGAGCCGTTGCGGGCGGCGCCGTTCCCCGTCGGCGCCGGGCATTCGCTGGAATTGCGGTACCTCTTCGACGTGGGCGGAGCGCCGGCGCTCAATCCCGAACAACAGCGGCTGTCCGACGAGATGATCGGCTACTGGAGTGAATTCATATCCTCGGGTTCACCAGGCTCCGGGTGGCCGTCGCTAGATGGACCCGCGGGCCAGCGAATGTCGTTGCAGCCCCGAGGGAATCGTCTGATCAGCGACTTCGGCCAGGTGCACAAGTGTCCGTTCTGGGCGGGTCTGCGGGGCTGAGCGTTCCGCCCCGCGACGGGGCGTCGAGTAACCGTTTGCTTCATCGCCGCAGGGGGAAGTCTGCACCCGTCGATCGGAGCACACCGGTCGCGGCCGAGGGGGCGAATGTGGCACGTTTGGATCGGGTCAGCGGGTACGACGCGTTTTTCCTCGAGCTGGAGTCGGACACGCAGCCGGTGAACGTCTGCTGTCTGCTCGAGCTGGATACGTCGAGCACTGGTGGCTATCGGTACGACGGACTCGTCGACGCGCTGGATGCCCGCGTCGCGGCGGCTCCCGACTTCCGTCTCAAACTGGCTGACAGCCAACTGAATCCAGCCAACCCGGTATGGGTCGAAGATCAGGATTTCCGGCTCGATCGCCATGTTCATCGCATCGGACTTCCGCGCCCGGGCGGGCGATCCGAGCTGGCGGAGATCTGCGGACACATCGCCGCGCTACCGCTGGACCGTTCACGTCCGTTGTGGGAAATGTGGGTGATCGAGGGACCCGAAGAGGCTGATTCGGTCTCGGTGATGATGAAGTCTCACCACGCGGCGGTCGACGGTGTCGGGGGTGCGGATCTCCTGATGCAGCTGTGTGGTCTCGACAGCGGTGTGCCCGTGGCCGAGAAGGTGAGTGGACCGCCCGCCACCGGGCGAATTGAGATGGCGACCGCAGGAATCGCCGACGTGGTCCGCAGACCGTGGCGGCTGGTGACCGCGGTTCCCGACACCGCACGGACGGTGGTCCACACAGTGCAGCGCGCGGTCAGCGGCGAGGCGATGGCACCGCCGTTCGCGGCTCCGTCCACCGTCTTCAACGCACCGTTCACCAACCGGCGAAACGTCGCCTTCACTCAGGTCGAGCTGGCGGACGTGAAGAAGGTCAAGGAGAAATTCGGGATCACCGTCAACGACGTGGTGGTCGCGATGACCTCTGGGGCGCTGCGCCGGTTTCTTCTCGATCGTGACGAGCTTCCCGAGCAGCCGATGGTTGCGACCGTGCCGATGTCTACGCGGGACAAATCAAACCGTCCCGGGCGGAACCACACGATGTGGATGTTCTGTCGGCTTGCGACGGATATCGAGGACGTCGCCGAGCGGCTGGAGACCATCTGCGGCAACATCTCTCACGCGAAAGGCCATGGCAATGAGATGGCGCCGACGCTCATCCAGGATTGGACTGAATTTCTCGGCAAGTCAGTCTTGAACGCCGTGGTTCGGTTGGCCCGCAACATTCCGCTGCCGGACCGGCCGATACACAATCTCGTGCTGTCGAATGTGCCGGGACCGCAGCATCCGCTCTACTTTTTGGGCTGCGCGATCAGGGCGCAATATCCGTTTGGGCCCATCGTGATCGGCGCGGGCCTGAACGTCACGGTGATGTCGCTGAACGGACGGCTGGGTATCGGCGTGATCTCATGTCCCGATCTGGTCGCGGACGTCTGGGATCTCGCTGATGCCTTTCCCGTGGCGCTGGAAGAACTCCTGCAGATCTAGGTGTCCTGCTAGGCCGGCGTCACCCAGCACGTGATGTCGGCGTGCACCACCTCGGTCCCCGTACGATCGACCACCTGCACCGGCACGACGACTTCGGCGCCTTCCGTGATCGACGTGAAGTCCGGCGGATCCAGCCGGGCCTGGGCCCGCAGCGAGGTCGTCGCCTTCTCGATGTACTGCACATTCATCGCCTTGGGGATCCAGCGATGACTCGTCGGGACGGTGGCCTCCATCAACATGCCCATGGCCATCTCGGCGGCATTGCACGACGCGATCGCGTGCACGGTGTGCAGGTGGTTGTAGAGAAAGAACCACTTAGGCACCGCGACCTCCGCAAAACCCGGTTCCATGCGCACGACGTGCGGCGTGATCGATGCGAAATACGGCACCCGGGCCATTGCCGCGATGCTGAACAGCCGGCTGCCGCCCGGCCGGTCGGCAAGATGTTTCCAGACACGATATGTCGTGGTCGAGTCTGCCATGCGCGGCTATCTTACTCCGGGGTAAGATAGCTTCCGCCGCTAACCAGCCCCGCCGGCGGGTTTCCCATGGCCAGGGATTTGGAGCGGGCCCAGATCTAGGGCATACTGTTCGGGTTGCCTTGAGCCGGGACGGACCCCTTTCGGGACCGCCTGGCACGGGGCATACGACCTGCGCCCCCAGGGGCGCGTCCGGTCCCAACCTCGATCGCGACGGATTTCCGACGCGGGCGAGCGTGCGCTAGGGCGACACACCCGAGCGCGGGGGTCGGTGGACCACAGACAGGTAAACAGCGGCGGCATAGCCGCGCGACCGGGGCTTCCCCGGCGCGTGGCAGCAGACCAGAGGTTTTTCACGCCCAAGCGTGGAAGCCCGTTAGTAGTGAGGTAGGAGAAGCGTGGCGGGACAGAAGATCCGCATCAGGCTCAAGGCCTACGACCACGAGGCAATTGACGCCTCGGCGCGCAAGATCGTTGAGACGGTCACACGGACGGGCGCCAGCGTGGTCGGCCCAGTGCCGCTGCCGACCGAGAAGAACGTGTATTGCGTCATCCGGTCCCCGCATAAGTACAAGGACTCGCGGGAGCACTTCGAGATGCGCACCCACAAGCGGCTGATCGACATCCTCGACCCAACGCCGAAGACCGTTGACGCCCTCATGCGCATCGATCTGCCGGCCAGCGTCGACGTCAACATCCAGTAGGAGACCCAAGAGAAATGGCTAGCGATAGCAAATCTGGCGCACCGCGCCGGGGCATTCTGGGCACCAAGCTGGGCATGACGCAGGTGTTCGACGAGAACAACCGGGTCGTGCCGGTGACGGTCGTGAAGGCCGGCCCCAACGTCGTGACGATGATCCGCACTCCGGAACGCGACGGCTACAGCGCGGTGCAGCTTGCATACGGCGAGATCAGCCCGCGCAAGGTGAACAAGCCTGTGACAGGGCAGTACTCGGCTGCGGGTGTGAATCCGCGCCGCCACATCGCTGAGTTCCGGCTCGACGACGAGGCCGCTGCCGCCGAGTACGAGCTCGGTCAGGAACTGACCGCCGAGATCTTCGCCGACGGCGCGTACGTCGACGTGACGGGGACCTCGAAGGGTAAGGGTTTCGCGGGCACCATGAAGCGTCACGGTTTCAAGGGCCAGGGCGCCAGCCACGGTGCCCAGGCTGTGCACCGCCGCCCCGGCTCCATCGGCGGATGTGCCACTCCCGGCCGCGTTTTCAAGGGCACCCGCATGTCGGGCCGCATGGGTAGCGACCGCGTCACGACGCAGAACCTGTTGGTGCACAAGGTCGATGCCGAAAACGGCGTGCTGCTGATCAAGGGCGCCATCCCCGGCCGCAACGGCGGACTCGTGATGGTGCGCAGTGCAATCAAGCGAGGCGAGAAGTAATGGCCGAGAAGACCGAGAAGGCCGAGAAGGCTTTGAAGATCGACGTCCACACCCCCGCGGGTAAGAAGGATGGCTCTGTCGAGCTGCCCGCCGCACTTTTCGACGCCGAGGCCAACATCGCGCTGATGCATCAGGTCGTCGAGGCGCAGCTGGCATCCAAGCGTCAGGGCACGCACGCCACCAAGACGCGTGGCGACGTGCGTGGCGGCGGCAAGAAGCCGTACCGGCAGAAGGGCACCGGCCGCGCTCGTCAGGGTTCGACGCGTGCCCCGCAATTCACCGGTGGCGGGGTCGTTCATGGACCGCAGCCGCGCGACTACAGCCAGCGGACCCCGAAGAAGATGATCGCCGCCGCACTCCGCGGGGCGCTCTCGGACCGGGCGCGCAATGGCCGTATCCACGCGGTGACCGAGCTCGTCGAGGGGCAGGCTCCGTCGACGAAGGCGGCCAAGACGTTCCTGGCGACGCTTCTCACCGAGAACACGGCGCAGAACAATAAGGTGCTGATCGTGATCGGCCGCACCGACGAGACCGGTGCCAAGAGCGTTCGCAATCTGCCCGGCGTGCATGTGCTTTCGCCGGATCAGTTGAACACCTACGACGTACTGAAGGCAGACGACGTGGTGTTCAGCGTGGAGGCCCTGGACGCCTACATCGCTGCTCACACGAACAAGGACGAGGAGGTGTCGGCCTGATGGCTACCGTCACCGATCCCCGCGACATCATCTTGGCGCCGGTGATCTCGGAGAAGTCCTACGGGCTCATCGAAGAGAACGTGTACACGTTCGTCGTGCACCCGGACTCGAACAAGACGCAGATCAAGATCGCGATCGAGAAGATCTTCAAGGTGAAGGTCGACTCGGTCAACACCCTCAACCGGCAGGGCAAGCGCAAGCGCACCCGCGCCGGTTACGGCAAGCGCAAGGACACCAAGCGCGCCATAGTCACGCTCGCCGCGGGCAGCAAGCCGATCGACCTCTTCGGAGCACCGGCCTAATCGGCCGAGGCAAAGGGAATTAGGAAGACTCAAAGTCATGGGAATTCGCAAGTACAAGCCGACGACCCCGGGTCGTCGCGGTGCCAGCGTCTCCGATTTCGCCGAGATCACTCGCGACCATCCGGAGAAGTCGCTGGTTCGCCCGCTGCACGGCAAGGGCGGCCGCAACGCACACGGTCGGATCACCACGCGTCACAAGGGCGGCGGGCACAAGCGCGCCTACCGCGTGATCGACTTCCGTCGCAACGACAAGGACGGCGTCAACGCCAAGGTCGCACACATCGAGTACGACCCGAACCGCACCGCCAACATCGCACTGCTTCATTTCCTGGACGGCGAGAAGCGCTACATCATTGCGCCGCAGGGACTGTCGCAGGGTGACGTCGTGGAGTCCGGCGCCAACGCCGACATCAAGCCCGGCAACAACTTGCCGCTGCGCAACATCCCGGCGGGCACGCTCATCCACGCGGTGGAGCTGCGGCCCGGTGGTGGAGCCAAGTTGGCGCGGTCGGCCGGTGCGAGCATCCAGCTGCTGGGTAAGGAAGGCACTTACGCCTCGCTGCGTATGCCATCCGGTGAGATACGTCGCGTCGACGTGCGCTGCCGCGCCACCGTCGGCGAGGTAGGCAATGCCGAGCAGGCGAACATCAACTGGGGTAAAGCCGGCCGTATGCGGTGGAAGGGCAAGCGCCCGACCGTCCGTGGTGTCGTGATGAACCCGGTCGACCACCCGCACGGCGGCGGTGAGGGTAAGACCTCCGGCGGCCGTCACCCGGTCAGCCCGTGGGGTAAGCCCGAAGGCCGTACCCGCAAGTCCCACAAGCCGAGCGACAAGCTCATCGTTCGTCGCCGACGCACCGGCAAGAAGCACCGGTAGGAGTAAACGATGCCACGCAGCCTCAAGAAGGGCCCGTTCGTCGACGGCCATCTGCTCAAGAAGGTCGACGTACAGAACGAGAAGAACACCAAGCAGGTCATCAAGACCTGGTCGCGTCGATCGACGATCATCCCCGACTTCATCGGGCACACCTTCGCGGTGCACGACGGCCGCAAGCACGTCCCGGTGTTCGTCACCGAGGCGATGGTCGGGCACAAGCTCGGCGAGTTCGCACCGACCCGCACATTCAAGGGTCACATCAAGGACGACCGGAAGGCTAAGCGCCGGTAATGAGTACGACGACTGAATACCCGTCTGCGGTCGCGAAGGCGCGCTTTGTGCGCATCTCGCCGACCAAGGCGCGCCGGGTCATCGACCTGGTGCGCGGTAAGTCGGTGACCGAAGCGCTGGACATCCTGCGGTGGGCGCCGCAGTCCGCCAGCGAGCCGGTCGCCAAGGTCATCGCGAGTGCCGCGGCCAACGCGCAGAACAACGAGGGTCTGGATCCGACCACCCTCGTGGTCGCCACCGTCTATGCGGACGAGGGCCCGACCGCCAAGCGCATCCGTCCGCGCGCACAGGGCCGTGCGTTCCGTATTCGCAAGCGCACCAGCCACATCACGGTGATTGTCGAGAGCAGGCCCAGCCGCGACGGTGGACGGGGCGGTGCTTCCGCACAGTCCGCCAGCGCATCGCGCTCGCGTCGTGCGCAGGGCAGCAAGGCGGCCGCGGCGAAGAAGGCGCCGGCCACCAAGCCGGCAGCCGAGACGACCACCGAGACAGTGACTGTGGAAGCGGCACCGGCCAAGAAGGCTGCCGCAAAGAAGGCTCCGGCCAAGAAGGCCGCCGCGAAGACCAAAGAAGCTTCTGACGAAGCGAAGGAGGGCTCGGAGTAGTGGGCCAGAAAATCAATCCCCACGGCTTCCGGCTCGGTATCACCACCGACTGGAAGTCCCGGTGGTATGCCGACAAGCAGTACAAGGATTACGTCAAGGAAGACGTGGCGATCCGTCGCCTGCTTGCCACCGGTCTGGAGCGCGCCGGCATCGCCGACGTGGAGATCGAGCGCACCCGCGACCGGGTCCGCGTCGATATCCACACCGCGCGTCCCGGCATCGTCATCGGCCGCCGCGGCACCGAGGCTGACCGCATCCGCGCCGACCTGGAGAAGCTGACCGGCAAGCAGGTTCAGCTGAACATCCTCGAGGTGAAAAACCCCGAGTCGCAGGCTCAGTTGGTGGCTCAGGGTGTTGCCGAGCAGTTGAGCAACCGCGTCGCGTTCCGTCGCGCCATGCGCAAGGCCATCCAGTCCGCGATGCGCCAGCCGAACGTCAAGGGCATTCGGGTGCAGTGCTCGGGACGTCTGGGCGGCGCCGAGATGAGCCGCTCGGAGTTCTACCGCGAGGGCCGGGTGCCGCTGCACACGCTGCGTGCCGACATCGATTACGGGCTCTACGAAGCCAAGACGACCTTCGGTCGTATCGGTGTGAAGGTCTGGATTTACAAGGGCGACATCGTCGGCGGCAAGCGCGAGCTCACCGCCGCGGCTCCGGCAGGCGCGGATCGTCCGCGTCGCGAGCGTCCGTCGGGCACCCGTCCGCGTCGCAGTGGTGCATCGGGTACCACCGCGACGAGCACTGAGGCTGGTCGTGCCGCCTCCGGCGGCGAAGCCGGTCCCGCGCAATCGGGTACCGAAGAGGCACCCGCCGCCGCGGAGGCGACGGCAGGCACCGAGGCCGCTGCCGGCGAGGCGGCATCCTCTCAGCCCACGGAAACCACGGAGAGCTAGCCATGTTGATTCCCCGTAAAGTCAAGCACCGCAAGCAGCATCACCCCAGGCAGCGCGGTATCGCCAGCGGCGGCACCTCGGTGAGCTTCGGTGACTACGGCATCCAGGCGCTGGAACACGCATACATCACCAACCGGCAGATCGAGTCCGCTCGTATCGCCATCAACCGGCACATCAAGCGTGGCGGCAAGGTGTGGATCAACATCTTCCCCGACCGTCCGCTGACCAAGAAGCCCGCCGAAACCCGCATGGGTTCGGGTAAGGGTTCGCCGGAGTGGTGGGTGGCCAACGTCAAGCCGGGTCGCGTGCTCTTCGAGCTGAGCTACCCGGATGAGAAGACCGCGCGCGAGGCGCTGACCCGCGCGATCCACAAGCTGCCGATCAAGGCACGCATCGTTACCCGAGAGGAGCACTTCTGATGGCTGTGGGAGTGACGCCGGGCGAACTTCGCGAACTGACCGACGATGAGTTGAAGGAGAAGCTGCGCGAGTCCAAGGAAGAGCTGTTCAACCTGCGCTTCCAGATGGCGACCGGACAGCTGGCCAACAACCGTCGCCTTCGCACGGTGCGCCAGGAAATCGCGCGCGTGTACACCGTGCTGCGTGAACGTGAACTGGGTCTGGCATCCGGGCCTGTAGGTGAGGATTCGTAATGGCTGAGGCAAAAGATCAGGCAAAGGGCAAGGGCCCGAAGCATACTCCGCGCGCCGAGGAGAACCGCGGTCGTCGTAAGACGGTCATCGGCTACGTGGTGAGCGACAAGATGCAGAAGACCATTGTGGTCGAACTCGAGTCCCGCAAGAGCCATCCGCTCTACGGCAAGATCATCCGGACCACCACCAAGGTCAAGGCGCACGACGAGCAGGGCGATGCCGGTATCGGCGACCGGGTGTCGCTGATGGAGACTCGGCCGCTGTCGGCGACCAAACGCTGGCGTCTGGTCGAGGTTCTCGAAAAGGCGAAATAGCTCCGAACGCGAAAGGTCCCCGCGCCCCTCTGGTGCCGGGGGCTTTTCGGTCTTCGGGCGGGCGCAAACTCCGAGCTCAACAGCCGTGCGTTTGAAGAGGGCGGCGGTTTGGCTACACTGCCCCCGGATGAGGCTCGGAACTGATTTCTTCAAGCGCGCCATAGCCATCGGTGTGACCGCCGTCGCTTTTCAAGCGGTCAATTTCGGCACACCCGTCGTACACGCGGCACCCGGTGATGCCGGACAGCTGGCCGATGCGCCGACGTTGAGCTTGACGACGCTGGGCGCTGACACCGACATCGCGCTGTACGGCCTGCAGGGAACACAGACCATCACCGTGCCGGTGCCCAAAGGCCTGACGCCAGGAGCGTTGACCGCAGACGTCGAGTTGCCGCCATACGTTCGGGGTGGAACCCTGATCGTCACCCAGGACCGTCGCACGCTCTCCCGTATCGAACTGCTGGCGGCGGAAAACACGCCGCTGTCGATTCCGTTGACAGGAGCGCGCGTCGTCGACGACACCGTGACGTTCACGGTGCGCAGCCGGCTGTTGCCCGAGGAGGGTGACTGCCTCTATGACTCGACGATTCCGCTGCAGCTTTCCGATGCCGCGATCGACTACACCGGCAAGGAGACGGCGCCGACCATGGTCGCCGACTTCCTGCCGACGGTGCTGGAGAAGATGACGATCTTCGTCCCGCAGCAGCCGACAGCCGCGGAATCCGATGCAGCCGTTCAGATGACGACGGCCGTGGTCGATCGATATGGCACGCAGAACACCGAAATCGACGTCGCGCCGCTGGACGACGACGCGGCGGTGCCGCCGTCGGCTCCGCTGGAACGCAATGTCGTCATTGGAGAGGGATCGGACCCGGCTGTTTCGATGCAGAACGGCGATGGCGGTGTTCCGGCTCTGCAGATCACGGGTGAGGCGGACGATCTGGCGAACCAGGTTCGACTGCTGAGCAGTGACCTCTCCGAGCTGGCGTTGTCCGCGAAAGTGGGTACCGGGCAGATCAACTCGACACATGAGCCGCCTGCCAGCCCGGCCACGATGAAGGATCTCGGCCAGTCCGGCGTGAGTGCGACGGCATTCAAACCGCAGGTGGCGGTCGGCCTCGACCAAACCCGTCTAGGACAGGCCATGCAGGACCTGCGCGTGCAGTTGAAGGGGTCGTACACACCGCTGCCGTCCACGGTAGGTGGGCAGGTGTTGGTTTCGATCGACGGTGAACCGATCGATCAATGGGCGGCCGACGCGACCGGCACAATCGACCGCTCGATCAGCATTCCGCAGTCCGAACTGCGGCGCGACACCAAGCTTTCGGTCGCTGTCGACATCGCGGGCGACGTCGGACGGTGCGGCGACTTCCAACCCGTCACGTTGAAGGTCGACGACGACACCACCATCGAGAGCACTCCCGCGGATCCCCCTGATCCGGCCGGATTCCAGTCGATTCCTCAGGCGCTGATGCCCAAGGTCCAGGTGGGCGTCGAACCGAAGTCGTTTGAGGACACCGCGCGTGCCGTCTCGATCATGGAAGGACTGCAGCGACTCAGCGGGCCACGCCTGGACAGCGAGGTGGTGCCTTTGGACAGTGCGATCGACAGCCGGTCACCGGCCATCCTGATCTCGGCGGACGGCTGGGACAACGACAAAGTCGTTCCGCCGGTGCGCAGTTCGGCGGATGGGACACTCGAGGTCCAGCGTGTCGGTGGGGGCCGCCCGGCGACCCTGAAACTTGATCCGTCGACACCATTCGCATCTCTGCAAGTCGGCCGCGACGGCGATCGGACCGTCCTGTTCGCGACGTCGGAAAGCGCGCCGGAGCAACTCGATTCCCTACTCGACTGGCTGGACGGTGATACGCGTCGGTGGGCCGGACTGGACGGGACCGCGGCGATCTCACTTTCCGACCGCGAGCCGGTGACCGTCGACACCGATGCGGCGGCACCATCGGTCGCTTCCGACGACAGCGACACCAGCGTGTACTGGTGGATCGCCGCGTGCGCGGGATTGGCAATCGGCGGGGGCGGTGTCGCGGTGGCGATGCTCCGACGGCGGCGCGGCTGAAGCCGGCTCAGCCCTTGATCAAGCCGGACTCGAGATAGTCACGATCGGTGTTCACCTGCCATGGGTCGACGTTGGCACCGAAGTACTGAGCCACACTCCGCAGGGCGCTGAGCATGGCGTGGTCCTGGTTGTCGTAGTGGTGCATGCCATTGCGTCCCATCGGGTGTAGAGACGGATGGATGCGACGCAGGTAGTCACGGATGGTGGCGACGCTTTGTTCGCGTGCCGGATCGTTGATCGGATAGGCGAACTGTGAGCGGACGAACATGCAATGGTCGAGGGCGGAACCGTCGACGCCGAGCGTACGGAGGTCCTGTTCGACTATGTCGCCAAGGCTTTCGTTGCTCACCACCCACAGGTCGTCGCTGGGCAGCGTGTAGTACTCGAGGCCGAGGTAAGTGCCGTTCCAGCCCTCGGGAGCCAGTGCGCTCGACCACCGTCGGTAGTTCTGGATCCGACCCACCCGAAACTCTGCACCCGGCGTGTATACCCAGTTGTAGGGAATGTCGTAATGCTTCTTCAGTGCGACGGCTACGGTGATCACCGAGCGGTGCTTGAGCGATGCGGCGATCTCCCGAATGTGTTTCGGCGGTGTGGGTTCCAGGCTTTCGATGAGCAAGCGCAGCGGCATGCTCGAGAACACCGCATCTCCGGACGCGGTCTCGCCGTTCTGTCGCTCGATCGTCCAGGTTCTGCCGACGTGCCGGACGCTTGTCACGTAGGAGTTGAGTGAGGGAACCACGCCGAACCCTTCCAAAGCCTCTGCAGCGGCTTCCCATAGCTGGCCGGGTCCGTACTTGGGGTAGCGGAAGGCATCCTCAGCCCTGGGATCCTCCTCGGTCGGTGCGCGCCAAGAGATCGGCTTGATTCTCTGATTCGCCCAGTCGCTCGCCAGGGTTTCGGGGTCGGTGAGCCACGTCTTGCGAACATAGCCATCGAAGAAGACTTCGTACCAGTGACGGCCGAATTGTTCTGTGCCCCAATCCCGGAAACTCGGAAATTCGACCGTTGACCGTATCCGGCTGCGCAGTCTGGACCACAAGAAGTTCGTGAGGCCGCGGGCACCGCTTCGGAATCCCAGCTGCGAGATCAGATCACGGCCGACAAGTGGGTACCGCACATACCGCCCGTCGACAAGCATGGCTGAACGCCGACGCACCGAGATCCACTGATCCTCGGGAAGCAAAGACCGCCACAGGTCGGAGACCTCTTCACTCCTGGTGAAGAACCGATGACCCCCCGGGTCGACCCGCCAATCGCCTTCGGCGGGCGTGCGCGCGAGGCCGCCGACGTGTGCCGACGCCTCGAAGATGCGCGGTGTCACCCCTCTCTTCGCCAGTTCGAGAGCGGCGGTGAGGCCCGCAGGTCCAGCGCCGATGATCAACGGCTTCCGCGTCGACGCCACGGCGGGCTACCGGCCTCTCAGCTGCGGAAAACGCCGGTGGTCAGCGATGAGATCGTCGATGTCCTGCTCGGTCAGGTCGTTGAGAGGCGTAGACAAGAAGACCAGCTGGGCGTATTGGCTTTGCAGCGGCAGAAATCCGCTCAGCAGTGGCTCCGGGGTGGTCCGGACGACCATGTCCACGTCGTGGATGTCGAATGCGGCGCTGATGTCGCACCCGTCGTGCCGGGCGCGCTGCAGCGCGGTGCGCAGCTCGTCGTAGGCGTCATAGGCCGCCAGGATATTGATACGAAACTCGCTCCCGTGCATCGCGTGTTCCAGATCTTGTGCCGCAGCAACATAATTGTGCGGCAACGCATTTCGATCGCCATGCAACCTGAAACTGCATTTGGCGTTGTCGAAATGGGCGGGAAGCAGCGTCGAAAAGAAGTGAGTGGACGCCGCATACACCGGTTCCAGTTCGGTGCGATCCCGTGCAAGGTTAGCCCGGCTGAGGTTGTACACCGTCACGGTCTGCACACCGTGCCGCTGCAGCGTCAGCAGAATCTCGGTCACCTTCTCCGCGCCGCGGTGGTACGCAACGGACAGCGTTGTGTCGTTGCTCTGTGCCCAGCGCCTCAAGCCGTCGGGAATGAGGCCTACGTGCGCCGGCTCGACACCCACCAGAAAACCCCCACCGACATACCCCCATGCGGAATGTAGCCCAAACTGCACTAGTTGCACAGGCAACTGTGAAAACGCCATTCCTAGACGCCCTGGCAAAGGGATACACGATGGGGACCGCGTCCAAACGCGACAGCCGAGGTCAGTCCTCGGTGGGGCGCAGCACCGCCAGCACGGTGAGGAGCAAGATCTTGAAGTCCAGCAGCAGCGACCAGTTCTGGATGTAGTAGTTGTCCCATTCGGCTCGATCGGCGATCGAGGTCTGTCCTCGAAGTCCGTGCACCTGGGCCCAGCCGGTGATGCCGGCCTTCACCCGGTGCCGCTCGCCGTAGCGCCGGACGTGCATCTCGAACAGTTCGACGAACTCTGGCCGCTCAGGACGCGGACCGACCATGCTCATGTCGCCGCGCAGCACGTTGAGCAGCTGGGGGAGCTCATCCAGGGACGTCTTGCGCATGAACTTACCGATTCGGGTGCGCCGATCTTCACCCTCCACGCCGCCGGGCGCCGCGCCTTCCTGCGGTTCGAAGTTCGCGCCGGCCGGATCCGCGGGACGCATGCTGCGGAACTTCAGACAGCCGAAGACCTTGCCGTCACGCCCAATTCGTTCCTGACTGAAGAAGATCGGCCCCGGCGAACTCAGCTTGACCGCGAGCATCAAAGCGATGAACAGCGGGGAGATGAGCACGAGGCCGAGCAAGGCGCCGGAGCGGTCCACCGCATGCTTGACCGCGAATTGCCACCCCTTCGGATCGACGCGCGACAGCACCATCAGCGGGACGCCGCCCATGTGCTCGATCCTCGTGTTGCTGCCGACGGCATCCATCAATCGGGGCACGACGCGGACCCGCATTCCGAGCTCCTGCGCCTGATGGGCGATCCGCCCCAGCTTCTCGTCTGGCAATGACGATGGCGCGATGATGAGATCTTCGGCGCGCGTGGCACGCTGGGCGCTTTCGAGATTGTCCGCGGTGCCCAGATACGGCACCCCCAGCAGTCCGGCCATCTCCACTTCGCTCGGCCGGGCATCGTCGAGCAGCCCTTCCGGCCACAGACCGTATTCCGGCACCTGCTGCATCCGCGAGATGAGCTGATGGGCCACTGGTCCCGAGCCCACGACCAGCGCCGGAGCCCCCACATGAAACTTCCGCCGCAGCCAGCGGTTCGACACCGACCTGACTAGGCGCACCGCGGGGATCAGGATCGCCGCGCACACCCAGATCCGCAGAACCAGTTCGCTGGGCCGGATGTACGGCACGACGACTCCACCGGTCTCCAGGCGAGGCACGAGAAGCAGCATGACGGTCAAGGTCGCCAGCGCCGCCACCGCAATGGACGTCTCCACCGGTTCGAAATCGTCGAGAAACCCCTGTCCCAACTTCTGTCGGTACAACCGGCGAGTGGAAAGAACGACGATCACGATCGGTACGAACAACCACGAATAGAAGGCGATGTTGCGCTCGTGGACCAAATCGCCGACCCACCACTGGGCCAGAAGGACCGAGATGGCGGCGTAGAGGGCGTCGACCGCGAGGGTGATCGCCGAGTACCACGGGTCAGAGCGAACGCGTTCGAGAAGGCGCGGCGGACCCGTCGCTGCACTCTGTTGAACCGGCGCCGACGCGGCCTGCAATCGCGGCGTGGTGGGTCTGGTGCTAGGCGTGTGGGTCGTCACCCCATGGCACCTAGCTGCATCAGTCAACCCCCGACGTATCGTTGGCAACCGATTTTAGGTGCGCTGCACCTCCCCACGCGGTGGAATGAGCGGGCGACTCAATAAGAAAGCAATTTGCGCACAATAACGACGGTTACGCGCACGTAAGTTTTGGCAGCCTGGTTTGCTGCTTCAGTACGGCTTTGAGCCGAAAATGCGCTCCATCGCGAGCGCCGCCAGATCCGTGAGCACCTGCACGTGGCCGGTTCCCCAGAGTCGCGGTTTGTCGTCGAATACACAAAGGGTGCCGATCGCATGGCCTTCGTGATCGATCAGAGGTATGCCGAGGTACGCCGCGATCGCGCCGCTGCGGACCACCGGATGATTCTTGAACACCGGATCGGCTCGCGCGTCTTCGAGCACCAAAGGAGTGCGGTCCGCCACCGCGTACTGACAAATCGATTGGTCGAGTGTCACCTCGCGGTTTTCGGGCACCGACATATCGCCCATTCCTACGGTGCTCTTGAAGAATTGTCGGTCGGCATCGATCAGGGACACCGCCGAAAACGGGGCGTCCAGGGCGTCGGCGGCCGCCCGCGTGATCCGGTCGTAGACCGCTTCCACGGGAGAATCGAGCAGTCCGGTCTCGCGCAGTGCGGCCAGCCGATCGGGGTCGGCGATGACCGCCGAGACGTCTGGCATCGAATCGCTGTCGAGAACGCCGGTTTGGGAGAGATGTGCAAGCAGGTCCTTCGTCGAAGGCTTCTCGGCGCGCACCTGGTCGGCGACCATCTGGGCGGCCACGGCTCGCATGACGTAGGTGTTGACGTCCTCGCCTGCCTCGCGCGCAGCGTCTTCGAGCGAGCGGTTGAGCCAGTCATCGAACCCCGGCACCGAGTTGGTCACGAAATTAACGTTAGCTGAAAAGAACCGGACCCGCGCATGTCAGAGCAAATATCCGAATGCGCTCAGACTCTTTGCTCAGGTTCGGTCAGCGGCTCATCATCCGGCGGATTCGCGGCGGTGCGTCGCCTGCGTGACCACAGGATCGCCGCAACCACAGCGATCGCTGCGAGCACAGCGATCCCGACGGCGATGGGGATCCATTGATCCACCGACTTCGGCAGCGCCGGCGTCGGAGACGGTTCGAAAACGTTGCCTGTGTCCCGAATGGCGACGTTGGTTGGGACGCGTGCCTCGCCAGCGGCAAGAACGTCCCCGGTGAGCGCGGACCAGCCACCATCCAAGCCGTCGAGGTAATCGAAGAGCGGGTCCACCAGCGACCACGAAGACGTCGACGTGACAAGGACCACCGACCGGTTGCGGGGCTGGTCGGCGAAGGCCTGGATGGATCCGAGACCGTCCTCGATGTTGGCGCGAAGCTCGGTGGGCAGTGCGACATCGACGGCTGTGCCGTCGCCGCCCAGCGGTGGATTCAGCGTCGTCTGCTCGATCGCCTTCGAGTTGGCCACTATGAGCGCGCCGGTGTCGGAATCGGCGGCGGTCTTGAGATCGACGACCTCCGGCGTCAGTTGCGTGCTCGTGAGACGAGCGATCGCGCCGACCACCCGCGCGGCATACGAGAGCTGATCGGGACCGCTGCCGTCCAACGCGACCATGAAGCGGGGGCTGAACTCCGATGGAAAGGCGCCAAACCCGTTGAGCGGGGGCCCTCCCCGCTGCATGGTCAACGTCGATCGCGGATCGACCTGGAAGCTGATGGGCGCGGTCAACGGTCCACATGCTTCGTGTGGCGAGTAGGTGAACGCGAAGTCGAGGTTGACCCCCTGACCGAATGCCGGGCGCTGCAGGTCGAACGTCGCATCGAGAACACCGGTGTTGTCCAGTGCGGTCCGGTAGACGACGATTCCGTTGGACCGGATGACGACACTCGCGGCGTCGTCCTTGGGCACCGGGGTGTAGTCGGCGAGCAAATGGACCTGCACGCTGTCGACTCGGCCCGCGCCCAACGCAGAGCGGTCCACACCGATCGTGAGGCTGCCGGTTCGAAGAACGTCGGTCTTGCCGCTCAAGTTCAACTGGCTGAACGTCAATGTGTCGCCGCTCAGCGGGGTTTCCGATCCCGGTTGGTCGACCCGCGACGCACGTGTCTGCGCCAGCGACTGGAGCTGATTGACGAGCAGCGAGGCCTGGGCCGACAGCTCGTCACCACTACCGGAGATCCGCAGGTATGCGTCCGGGCTTCCGGCCCTTTCGACGGTCAGGCCTGCGGGGCCGCCTGCCTCGACGACGACGGCGCGCGCCAGCTGGGTTGCGGGCGGCGGGGCGGCGCCGCGCGGTTGGGGGACGACCGTGATCGCCATCGGCTGGATGTTGTAGAGGCGCGCGAGAGTGGTGACCAACGTCAGCGCCGTCTGCTGTTCCGCGGCGTCGGCGTCGGCGGGCGCATACATGGTGACCCGCTCCAGCACGGGCGGGAAGAAATTCGCGATCGTGGTTGCCGGCGCCTCGGTGCCGGCGAACACGGTTCCCAGGTCGCTGAGAAACAACTGCTGCAGCGGGCCGCAGAATCCGGCGGCGTTGTTGAGTGGGCGCACAGTGAACGAAAGGTCGATGGTCGATGACCGCACCCGGGCGCCCGTGATGTCGACATCGAAGGGCGTCGTCGCCTGAGCAGCCGCCTTGGGTGGCAGGCCGACCGTCCCCAGAAATTTTCCGTCTCCGTCGCTGATCTCGAGGAACCCGGCATCGATGTTGATGGGAGCGTGGATGACGCCTTGCACTCGGGTCGGAGAAAGCCCCGGGGGTACCGGTATCGCCAAATCAGTTGGGCTGTCGGCGCTGAGATACACCTCCGGTTTCAATCCAAGCGCGGGCCAGTCCAACCTGACCGTCGCCGGGGGCGGCGGATCGGCATTCTCGTCGGGTTGCGCAACTGCTGTGCCAGCCGGTGAAATCGCGAGCACCGACGACAGAATGATCAGTGCCGAAATCAGCGCACGCGCCGCGCAGCTGCGATCAACAACAGCGGCGACCGGGTGCACGGCTCTACCCCCAATTGTTCGAGCTTCGTAATCCCAACAGGGGTTGGACTATACCGGCGGACATCGCAGGCGGATGCGTTATTGGAGGCCCGGAGAAGCCATCTCACGAGTTAGCCAACTTCTACGATTATCACCGTCAAGGCGATTCATTCTGGGATAGCGTGTTACGACTTGCGCGCGCCTGATGAGCTCGCGTGGAAGTGGCGAATGAGGGGGGTATCAGCCGGTGAAGGGTCGCGTTTGACTGTTCAAGAGTTCGCCAAGATTCTGCGTGCCCGGTGGAAGTTAATCTGCGGCACAATTGCCGTCGTTGTATTGGCTGCGGTCGGTTACTCGCTACTCGCCATTCCGCAATACCAGGCCTCGGTGCGACTCTTTGTCTCCACGCCATCCGACGGAACGAACACTCAGACATACGACGGCGGTCTCTTCGCGGAACGCCGCGTGCTCTCATACACCGAGTTGTTGACCGGCGACATCGCGGCTCAGCGCACCATCGACAAGCTCGGCCTCGACATGACTGCGGCCCAACTTCAGGAGAAAGTCGAAGCCGTCGTGCCGGCCGAAACCGTGTTGATCGACGTGACGGTCACCGATTCCTCGCCGACCCGAGCCCGCGACATCGCCAATACATTGGCCGATGAGTTCGTCGTCATGGCGGCCCGATTGGAGACCCCCGAATTGGGGCAGCCACCCAACGCGCGAGTCGTCGTACAGCAGCGTGCCGAGGTACCGAGCAGCCCGGTGAATTCGAAGACGAAACGAATTCTGGCGATCGCCGCCTTGGTGGGTGCACTGCTGGGTGTCGTCATTGCTGTCATACGTGACCGGATGGATGATTCGGTGAAGAGTCCAGACGCGCTGGAAGGGACCACCGGCGTCGGCCTGCTCGCCGACATTCCGTTCGACGCGCAGCGCAGAACACAACCGCTGGTCCGGTTCGAGAGCGATCGCTCGGCGTTCGCCAACGCATTTCGTGAGCTGCGGATCAATCTGCGATTTCTGCAGATCGCCGAGGGACCCCGCGTGCTTGTCATCACGAGCTGCGTTCCTGCTCAGGGCACGACGATGACGGCGGTCAACTTGTCGCTCGCGTTGGCGGACGCCGGCCACAACGTCGTGATCGTCGACGGTGACCTGCGCCGCCCCAGGGTGGCGGCGAGTTTCGACCTTGCCGGGGACGCCGGTCTGAGCGACGTACTCAGCGGTGCGGTCCCCCTACGGGATTCGTTGCAGGAGACCGGTTTCGCCCATCTGAGCGCGCTCACGTCCGGAGCCATCCCGGGTGATCCGACCGAGCTGCTGGAGTCTCGAGCGACCGCGGATGTCCTGGGACAGCTGAGTGGGCAATTCGACTATGTCGTCGTCGACTCGCCGTCTCTACTCGTCAAGGATGCCGCGATTCTGGCGACGAGCGCTCAGGGAGTGCTGATCGTCGCGCGGTCGGGCCAGACCACGCGCAAGCAACTGGGCGATGCGATTCACACGCTCAGACGAGCTGGTGCGCCATTGCTCGGCTCTGTGTTGTCGATGACACGTGCAAAAAAGCGGTCGAAGGGTGACGACTACTACCGCAATCCGGACGCCGGACAGGGCGGGCAAAAGCGCCGCGGCACTCACCAGAAGTGATTGGGCCCGCACATCATGGACCGCTACGGACCACCGCGCGACGGAATCCCCGCCACGTTCGTAGCCTCGGTTCCGAGAAACGCGAGCGCCGCCACGACGCCGCCCGAGCGGTCATTCGGCACGTTCGTTGCGGCCCTTCCGCGCCTGTTCCGCACGGGAGCAACGGATTTCCGGCGTCACGAGTACGCGTTTGCGTTGCTGATCGTCACTGCCATCGGGCTGGTCGTCGTCCCCGACTTGATCACGTATCTGACTGTCGAGCACGAACCGATCCTGCCGCCGGGGGAGGCCACCACCTCAGCGGATCTTCCGATCGCCCAACTTGCCAGTCTGGGCGGATCGGCGCTCCTGCTTGCGCTGAGCACCGCTGTCGTCTTCATGCGTGGCTACCCGAACCGCGATATCACCGGTGTCCTCCTGCTGCTGCTCGCGGTGAACCTGCCCTATCTCGTGAGCCCGAAACTCCCTCCCGTAGTCGACTTTCCGAAGATCGTTCTCGCCAATGTCTTCATCCTTGCGCTCTGGAAAGTGGGGGCACCCGTCGCGGGGCTGAAATGGCTTCCGCTCACTGTCGCGGTGATCGCGGGCTACTCGCTGATCGGCGGACTGCTCATTCCCGACTACGCGATGTACAACCCCAACTCCGAAAAGGCGATCATCCCGGGCTGGGAGCTGGCGGGTCCTTTCGGCCACGCGAACGTGCTCGGGATGTACTGCGCACTCGCGTTTGCGCTCACACCCCTCATCGTCGACCGGAGATGGCGCCTTCTTGTCGGATCTATTCTGTTCGTGACGATGGTGGCCGCAGCGTCGAGAACTGCGCTGATCGCGGCCGGTCTGGTCGCGTTGTGGTGGGTGATCTGCTGGTTCAAATCGTCGAAATCGATCCGGCTTGCCGGGACGGTCCTCGTCAGCGTCACCGCATCCGCAATGTTCGTGTTTCCCTTCCTGCATTGGGACCCGCGCGCTTTCACTGAGCGTGCCCACGTGTGGGCGGAAAGTCTGCGAGTGTGGCAGCAGTCGCCTGCGGTCGGCATGGGTGTCAACTGGTTCCTGGACGATGCACAGGCAATGGGGAACGTCGCCAAGTGGGCGTTCGTGGGGACTGGACACAACGTGGTCGTGGACACCCTGGTGAGATCCGGTCTCATCGGAATTGTCGTGTTCCTGCCTCTCCTCATCGCAGCGGTGGCATCGACTCGTGCGTTGCCTGTGACAAGTCAGCAGATCGCCTGTTTCGGATTTATGATGGCGTTTTTCCTGGGCGCGACAACAGAGGCCAGTTGGGCGCTGCTTCCCAATCTGCAGTTGTTTCCGATCAGTGGACTGGTATTCGCCGTGCTGATCGTGACCAGGCGTGACGCCCAGGTCCCCGACGGACCGCTGTGAGTGCCAAGAAGGCGGTGAGCGTCGTCATCCCGACGATCGGTCGGCCCAGCTTGCGGACAGCTGTGGAGTCGGCGCTCGGTCAAACGGCACCTCCGGTGGAGGTCATCGTCGTCGTCGATGCGGATTGTGAACCCGATCTACCCAACTCGTCAGCCGTCCGCGTGCTGCGAACTTCAGGAGGCGTCGGGCCGAGTCTGGCGAAGCATCTCGGCATCGAGTCGGCGAATGGAGATATCGTTGCGCTGCTCGATGATGACGACGTATGGCGACGGGACAAACTCGAGATCCAGCTGGATGCTGCGCCGCCAGGGGAACAATGGATCGTGGCGTCGCGCTTCTCCGTACACATCGATGGACGTGACCCGATCATCGGGCCGCGCACCCTGATCGGGCGCAATGAACCGGTCGCCCCGTACCTGTTCGAACTCCGTGAGCGACAGGCGTTCAACATGGTTCAGACATCAACGCTCGTGTTTCCACGGGCGTTGACTCAGACGGTGCCGATGTCAGTGGCCGCCGGTTCGATACACGACGACCCGAAGTGGTTGATTCATGTGCGGCGTGCGTATCCGGATCTGCCCATCGTGCAGGTCGCCGAGCCGCTGGTCGACATCGTGTGGACGGCGGCGTCGCTGTCGCGGTCGGGGGTTGATCGCAGTCAGGACCTGATCGATTGGGGCATAGCCGAACTCGGTGGTGAGTCCAAGAGAGTGCTGGGGGATTACCTACTGACCTCGCCGGTCGGTTCCGCACTGGGGGCTGGTTCGCCCCGCGGTATCGCCAGGTCGGTTGTCGCGGCAGTCCGTTACGGTCGCCCGGGCCGGCTGGCATGGGCGAGCGTAGTCAAGTCGATGCTGCGTCTCAGTGGGGGGCGGGCGAGAGCGTTCGTTACTCGCTTGGCCGGCCCTTCGAAGAAACTGTGACTCGATCCGCTCATGGCCTCGTTTCTTCGCAACACAATTCTCGGCTTCGGTTCCGGCGCCGCGGTGGCCCTTGCCGGATTCATCGGAAATGCGATCACCGCTCGGCTGCTCGGGCCCGACCAACTGGGCATCTTCGCCTATGTCGTCTTCTGCGTCACGATCGCCTCAGTCGTCGCGAGCATGGGCATCAATGTGGTACAGCAGAGATTCATCCCGAATCTTCGTGCCGAGCGCAAAGGCGATGAAGCAGAAGGGCTGACCGGCGCGCTCACCCGGGTGTCGATGCTGGCCGCGGTCGTCGGTGGTGCCGCATTGTTCGCCTTTCTGTACTGGCCCGGGCGTGAGGCCACGGAAATGCCTTCGCAGACAACCCAGATGGTCGTGTTTGCGTTAGCGCTCATCTGGTTTCTCTTCTGGAGAATGGCTGAGGTCTACCAGTTCTACCTGCGGGGCGAACAGCGCTTCGGTGAGCTCGCGCGCATCTCGGCGATCTCGGCGTTGCTCAAACTGGCGGTGATTGCACTGGGCGCCTGGTTGTTCGGCATACCCGGCGCGCTGGCCGGTTTCATTGCAGGCAATCTTCTGCCGGCGTCCCGAATCGCCCGGCTGCTGCGGATGAAGCCGTTTGTCGGACAGGTGCTGCGGGGCCAGGTGGTGAAGTTCGCGATGGCGAGCTGGGCGACCGGTGTGCTGGGCGCACTGGTATTCGGCCGAACAGAGATTCTGTTTCTCGAGCACTACACCGGCCTCAGCGCGGTGGGATACTTCACTGCGGCGGTGACGGTGGCTGAGATGGCGGTTCAGCTTCCCCCCCTGCTGCTTTCGGCGCTGCTACCTCGGTTCAGCGAACAGCACGGCCTTGGCGCCCAGGACGACATGCAGCGCCTGTACCGCACCATGACGGCCCTCATCGCGATGTTGATCGTCCCACTATGCGCAGGACTTGCTGCAATAGCGCCGGTGCTGGTGCCGCTGCTGTTCGGTGACGAGTTCCGAGGGGCGGTTCCGGTGGCCTCGGTGCTGCTCATCGCGGCGGCCATAAGCAGCCTGGGCGTCACGACCCTGTATCTGCTCCAGAGCATCGGCAAGGCTGGATTCCTGCTGATGTCGAACGGAGTGGGATTGATCGGCACCATTGTGCTCGGGTTCATCCTGGTGCCTCACTTCGGACTGATTGGAGCTGCCTGGTCCCGAGGCTTGGTCCAGGTATCAGTTGTCCTCATCGAAACCTGGTATGTGACAAGGAAATTAGAGATCTCTCCGCCCTACCGGGCGTTGGGTGCCATAGCTCTCGCCTCGGTAGCGCAAGCCGCCGTCGCCTATGTCCTTTGCCTGGAGTTCGGCGGCCTGGTGGCGCTGCTGATAGCCATACCGGCAGCGATGATCACCTATCTGGTCGCTTTGCGCATTCTCACGGTGACAAGGATCGTGGACCCGGGGCTGCGCGATCGGCTCATCGCCAAGGCGCCTCAGCGGATGCGGCCGGTGATATCCCGAATCCTTTGACGGTGCTCAGTGTGACGCCAGGTCCACCAGTGCATCCGCGGCCGGTTTGAGGCTGAGATCGTGGCGGAGCACGCCGAAGTTCTGCTCGGCGTCCGTGGGATCGGTTCCGCCGTCGACCAATTCATAGTAGATGAGGGGCCCGCCCCAATCCCATTGCTGGACCTGCCGACGTGCCTGAAGCAGCGTCGTGGCTTGTGCGCCGTCGGAGACCGCGTACGGGCCTGTTCCGGTCGGCGCACCGAACTCCGTGATCCAGATCTTCTTCTGGCCGTCCCCGTGGCGCTCCATGACGGCTCGCAGAGCGGGCAGGTCCTTGAACCCGCCGACTGCTCGTTGGGGTGTGTCCATCGGAAGCGCCGGATAAGTGTAGGGATGGACGGCGATGCCGTCGGCGAGTCGTATCGCGCCGTTCTCATAGAGCTGCTCGAGATATGCCGTCGGCGCAATCTCGGAGTCTGGTACATGAAACTTCGGGGCCAGGCCGCCGATGAGTATCGTGGCCCGCTCATCCAATTCGCGTATCGCTTCTGCGGCCACCCAGAACAGCGTGCCGTATTCATTGACGTCGGGTCGGGGTGGCCAGAACTTCTGTGTGTTGGGTTCGTTCCAGATCTCCCAGGTGTGTACGCCGCGGGCCGCGTACCGTTCGGTGACCAGCCGCGCGAAATCCGCCCAATCCGACAGTTGCTCAGGCCGGGTGTGGTGGGCGGTCGCCGGATCACCCGTAGTGGTCGGACGGGCCCACTCCGGGGTGTACGCGAGCACGCCGAGAACCTTCACGCCATGGGCGGCGGCCTCGGCCACGATCGTGTCGGGGTATTCCCAATTAAATTGGCCGCGTTCGCTTTCCGCCACCGACCAGTCGAAATCTACTCTGACCCAGGCCACGTTCATGGCGTCCATGAGGTCAAACTGCTGTGCGATGGTGGCGGCATCGGCGCCCCTCGAATGCATCGTCATCCCGATCTCGACGGGTGGTATCGGCGCTTGGCAGGACAGCGGGATACCCGCGATGAGGACCAGCGATAGGAGACGCGCCACCCGGGCGCGTCGGCCGGTCATCGCAGGATCGCTTGATTGTCGGAGTTGCGGGTGAACGGTCTGCCCAGCACCCCCTCGGTGCGGCCGACGAGCAGGGCGAAGGATTCACGCAAACCGAACTTCTCGGGGTTGCGCACCGGCATCAGAGCCGCCGCCACCAGGTGAGCGCCCTTGTACCACAGCGGATAGTGCCATGTGCGGAGCACATAGCCGTGACCACGTCCGTAGTTCCGTTGCTTACGGCGGCGCTCCCGCGGCGGCAGGTGGGCGAATTCGGTTTGCGCATGGACGTAGATGTCGGGCACCCACTCGACCGAAAAGCCGTCAAGAGTTGACATCCGTAGCAGTAGATCTGGGCCTTCTCCTGACTGCCATGGAGAATCCGCACCCGAACCGAGATTCGGATTGAAACCGCCGGCCGCGACGAACTGGTCACGTCGGAGGATGGTCGCGGGCTCCATGGCTCCCCAGACGGTGCGCTTCGTGAATTTCGTGCCGGGTGTCGGGAGTGGATGCCGTGGGCCTTCCCGATCGATCATCTGGACCGCGCATACGGTGGTCGGAGCCATACAGTGACGGGCGACGCGTTCCAGAAAGTCGGCATCGACCCGATTCGTGTCGTTCGGGAACCAGAGCCACTCGACTTCATCGCCGAGAGCGGCGGCGGCGGCATTGCGCCCGTTCGAGATACCGCGCGCACTCATGACGGCTTTGATGTCGAGCGTGTCGGCAAAGGAGCCGATCAGTGCTTCCAAGTCCGCGGAACCCGCAGGGTCGTGGTGGGCAATCGCCACCGCGGCCGGTCGGTACGTTTGAGCGGCCAAGTCGCCGAGTAGGTTTCGCAGCTCGTCCCATCGGCCCACCGTGGTGATGGCGACGCCGATTCGCACACGGGGCGGGCTCGACACCCTACGTCAACCGTCCGTCAAGGGCAGGCAGGAATTCCGGATTCGCCCATGTCCGCTGCAAGGTCTCGTCCAGCTGGTGTGCCGGTCGCCAGCCGAACACCTTCCCGATGTGCGAGATGTCGGCGCCGAGGAACGGACGATCGACGGCTCGCGTGCGCGAGGGATCCTGGCGGACCTCGAAATTCAGGCCCAGTACCGACCGCATCCGGTCAAGGATCTCGTCCACCGAATACTGTTGTCCGCTGCCGAGGTTGACGATCTCGCAGTCGACGCCCTCGCCGTTGGTGCCGAGCGCAGCCGCAGCAAAACCTCCGGCAGCGTCCAGGACATCGATGTAATCGCGCTTGGGCCAGGTGTTTCCGAGGTTGATCGACTCGCGTCCTTCGCGCAGCTGAGCAACGATCGCAGGTAGCAGGTGCGGGTTCGTCTCGCCGGGGCCGATCACATTGAAAAGCCGCACGATGGCCGCCTTGATGCCACGCTCGGCGGCGAAGATCTGCACGTACTGTTCTCCCTGCAGCTTCGTGATGCCGTAGATGTCCGCTGGGCCCAGCGCTGACTCGAACTCGCGGTGATCGGCCTCGTCCGGTTGGTAGACGGCACCACTGCTCGCGAAGACGAACCGCGTACCTGGTCGGCAGCTCGTCAACAGATTGACCGTGCCGGTGACGTTGGTCGCCACGGCGTTCGAGGGGTCGCCATCGCATTCCGGGATGTAGTGGATCGCAGCCAAATGCACGATCACGTCGGGCTGGAATTCCTCGACGACCGCGCGCGTGGCATTCGCGTCACGGATATCGACACGCTGAAATCCCCAGGCCGCGTCATCACCCGTCAGCCAGTCGGGTGTGCCGTAGCGCAGCAGATCCGCGACCAGAACCTCGGCTTTCGCGCTCAGCATGGGAACGAGTTCCCTACCGACGAAGCCGGCACCACCTGTCACCATGATCCGCACGTGCGTTCCCCCGCTCTCTCCGTCTTGTCACCGGCTTGTTCCAATGACCTCTTCGGCCCTGGCCTCGAGCTCGTGCGCGACGCCCGACCAGTCCAATGATCTTGCACCGGCGAGTCCCGCTTGGGAGAACGTGTCCCACTGCGCTTGTGCGGTGAGTAACGCCTCGGCGAAATCTGCGGGATCGGTGCCGCACACCACGCCCGCGCCATACTGTGCCACGACCTCTTTGGCGCCGTTCTCGGGGAACTTCGCCGTGACGACGGGCAGGCCACTCGCCATGGCCTCGGCGATCACCCGCGGAAAGCCCTCGCGCTGGCTGGGCATGCCCAACACTGCGGCGCGGGAGAGCAGATCGATCTTCTGCTCCTCGGACACCGAGCCCAGCACCCGCACCCGCGAACCGACGGGCGACCGCCGCGCGTGTTCCTCGATGTCCGCACGCGCCGCTCCGTCGCCCGCGATCACCAGGTCGCCGGCGAATCCGCGTGCGGTGGCGAGTTCGAAAGCATCGACGAGCAGTGGCAGGTTCTTGTGGGGGAAGAGCCGCCCGACGTACAGCGCGCCCGAGCGTTCGCCGCGGTCCGCGGCTCGGTACTGGGTGACCACGATGCCGCTCGGCAACACAGAACACGGACGCCCCGACTGCTCGGTGATGGCCGTGGCCACGGCCTGGCTGATCGCAAAGTTCGCGGCGGCCAATCGCGGTAACCGCTTCTGCGCCGTTCCCACTATTCGGTCGTCGCGAATCTCACACCAGTGAATTCCGCTACGTGCGCGGACATCTCGGGGCAATGCGAGTACATGCAGCAGCGGCCACTCGTTCAAGAGGTGGAAGTCGTAGTGCTGAGGCACCACGTGCCGCCGCACCCAGGCGCTGTACTGGATGATGGCAGGCCAGTTCCGTCGCAGGGCGGGGATGGGTGGGTTGATGTAGCGGTTGGTGAGCGGATGGCGCCGGATGTGTACGCCGTTGACCGTCACGTCGGGATCTAGCCCGGTGTCGTGACCGACGCAGTACACGTCGACCGAATGGCCACGCAGCACCATGGCTTCAGCAAGCTCATTGAAGAAGACCTCTTGCCCCCCGACGTGGGGAGGGTAGAGCTCGGTGAGAAACGCGAATCGCAACGAGCCCCCCCTAGGTCGTCTACCTGCGACGGGGCAATCCGCCGCCCCCATCGGTGCCCGCTCAGTGTGCCATTCGACCCCGCGCGAGCACGGCCATTCGACGTGGAATCTTCAGTCGGGGCGCTGACCGAGCTTGGCCAGGATCGTGTCGGCCGCGGCACCGGTCGAGATATCGGCTTGGCGCTGTGTCACGTGCGCCCAGCCTCTCGACGCCAGGTCGGCTCTGGCCTGCTCGTCGAGGCAATAGGCGCGGATCAAACCGGCCAGCTCGGTGTGATCGTTCGGATCGAAGAACTCAGCGCCGGCGCCGCAGGTTTCCCGCAGTGCCGGGATGCTGGAGCTGAGGACGGCGGTATGCGACGCCATGGCCTCGAGCGGCGGGAGCCCGGCGCCCTCGTTGAGTGAAGGCATCACCAGCAGGTCCGCGGCCGCGACGAGCGAGCGCAGTTCGTCGAATTCCAGTCGTCCGATCATCTCCACGCGATCTCCGAGGGCAGCGGCCTGCGCATGGATGCGCTCGTCGAGTACCTTGACCGAGGCGCCGCTGCCCGCGATCACGAGCTTCTGCGGAATCGCCTGGTGCACTTGGGTATACGCGGTGATCAGCGCTGAAAGATTCTTGTGTCGTTTGACGTTGCCGAGGTACAGAATGAAGCGGTCCCGCACCGGTGACAATTGAGGATCGGCGGGTTCGAACCATGACTCACTCACGGGAATCGGCGTCACGACAAACCGGGCGGTGGGAACGTACTTGGCCAGGGCGTCGGCGGCCGCCCGCGACGGGGTGAAGATTGCCGCCGACCTTCGGGCGACGATCGCCAGCATCACGCGTGCGTACATTCGCCGCGCCCGGCCGTTGCCGCTGATGTTCTCCGGCAACAGGTGGCTGTCGTCGTGCACCGTGCTGAAGAAAACAATTCGACGGTTGGCAGGGCGAGACAGAGTGAATGGAAACGGATAGTGGGGCACCCACATGGCCTTCGGCCGAGTCATCTGCACTGCGCGATTCCATGCCCGCTGCTCGGCGACCGAGTACATCGGCGCGCCCGACGGCTCTGAGATGACGACTGTGGTGGTTTCGGCAACAGGAGGAACGTTGTCACGGTCTGCCAACACGGCGAGGGTGTGGCCCTGCCGAGCAAGAGCCTCTTCGAGCAGGGGGAGGTACACGCCGATGTAGGTTCCGATGCCGCTCTGGTCGATGTGTCTGACATCGAATAACAGATCGATGGCTCCGTTGCCCTGTGCCGGCATCATCGTGCCCCCCTTGGCGCTCATCACCGCGAACCCGAGGTTACCGCGTGACGTACCCGGTCATGTTCCAAATGCGCTGCGCGCCAGACGTGATCGCACTCCACCCCCGAGGTCGTCGTCTGTTACTCATCGTCGCCGTTGTTGTTCTCGCGCCATGCCCGCTCGAACGGCAGCCGCCACGCGTTGGGCGCGATCAGCTGATGGATTGCGTTGGGGCCCCACGTGCCCTGCGGGTATGACTTCACCGACGGCGGGTCGTTGAGTAGCGGCTCCGAGCGCTCCCACAGTGATTCGATGCCCTCGGCGGTGGTGAAAAGTGTGTGATCACCGCGCATGGCGTCCAGGATGAGGCGCTCGTATGCCTCGAGCACGTCGCCGACGGTGTCGATCTCCTGAGTCGAGAATTGCATCGACAGCTTGTCGAGCTTCATGCCGGGCCCGGGTCGCTTACCGTAGAACGACAATGACACCTTGGAGTTGTCGGCCAAGTCGAAGGTCAGATGGTCGGGGCCCTGCGCGCCTACACCGGACCCCGCCGGGAACATCGAACGCGGCGCCTCCTTGAACGCGATCGAGATGATGCGGATGCCTTCGGCCATCCGCTTGCCCGTGCGCAGGTAGACAGGGACGCCGGCCCACCGCCAGTTGTCTATTCCCACCTTCATCGCGATGAAGGTTTCCGTGTCGGAATCCTTTGCGACACCTTCCAAGTCGCGATACCCGGCGAACTGACCCCGCACCACGTCGGAGCAGTTGATAGGGAGCATCGACCGGAACACCTTGTTCTTCTCTTCGCTGATCGCGCGCGGTTCCAGTGCTGTCGGTGGTTCCATCACGACGAACGCCATCACCTGGAGCAGATGGGTGACCACCATGTCCTTGAACGCACCGGTGCTCTCGTAGAAGTTGGCGCGCTCATCCAGGCCGAGGGCCTCGGGGATGTCGATCTGTATGTGATCGATGAAGTTGCGGTTCCAGATCGGTTCGAACAGACCGTTGGCGAAGCGGAACGCGAGGATGTTCTGTGCCGCCTCTTTACCGAGGAAATGGTCGATCCGGAAGATCTGACTTTCGTCGAACGTCTCGTGGACGAAGCCGTTGAGTTCGACGGCGCTGGCCAGATCGGTACCGAACGGCTTTTCCATCACGACCCGCGAACGGTCAACCAGGTTGGCGTCCTTCAGCATCGTGATCACCGCACGTGCCGCCTTCGGTGGCACCGACAGATAGTGCAGCCGCCGGACGTCGGGGCCGAGTTTTTCCTCGGCGGCCGCGACCGCGGCGGCCAGCGCTTCGGGCCCCGCGCCCTGAGGCACATAGGTGACGGTTTCGGCGAACCGCATCCACTGTTCCCTGTTGAGCTTGTGGGTGCCGAATTCGTCGATCGCCTCGTTGGCGATCTCGAGGAAGTCCTCGGTGGAGATGTCCTCGAGCGAGGTGGCGACGATCTGAATGTGGGGTGCCAGTTCGGATTGATCCAGATAGGCCAGGCCGGGAATCAGCTTGCGCCTCGCCAGATCGCCGGTGGCGCCGAACAGGACAACAACGTGCGGGTCGACCGCGTAGTCGTCATGCCGGCCCGGACGCGAGCCGGGATGTGGATAAGAAATGGTCTGCGGTTTGCTTGTCGCCACTCTCGGCATACTCTCACCGGGGCAACTTTCCTGCATGGCTACCGGTGTTGCCGCTACCCCGACATCACAAACCGGACGGCAGACGTCAACCGTTCGCCCCCACCCTGGCTGCCACGCCGTCGAGGAGCTGCCGTAGGCCCGAGTGGAAATCGGCGAGGTGATCCGCGTCGGCTGCGTCGAACACACCGGCCGCCACGGCGGCGGCGAGTGCCGGGAAACGCTCCGCATCGACGAACCGGCGGAGCAGATCGGGGTAGTGCGGGCCCTCAACGTGTGCCGCCTCGATGTGCAGCGCCGCCGCGCCGCGGACATAGTGCAGCACGGCCATCACCGCGGCGAGCTTGTCGCGTTCGGACAGGCCGGTCGGGCCGAGTGCCGCCAGCCCGGCGTTCAGCCACGCCAACTGGCCGGGGTCCGCAGGCGGACCGGCCGCCGCCGCCTGGAGCACCCACGGGTGCCGGTGGTAGATGTCCCACAGGCCCGTGGCCCAATCCGTAAGGGAGCCACGCCAATCCGCCTCATCGCCGATAGGCGGCGGACCCGGCGCCGTCGAGAGCATGAACGTCACCAACTCGTCCTTGTTGGCGACGTGCCGGTACAGCGACATCGTGCCGCAGCCGAGTCGTTCGGCCAAGCGGGCCATCGACAGCGCGGCGAGGCCATCGGCGTCGGCCAGGGCGACAGCGGCCTCGACAATGCGCTCCCGGCTCAGCCCTCGCGGCCGGGTCGGCGCGGTCGGCCCATGCCACAAGATCTCCAGAGCGCGGGGCAGGGGATCGCTCATTTGTTGCCAGCATAAACGATTGCGCAGCCCTCTGCGTATGCCGTACGCTTTATGCGTATGACATACGCATCTTTGTTGCGGGGCAATCGTCTGGCCGCGGGTCTCGCCGTGATCGTCTCGGCTTTTCTGCTGTTCTCGCTGCCGCCGTACTTCACCGGCGGTACCAGGGTGCCTTCGACCTTCGGGCTGCACTATCCGCTGCTGGTGGCCCACGTGATGTTCGGCAGCGTCGCCATGATCACCGCCGTCGCACAGATCTGGCCGCGGCTGCGCAGCCGCGGCCAGTGCTGCACCGTCGGACGGGGCGTGTGTACGTCATTGCGGCCATCCCCGCGGCGGCATTCGCGATGGTGATCGGGGCCGCCACCCCGTTCGGCCCGTTCCTGGCGGCCAGCAATGTGCTGCTGGGCGCGGTGTGGCTGTGGTTCACCATCAACGGGTTCGCAGCGGCGCGACAGCGGCGATTCGCCGACCACCGCAGGCATATGGTGCGAAGCGCCACGGTCGCGCTCTCGACGATCGCCAACCGGATCTGGACGCCGGTGCTTTTCATCTCCCTGCAGCCGTTGCGGGACAGTGTCTTTGACGGCAACGAGGAGCACTATCTGTGGTTCGTAGCCGGGCTGGGCGCTTGGCTGGGTTGGACTATTCCGCTGGCCACCGTCCAGTGGTGGCTCACGCGGAAACCGCAGGGGCCGGCGTCGCCAATTTCTCAGTCTGAGCTCATATCACCGGGGTAATCTCCCCGGCCATGGCGACCGAATTCAACGGCAGAATCGAACTCGACATCCGGGATTCGGAACCGGACTGGGGCCCCTACGCCGCGCCGACGGCGCCCGAGGATGCGCCCAACGTGCTCTACCTCGTGTGGGACGACACCGGCATCGCGACGTGGGACTGCTTCGGCGGTCTAGTCCAGATGCCGACCATGAGCCGCATCGCCGAGCGCGGAGTCCGGCTTTCGCAGTTCCACACCACCGCGCTGTGCTCACCGACGCGGGCATCGCTGCTGACGGGGCGCCACGCCACCACTGTCGGCATGGCGACCATCGAGGAGTTCACCGACGGCTTCCCGGGCTGCAACGGGCGCATCCCGGACGACACCGCGCTGCTGTCAGAAGTTCTCGCCGAGAAGGGCTACAACACCTACTGCATCGGAAAGTGGCATCTGACGCCGTTGGAGGAGTCCAATCTCGCCTCCACCAAACGACATTGGCCGCTGTCGCGCGGATTCGAACGGTTCTACGGCTTCATGGGCGGCGAGACCGACCAGTGGTATCCCGAACTCGTATACGACAACCACCCCGTCGCACCGCCGGGACTGCCGGAGGACGGCTACCACCTGTCGAAGGACATCGCCGACAAGACAATCGAATTCATCCGCGACGCCAAGGTGATCGCCCCCGACAAGCCGTGGTTCTCCTATGTCTGTCCCGGTGCCGGGCACGCGCCGCACCACGTCTTCAAAGAGTGGGCCGACCGCTACGCGGGTACCTTCGACATGGGTTACGAGCGCTACCGCGAGATCGTGCTGGAGAACCAGAAGCGTCTCGGCATCGTTCCGCCCGATACCGAACTCTCGCCGATCAACCCGTACTCGGATGTCAAGGGACCCAACGGCGAACCGTGGCCCGTGCAGGACACCGTGCGGCCGTGGGACTCACTCGGGGATGACGACAAGCGGTTGTTCTGTCGCATGGCCGAGGTGTTCGCCGGCTTCTTGAGCTACACCGACGACCAAATCGGGCGAATCCTCGACTATTTGGAGGAGTCCGGCCAACTCGACAACACCATCATCGTGGTCATCTCCGACAACGGTGCCAGCGGTGAGGGCGGACCGAACGGATCCGTGAACGAGGTCAAGTTCTTCAACGGCTACGTCGACACCGTGGAAGAAGGTCTGCGTCTCATGGACAACCTGGGCGGGCCGGAGACCTATAACCACTATCCGATCGGCTGGGCGATGGCGTTCAACACGCCGTACAAGTTGTACAAGCGGTACGCGTCGCACGAGGGTGGCATCGCCGACACGGCCATCATCTCCTGGCCGAAGGGCATCGCCGCACACGGTGAGGTTCGCGACAACTACGTCAACGTCTGCGACATCACCCCGACGGTGTACGACCTGCTCGGGATCGATCCACCTCTGGCGGTCAAGGGCATCAACCAGAAGCCACTGGACGGCGTGAGTTTCAAAGTGGCCCTTGATGACCCGGATGCGCCGACGGGAAAGGAGTCGCAGTTCTACGCGATGCTGGGCACGCGCGGGATCTGGCACGACGGCTGGTTCGCCAACGCCGTGCACGCCGCGTCGCCTGCCGGCTGGTCAAACTTCGACAAGGACCGGTGGGAGCTGTTCCACATCGAGGCCGACCGCAGCCAGTGCCACGACCTCGCCGCTGAGCACCCGGACAAGCTCGAGGAACTCAAGGCGCTGTGGTCCAGCGAGGCGCAGAAGTACAACGGGCTTCCGCTCTCGGATCTGAACATCATCGAGACGCTGGGACGGTGGCGGCCCTATCTGACCGGTACCAGAGAGTCGTACTTCTACTATCCCGGCACTGCCGACGTGGGGGTGGGAGCGGCCGCGGAGATCCAGGGCCGTTCTTTCGCCGTCATCGCCGAGGTGACGATCGACAGCACTGGCGCAGAGGGCGTGCTGTTCAAGCACGGCGGCGCACACGGCGGGCATGTCCTGTTCATCCAGGACGGGCGACTGCACTACATCTACAACTTCCTCGGCGAGGAGGAGCAAGTGTTGTCGTCGCCCGGACCCGTTCCGCTGGGGACGCACACGTTCGGTGCCGCCTACACGCGCACAGGAACGGTTGAGGGCAGCCACACCCCGCTCGGCGACGCGGCGCTGTACATCGACGACGCCGAGGTGGCGTCGAGAACGGGCGTGCGAGTCCACCCCGGCACCTTCGGTCTCGCGGGAGCCACCCTGAGCGTCGGTCGCAACACCGGATCGCCCGTGTCGCGGGCGTACAAGGCTCCGTACGCGTTCACAGGTGGCACCATCGCCCAGGTGAACGTTGACGTGTCCGGTCAGCCCTATGTGGATCTGGAGCGCGAGTTCGCCCGCGCTTTCGCGAAGGACTGACGAGACCGATGAGAACTCGATCGGCGGTACTCGCCGCGCTGTGCACGGCGGCCCTAGTGGTATCGGCCTGCGGTAAGACCAGTGAAGGTGAGCCTGTCGCCGAGGACGGGGAGACGGTCGCCGAAACGGCGGCGTCGGTCACGATGACCTCGACGCAGACCACGCGGGCCATCCCGACGCCGGAGGCCGACCTCACCGAACCCGGCGTCGTGCCCACCACCCGCACCTCGGTCGCGCCGAACACGGTCACCTGCCAACTGTCCGATCCTGCGCAGGAGGGGGTGACTGCAGCCGTCGCGGATCCCGGGGCGCCCAGGATCACGGTCGTTCTGCCGCAGGGCTGGTCGAAGGAGCAGGCCGACGGCGACGTCGGCGCGAAGCTGACCGGCCCCGACGGGACGTGGGCGACGGTCACGATCGCCAGGACGACGCTGGACCCCGCGGCGGCCTTCAAGCAGTACGCCGACGATGCGATGGCGGCTTCGGCGGTCAGCAGCGTCAGCGTGCTGCCCGCGGACCTGTGTGGATACAGCGGTCAGAAGTTGCTCGGTTCGTGGGCGGATACTCCCGAGCAGGCCGTGGAATTCGGTGATCGCGTCGCGCACGTCTGGACGAACTCAGGCGACTACCTGGTGGCGGTGCATGTACAGGGATCCTCCGGCGCGGGATTCGACCCGTTCACCTCGCCGATGATGGACGATTTCGCCATCGAAATACCCTGAGCTTCGCGGGGTGATCACAATGTCAGTCTGAGAGCGATGCCGTGCACATATAGCCGCGACGACGCTCTCAGCGTGACATTGCCTCGGCGCCGACCGGCGCCCGACCAGCAGCGATTTGGTTCCTCGCAGGTCGTCACCTAGAATCAACGGGTTGCCTTGGGCAGACCTCGGATCTCGTTTCGAAATCCCTGCGTGCTCTTCGGTGACAGCAAGACCGCGCACGTCGGGTCACTGGTGGGCTGTGCCCGCCAGATGTTCAGGCCTGCCGTACGTTCAAATACCAGGTCGAGGAGTTCGAGTGATTCAGCAGGAATCGCGGCTGAAGGTCGCCGATAACACGGGTGCCAAGGAGATCTTGTGCATCCGCGTGCTCGGCGGATCGGGGCGGCGTTACGCCGGCATCGGCGACATCATCGTGGCAACTGTCAAGGACGCCATCCCGGGCGGCAACGTCAAGCGCGGCGAGGTCGTCAAGGCCGTGATCGTGCGCACCGTCAAGGAGCGCCGTCGCGCCGACGGCAGCTACATCAAGTTCGACGAGAACGCCGCCGTCATCATCAAGGCCGACAACGACCCGCGCGGTACGCGCATCTTCGGCCCGGTCGGCCGCGAACTGCGCGAGAAGCGCTTCATGAAGATCGTCTCGCTTGCCCCGGAGGTGTTGTAAGTGAAGGTCCACAAGGGCGACACCGTTCTGGTCGTCTCCGGTAAAGACAAGGGCGCCAAAGGCAAGGTGCTGCAGGCGTATCCGTCGCGGAACAAGATCCTCGTCGAGGGCGTCAACCGGATCAAGAAGCACACCGCGGTCTCGCGCAACGAGCGCGGCGCGCAGTCCGGCGGCATCGTCACGCAGGAGGCCGCCATCGACGCGAGCAACGTGATGGTCGTCGACTCGGACGGCAAGCCGACCCGCATCGGGTATCGCACGGACGAAGAGAGCGGCAAGAAGGTCCGCATCGCCAAGACCAACGGCAAGGACATCTAGAGTGACTCCGACAACCAGCACTGAAGAAAAGACCGTCCCGCGGCTCAAGCAGCGCTACCGCGAGGAGATCAAGGACGCGTTGCTGAAGGAATTCGGCTACGCGAACGTCATGCAGATCCCCGGCGTGGTCAAGGTCGTCGTGAACATGGGTGTCGGTGACGCCGCCCGCGACGCCAAGCTGATCAACGGTGCGGTCAACGACCTGGCGCTGATCACCGGCCAGAAGCCCGAGATTCGCAAGGCCCGCAAGTCCATCGCACAGTTCAAGCTGCGTGAGGGCATGCCGATCGGTGCGCGGGTGACGCTGCGCGGCGACCGGATGTGGGAGTTTCTCGACCGCCTGACCTCGATCGCGCTGCCGCGTATCCGCGACTTCCGTGGACTGAGCCCCAAGCAGTTCGACGGCACCGGCAACTACACCTTCGGGCTCAACGAGCAGTCGATGTTCCACGAGATCAACATCGACGACATCGATCGCCCCCGGGGTATGGACATCACCGTCGTCACGTCGGCGACGAACGACGACGAAGGCCGCGCGCTGCTGCGTGCACTTGGCTTCCCTTTCAAGGAGAACTGAGCAAATGGCAAAGAAGGCTCTGGTCAACAAGGCCAACAAGAAGCCGAAGTTCAAGGTGCGCGGCTACACCCGGTGCAATAGGTGCGGTCGCCCGCACGCGGTTTACCGCAAGTTCGGGCTCTGCCGTATCTGCCTGCGCGAGATGGCGCACGCCGGCGAACTGCCCGGCGTTCAGAAGTCCAGCTGGTGATGAGCGCTTGCGCGAAGAGCGTCAAGCCCTAGTCAGCCAACAACTACAAACCACATCAAAAAGGTTGCGGTAGGCCCCCAAGAGCTTTCGGGGGGAACCGCCGCGAGGAAGGTGAACCGGCTGTCATGACCATGACGGATCCGATCGCAGACTTCTTGACACGTCTGCGCAACGCCAATTCGGCGTACCACGACGAGGTGTCGCTGCCACACTCGAAGATCAAGGCCAACATCGCCGAGATCCTCAAGAGCGAGGGCTACATCTCCGATTACCACACCGAGGATGCCCGGGTGGGCAAGTCGCTTGTGGTGCAACTGAAATACGGCCCGAGCCGTGAACGCAGCATCGCGGGACTGCGCCGGGTGAGCAAGCCCGGTCTGCGCGTCTACGCGAAGTCCACCAATCTGCCGCGCGTGCTCGGCGGTCTGGGCGTGGCGATCATCTCCACGTCGTCGGGTCTGCGAACCGACCGTCAGGCCGCCCGAGAGGGCGTCGGCGGCGAAGTCCTCGCGTACGTGTGGTAGTGGGGATAGGAGCCTAAAGACCATGTCACGAATTGGAAAGCAACCGGTTCCGGTTCCCGCCGGAGTCGATGTCACGATCACCGGCCAGAACGTCTCGGTCAAGGGTCCCAAGGGAACTCTTGAGCTGACGGTGGCCGAACCGATCCAGGTCGCGCGCGACGACGATGGCGCCATCGTGGTGACCCGTCCGAACGACGAGCGCGAAAACCGCTCGCTGCACGGGTTGTCCCGCACGCTCATCGCCAACCTGGTGACGGGTGTGACCGAGGGCTACACCACCAAGATGGAGATCTTCGGCGTCGGCTACCGCGTGGTGGCCAAGGGCAGCAACCTCGAGTTCGCCCTTGGTTACAGCCATCCGGTGTTGATCAACGCCCCCGAAGGTGTGTCGTTCGCAGTGGAGACACCGACGAAGTTCTCGATCTCCGGCATCGACAAGCAGAAGGTCGGCCAGATCGCGGCGAACATCCGCCGCCTGCGCAAGAGCGATCCCTACAAGGGCAAGGGCATTCGCTACGAGGGTGAGCAGATCCGCCGCAAGGTCGGAAAGACAGGTAAGTAGAAATGGCTTCTTCTAAGACTGAGGCGTCGTCACGTAAGGCTGTGGGGCAGAGCGTGTCCGAGGCCCGGCGCGTCTCGCGGTTGCGTCGGCACGCCCGACTGCGCAAGAAGATCGAGGGCACGGCAGAGGTGCCGCGCTTGATGGTCAACCGCTCGTCGCGGCACATCCACGTGCAGCTGATCAACGACCTCGACGGCACCACAGTGGCCGCCGCATCGTCGATCGAGGCGGACGTGCGTGCGGTCGACGGCGACAAAAAGGCCCACAGCGTGCGGGTCGGTCAGCTGATCGCCGAGCGCGCGAAGGCTGCGGGTATCGAGGCCGTGGTGTTCGACCGCGGTGGCTACACCTACGGCGGGCGCATCGCGGCACTGGCTGACGCAGCGCGCGAAGGCGGGCTGAAGTTCTAATGACTCATTACGGAAGGACTGCATGATGGCCGAGCAGGCTGGCGCCGCTCCGGCGCAGGACAACCGCGGAGGCGGTCGTGGTGACCGCGACGGCCGTGGTCGTCGCGACGACCGCGGCGGAGGCCGTGGCGGTCGCGACGGCGGCGAGAAGAGCAACTACATCGAACGCGTCGTCACGATCAACCGCGTCTCCAAGGTGGTCAAGGGTGGCCGGCGGTTCAGCTTCACCGCGCTGGTCATCGTCGGCGACGGCAAGGGCATGGTCGGTGTCGGCTACGGCAAGGCCAAAGAGGTCCCGGCCGCCATCGCCAAGGGTGTCGAGGAAGCGCGTAAGGGCTTCTTCCGCGTACCGCTGATCGGCGGCACGATCACGCACCCGGTGCAGGGCGAGGCCGCAGCGGGCGTCGTGATGCTGCGTCCGGCCAGCCCTGGTACCGGTGTGATCGCCGGTGGTGCGGCTCGCGCGGTGCTGGAGTGTGCGGGCGTGCACGACATCCTGGCCAAGTCGCTGGGCAGCGACAACGCGATCAACGTGGTGCACGCCACCGTGGCCGCGCTCAAGCTGCTGCAGCGTCCGGAAGAGGTCGCGGCCCGACGTGGCCTGACCATCGAGGAAGTGGCGCCGGCAGGCATGTTGCGGGCGCGGCGTGAAGCCGAGGCGCTCGCCGCGTCGGCCGCGCGTGAGGGAACGGCGTAACCATGGCAGAGCTCAAGATCACTCAGGTGCGTAGCACCATCGGTGCGCGCTGGAAGCAACGCGAGAGCCTGCGGACCCTCGGATTGCGCAAGATCCGGCAGTCCGTGGTGCGTGAGGACAACGACCAGACCCGTGGACTCATCAAGACCGTCCACCACCTCGTCGAGGTAGAAGAGGTTTAGCAATGACCATCAAACTGCACGACCTGCGCCCGGCGCCGGGGTCGAAGACCGCCAAGACCCGCGTGGGTCGCGGTGAGGGTTCCAAGGGCAAAACCGCCGGTCGCGGCACCAAGGGCACCAAGGCACGTAAGAACGTCCCGGCGACGTTCGAGGGTGGCCAGATGCCCATCCACATGCGGCTGCCGAAGCTCAAGGGCTTCCGCAACCGGTTCAGGACCGAGTACGAGGTCGTCAACGTCGGCGACATCAACAAGCTGTTCCCCAAGGGCGGCGATGTGGGTGTCGACGAGCTGGTGGCTTCCGGTGCGGTGCGCAAGAACACGTTGGTCAAGGTGCTCGGCGACGGCAAGCTGACCGTGAAGGTCAACGTCACCGCTCACAAGTTCAGCGGCAGTGCACGCGAGAAGATCACCGCTGCGGGCGGATCCGCGACCGAAGTCTGATTGGCGGCCCGCCGCCGAGCTGTAGGTCCAGTTGTCGACAAGGGCCCCTGCCGTTACGGTGGGGGCTCTTGCGTTTCGTCGAATGCGGTAACGCAACGGGTCACGGGCGCGATCTACATTGCGCGTGCCGAAAAGTTCAGGAGCAGACATGACCACTGTCCGTCGTGCCATCGCTGTTGCGATGGTCAGCGCCGGCCTCGCGGTCTTCGGTAGCGCCGCGTCCGCGCACGCTCAGGACGCCGACGAGCAGTTCGAGAAGGCAGTGAGCTCCCTGGGCATCACCGTCGGCCCCGAAACCGATGTCCCGGCGTTGGGCCGACAGGTCTGCGACACGATGACCCGGGAGATGGCGCGCAATCCCAACCCGCCACCGTTGGTACGAGGCATCCTCCAGTCCTTGGTGAACAGCAATCTGACCAAGGAACAGGCCGTGGGCTTCATGCGGGCCTCGGTGAACATCTACTGCCCGCAGTTCTCCCGGTACCTGGGCCGCTAACCCGCACCTGGGTCACTGACCGCACTGGCGAAAGCGGACTGAAATACTCTGTTGCCGTCGTGTTTTCGGTCTTGCCGAGATCGGCAACGTCGCTTCCGGCCAGCGGCCGGAACTGCGACAGGCCGGCCCCCACTTTCGCGCCGGTAGGCTCACAGGATGTTCGCATTTCTGCCCGGCATCCCTGGAATCGACGACTTACGTGCGCTCGGCAAGCGGGTGGACACCGCCCGTCATCACGGCGTCCCCGGCGGGTGTGTGCTTGAGCTCGATCTGATGGCAGCGCCACCGGAAACCGGTGGCTTCGACCCGCTGTCGATGATCACCGCCGGCACGCGGCCAATGGTGCTGCGCGACGTTGTCGCCGCCATCCACCGTGCCGCCGACGATCCGCGCGTGGCCGGGCTGATCGCGCGCGTCCAGCTGAGTGCAGCCGCGCCGGGTCCGGTGCAGGAACTGCGCGACGCGATCTCGGCGTTCAGCGACGTGAAACCGTCGCTCGCGTGGGCCGAGACCTATCCGGGCACTCTGTCGTACTACCTCGCTTCGGCGTTCCGCGAGGTGTGGATGCAACCCTCGGGCACAGTCGGTTTGGTCGGTTTCGCCACCAGTGCGATGTTCTTACGCGATGCGCTCGATAAAGCGGGTATCGAGGCTCAGTACATCGCGCGTGGCGAATACAAGTCAGCCCCAAACCGTTTCACCCAGAACAGCTATACCGATTCCCACCGGGAGGCTGACACCAGACTGATCGAAAGCCTGCATGCCCAGGTCGCGCAGGCGGTATCCGAGTCACGCGGTATCGAGGCAGCCGACGTCGACGCGCTTGCCGACAAAGCGCCATTATTGCGCGACGACGCTGTCACCGGCCACCTGGTCGATCGAATCGGATTCCGCGACGAGGCGTACGCACGTATCGTCGAACTCGTTGGTGCGTCTGACATTTCATCCAAGAACGGCGATGCGGATTCCGACGATGCGCCGCCCCGGCTGTACCTGTCGCGATACGCGAAAGCCACTGTTTCGCGACCCTCGTCACCGCTGCCGCCGGTTCCGGGCCGCAAGGGCAAGCCGACGATCGCCGTCATCACCGTGCACGGCCTGATCGTCAGCGGCCGGGGCGGACCGCAGGTGCTGTCGTTCGGCGAATCAAGCGCCGGCGGTGACACCATCACTGCGGCCTTGCGCGAGGCGGCGGCCGACGATTCCGTCTCCGCGATCGTGTTGCGAGTGGACAGTCGCGGTGGAATGGCGACCGCCTCGGAAACCGTTTGGCGCGAGGTGAACCGGGTGCGGGACAGCGGAAAACCCGTTGTCGCGTCGATGGGTGCGGTCGCGGCATCGGGTGGCTATTACGTGTCGATGGCCGCCGATGCGATCGTCGCCAATCCAGGAACAATCACCGGCTCGATCGGTGTCGTGACCGGCAAGCTGGTCGCCCGGGAACTCAAGGACCGTCTCGGCATCGGCTCGGATTCGGTGCGCACCAACGCCAACGCCGACGCCTGGTCGATCAACCAGCCCTTCACCGATGAGCAGCACGCGCTGGTCGAGGCGGAGGCTGATCTCTCCTACTCCGACTTCGTCGAGCGTGTCGCCTCGGGTCGCAAGATGACCGTCGAGGCCGTCGACGCGGTTGCTCGCGGTCGGGTGTGGACCGGGGCCGACGCGCTGGAACACGGCCTTGTCGACGAACTCGGCGGGTTCCGCACCGCGCTCAACCGCGCCAAGGTGCTGGCCGGCCTCGATCCCGACGACGAGGTCCGCCTGGTCAACTACCCGGGCTCGTCGCTCATGGACATGCTGAGGCCGAAACCGTCGTCGCAGCCTGCGGCCGCGTCGATGCCTGAGGCCCTGGCGGTCCTCGTCGGCCGCTCGGTGGCCGGGGTGCTCAGCCAGGCCGAACGGTCGGTAACCGGCGTCAGCGCGCTCTGGCTGGGCGATTACCGCTTCTAGAACCCCACCCGTCACATGGGATTCTGGCGTAGGTAGCCGTATACCGAGGCGAAGTTCTTGTTGACTTCGTCGGGAATGGGGACCGGCCCACCGAGAGCTCTTGCGCCCCAGGCGATCTGCGCGGTGCGCTCCACCAACGCGGTGACATGCAGCACCTTGTCGGGCCGCGGGCCCACCGCCACCAGCCCGTGGTTGGCGATCAGCGCTGCCGCCCTGTCCTGCAACGCTTTCACTGCGTTGTCGCCGACATCGGGACTTCCTGACGCCGCGTACTCCGCACACCGAATCTCGCCGCCGCAGTACACGGCGAACTCGTCGACGCAGGCCGGAATCGACTGACGGGCGACCGCGAACATCGTGGCCCACACCGGATGACTGTGGATCACGCTGCCGATGTCGTCGAATGCGCGATAGCACGCCAGGTGCAGCGACATCTCCGTCGACGGGCTCCGGCCGTCCTTGGCGGTCAGCACAGCACCTTCGGAGTCGACGAGGACGAGGTCGTCCAGCACCATGTCGGCGTAGTCCACCGACGACGGCGTGATGACGATGTTGCCGTCCTCGCGCCTGGCCGAGATATTGCCCGCGGTGCCCTCGACAAGGCCGCGGCGCAGCATGTCCTTGGCAGCGTCGAGCACCGCGTCCTCGGGGTTGGCGACGTATCTCACCATGTCAGCACCTCCGGGTTGACGATGTGCGCGGGCGAGCGTCCGGACAACAGCATCTCGAGGCCGTCGGCGACGATCTGCGCCTGCCGCGCCTCAGTGTTCCACGTGGCGCCGCCGATATGAGGTGTGAGCACGACGTTGGACATCCCCGTGAGCGGATGATCGACCGGCAGCCATTCGCCGACGAAGTGATCCAGCCCGGCCGCGCCGAGCTTGCCACAGCGCAGCGCGTCGACGAGGGCGTCGGTGTTGTGCAGTTGCGCGCGAGCAGTATTGAGGAACACCGCGCCGTCGCGCATCTTTGCGAACTGGTCGGCGCCGATCATGTCCACGGTGTCGTCGGTGACGGGCGCGTGCAGCGAGATGATGTCGGCCTCGGCGAGCAGGGCGTCGAGGCTGTGGGTGGCCTCGTCGTTGTACGGGTCGCAGGCGATCACCGTCAGGCCGAGCCCCTGCAGCCGCCAGCGCAGCGCTCGGGCCACGGCGCCGAGACCCACCAGCCCGGCCGTCATCCCCGCGACCTCCCATGCCCGAAACCGTTGGTAGGGGATGGTGCCGTCGCGAAACACCTCTCCAGCGCGGACGTCTGCATCGGCGGTCAGCACCTGACGGGTAGCGGCGAAGAGCAGCGCGATCGCCATTTCCGCGACGGCGTCGGCATTGCGACCCGGCGTATTCAGCACCGGCACCTTGACCGCCGTCGCCGCGGCCACGTCGACATTGTTGGGGTCCCCGCGCGTGGACGCAACCGCCCGCAGCGGCAGGTCGAGTACCGGCCCGCTCACCGAATCAGCCTCCACGACAAGGATGTTGGCGTGCTCGGCGCTCGCACGCTCGGCGAGCTGTTCGGCCGAGTAGATCCGCAGCGGGCGTAGCTCGATCCACGGGTCGTACACGACGTCGACCAGTTGGTTCAGCTTGTCGAGGCCGGGACCGCGCAGTGGTGCGGTCACGAGCGCGCGAAGTCTGCTCACGTATGGACATGCTGGCGTACGGTGGCGCCCGTGTCAGCCAAAGCGGTCACTATCGGCATCGACATCGGTACGACGGCCGTGAAGGCGGTGGCCGCCGACGAGGATGGTCAGGTGGCCGCGCGGGTCCGGATCCCGCACCGATTGCGGGTCCCCGCACCAGATCAGTTCGAACATGACGCCGACGAGGCGTGGCGGCGGGGACCGTTGGCGGCCCTTGCCGAATTGCGTCGGCCCGATGCCGCGGCGGTGGCGGTCACCGCGATGGTGCCGTCCCTGACGGCCGTCGACGACGAGGGACGGCCGCTCACCCCGGGCCTGCTCTACGGCGACGTCCGCGGTAGGCGGGACGCCGGCCCGGACACCACGTTCCTCTCCGGTGAAGCAGAAGAGTTCCTGCGCTGGACGGTGGGGGAGGCGCCCGGCGCCCACGGGTACTGGCCCGCGGCGGCGGTGGCCAATCACGTGCTCGCGGGCGAGGCAATCATCGACAATTCCACCGCCAGCACCGCTTATCCGTTGTTCGACGGCGAGCGGTGGAGCGAATCGGTCTGCGCCGAGTGCGGTACGAACCCGGCGGCGATGCCACGCGTGGAGACGACCGGCGTCGCGGTGGGTCGGCTGCGGGACTCCGACACCGTGTTGGCCGCGGGCGCGGTCGATGCGGTGTGCGAACAGATCGTCGCGGGCGCCGACCAGGACGGCGACGTCCTCGTGTTGTGCGGCACGACTCTGATCGTGTGGGTGACGATCAGTGAGTTCCGTGAGGTGCCCGGCCTCTGGACGCTGCCACACACCGCCGCGGGCAAGCTCCAGATCGGCGGGCCGAGTAACGCGGGTGGTTTGTTCCTCGGCTGGGTGGACCGCCTCGTCGGAAACGGCGACGTCGACCCCGGGCGGGTGCCGGTGTGGTCGCCCTACCTGCGCGGTGAACGCGTCCCGCTGCACGATCCCGATCGCCGCGGCGTGCTCGACGGGCTGAACCTCACCCACGACGGTGCCTCGGTGCGACGCGCCGCCTATGAGGCGTCGGGATTCGTTGTGCGGCAGATCGTCGAGATGAGCGGCGCCCGGGCGACGCGCATTGTCGCGACGGGCGGCGGCACGCGCGTCGCGCCGTGGATGCAGGCCATCGCCGACGCCACCGGGCTGCCCGTGAGCGTGTCGGGCGTCGCCGAGGGCGCCGCGCTGGGTGCGGCGTTTTTGGCACGGATGGCGGCCGGACTCGAAACCGCCGTCGGCGACGCCGCGCGATGGGCCTCTGTCGACCGCATCGTAGAACCCGACCCCGCGTGGACCGACCCGGTAGAAGACCGGTACGCCAGGTTCCTCGAACTGGCAGGCGGACCTAGCGCTTGATCGCGGACAGGTAGCTCATGTCGGCGAAGAAGCCCATCGCACTGTCCTCCGGGAATTCGAACCCGTTGGCGGCGTAGGCGTCCCGCATCGCCTGCGCTGAGACGTCCCAACCTTTGGCGGTGAGGTAGTCGATGACGTCATTGCGCTCGTCGCGATAGATCAGCTCCGACATCTCGATGTCGTGACCGTACTTCTTGAGCCGGTCCGCGATCTCCTGCGACCTTTCGTCGGAGAACGCGCTGATGTCCGGGATGTGCTCGGTCGCGACACGGCTACCGGGCGCGCTGAGCTCGTCGATGCGGTCGAACAACAGGTCCTGAGCGTCGGGTGGCAGGTAGATCAGTAATCCCTCGGCGATCCACGCCGTCGGCTGGGTGGCGTCGAAGCCGTTATCCACCAGCGCTTTCGGCCAGTCCTCGCGGAGGTCGATCGCGATCGGTCGCCGGTCGGCGGCAGGCTCGGCGCCCAATTGCGCCAACGTGTCGCTCTTGAACGCGATGACCTCGGGCTGGTCCAGCTCGTAGACAGTGGTCCCCGCGGGCCACGCCAGCCGATACGCACGCGCGTCCAGCCCCGCGGCAAGGATCACGGCCTGCCGCACACCGGCGGCGGCCGCGTCGGTGAACAATGTGTCGAAATGGCGTGTGCGCACTGCCATTCCCTCTGCTGCGTTGCGCACGTTGAACCGAGGGTCGACCTCGTCGAGGTCGATCTCGCCGTCGAGTGCGCGGATGAAGAAGTCCATTCCGACGGCGCGCACCAACGGCTCGGCATACGGGTCGTGGATGAGTTCCTCACGGTTGCTCAGCGCCCGTTGCGCGGCGACCATCGTCGCTGTCGATCCGACGCTGGACGCCAGATCCCATGAATCGTTGTCGGTGCGTGGCATGGATTCCTACTTTCGAGTCGCGATGACTGCAAGCGAATCGCGGAGTGGTACAAGGGCTTCGGTGTCGGGAAACTCGCGGCCATACCCGGCGAACACCTCCGGGCGGCGACGGGCTGAGACGTTCCAGCCGTGCTCGCCCAGGTATTCGACGACCCCGTTGCGCTCACCGTCGTAGAACAACTTCGTGATGTCCATATCGGGGGCGTCACCCCAGCGGTCCTTCATGTCCTTGAGCCGCGCGCCGATGCTGGCGGCGGCGTCGGGGTGATACTCGGTGGCCAGCCGGCTGCCCCGCGCGCTGAGTGCCGTGATGTCGTCGAACAGCCGGTCCTGTGCGTCCGGCGGCAGATAGACCAGCAGACCTTCGGCACTCCAGGCCGTCGGCTGATGTGGGTCGAAACCACTGCCGCGCAACGCCTTCGGCCAGTCCTCACGCAGGTCGATGCCGACCGTGCGCTGTTCGGCGGCAGGGGTGGCACCGATGGACTCCATCGTCGCGCACTTGAACTCGATCACCTGGGGCTGGTCGATCTCGTAGACGACGGTGCCGTCCGACCATGACAGCCGGTAGGCGCGCGAATCCAGCCCCGACGCCAGAATCACGGCCTGGCGTATTCCGGCCGCGCCTGCCTCGGTGAAGAAGTCGTCGAAGAATCGCGTTCGCACCGCGATCGAGGTGGCGAGGAACGCCGGACCGCCGGGCTCGCCGTCGTCGGGCAATTCGACCTCCCCGTCGGCGAGCTTCGTGAAAAAGTCCAGGCCGACGGCGCGCACCAGCGCTGCGGCATAGGGGTCGTCGAACAGTGGGTCGGCATCACGACTCGCCACCGCGCGTGCCGCGGCCACCATCGTGGCGGTGGTGCCGACGCTGGACGCCAGATCCCAGCTGTCTCCTTCGGTTCGGCTGTCCGCCCGGCTCATGACCCGAGTATGCCCGTGACGTACTGCAGGTCACCGAATCGGGCGACGTCCTCGTCCTCTTCGGTGATTTCAGGCAATCCGTTCTCACTCAACAGCTGCTTGACACTCTGCCAAGAGACCTGCCAGCCGCGATCGGCCAGGTACGCCGACGCCTCGTTGCGGTCACCCAAGTAGATGAGGTCGGCGAAGTCGAGTTCGAAGCCGTGGTTCCGCCACTGCTGGGCGGCTTCCTGCATCCGCTCGATCGCCTTCTCGTGGTCCGCCGGATCGATGCCCGGCGTGCTCTCGACCGCGACGCGACTGCCGACGGCGCTGAGCTCGGTGATGGTGTCGAGCAGCTTGTCCTGTGCCTCCGGCGGCAGATAGCCCAACAGGCCCTCTGCGCTCCACGCGGTGGGCCTGCTCGGGTCGAACCCGGCGGCGATCAGTGCCGAGGGCCAGTCGAAGCGAAGATCCACCGCGACGGTCCGGCGGTCGGCAGTCGGCTCGGCGCCGAAGTCCGCGAGCGTCCTGGTCTTGAACTCGATGACCTCGGGCTGATCGATCTCGTAGACGGTCGTCCCCGCGGGCCACGCCAGCCGGTATGCCCGGGAGTCCAGGCCCGACGCCAGGATCACCGCCTGGCGGACCCCCGAGGCGGCGGCGTCTGCTGAATTGCCGCCTCCGACGGCGGCAGCAAAAAACTCGTCGAAGAACTTGGTCCGTACCGCCATGTTGTCGGTCATCCGCGCCATTCCGACGGATGCGTGGTCGACGTCGACATCCTCAGCGCGCAGCTCTCCACTTGCGAGCTTGGTGAAGAAGTCCACCCCGACCGCGCGGACCAGAGGTTCGGCGAACGGATCGTCGATCAATGCATCGTCGGCCTTGGTCGCGATCGCGCGCGCCGCGGCGACCATCGTCGCCGTCGCGCCGACGCTCGACGCGAGATCCCACGTGTCGTTCTCAGTCCTAGCCATCATCAGCCCCTAGTCGAAGAAGTCATTTACTTAGTGGATATAACGAGATAAGTCCCACGGTATGTTCCCCGGCTGAGAAGCAACTGTGAGTGCACATCGGGGCGGCAGGATGCAGGGCAAAGGAGCTGCAACTGTTAGTCTCGTAGACTGTTTGACGCGTGACTTCGCAGGCTGCGCGCCTGACGGACGTCGCTCATGATCGATACCCAGACTTAGCCAAGAACCCGCTGGTCAGACCAGCCACATTTGCATGCCGCTAGTCACAGGTCGGCTGCGCAGGAGGAAGAGTGCTTTCGGCTTTCATCTCGTCACTGCGGACAGTGGACCTGCGGCGCAAAATCCTCTTCACCATCGGCATCGTCATCCTTTACCGCGTGGGCGCCTCGATTCCGTCGCCCGGCGTCAACTACCCGAACGTTCAGCAGTGCATCGCGGAGGTCAGCGGCGGCGACTCGGGCCAGGTCTATTCACTGATCAACCTGTTCTCCGGCGGCGCACTACTGCAGCTCTCGGTGTTCGCGGTCGGCATCATGCCCTACATCACCGCCAGCATCATCGTGCAGCTGCTGACCGTCGTCATCCCGCGCTTCGAGCAGCTGCGTAAAGAGGGCCAGGCCGGCCAGACGAAGATGACGCAGTACACGCGTTATCTGTCGATCGCCCTGGCGCTGCTGCAATCCACCAGCATCGTCGCGCTGGCCGCCAACGGTGGCCTTCTTCAGGGCTGCACGCTCGACATCATTCAGGGCCAGAGCGACGGCCTGAACATCTTCACGCTCGTCGTGATGGTGCTGGTGATGACCGCGGGGGCCGCGCTGGTGATGTGGATGGGCGAGCTGGTGACCGAGCGCGGCATCGGCAACGGCATGTCGCTGATGATCTTCGCCAGCATCGCGTCGGCGATCCCCGGCGAGGGCAAGTCCATCCTGGACAGCCGCGGCGGTCTGGTGTTCACCATGGTCTGCCTGGCCACCCTGGGCATCGTCGTCGGCGTGGTGTTCGTGGAGCAGGGCCAGCGACGCATCCCGGTCCAGTACGCCAAGCGCATGGTCGGCAGGCGGATGTACGGCGGTACGTCGACCTATCTGCCGCTGAAGGTCAACCAGGCGGGTGTCATCCCGGTCATCTTCGCGTCGTCGCTGATCTACATCCCGCACCTGATCACGCAGCTGATCACCAGCGGTGACCCGAACGCGTCGAACAGCGGCTGGTCCAGGTTTGTCGCCGAGTACCTCACGAACCCCGCTGACCCGGTCTATATCGCGGTCTATTTCGGGCTCATCATCTTCTTCACGTACTTCTATGTGTCGATCACGTTCAACCCCGAGGAACGTGCCGACGAGATGAAGAAGTTCGGCGGGTTCATTCCAGGCATCCGTCCAGGTGCGCCCACCGCCGACTATCTGCGATATGTGCTCAATCGGATCACCCTGCCGGGCTCGATCTATCTGGGTGTCATCGCCGTGTTGCCGAACCTGTTCCTGCAGATCGGCAACACAGGCTCAGTGCAGAACCTGCCCTTCGGCGGTACTGCGGTTCTGATCATGGTCGGTGTCGGCTTGGATACGGTCAAACAGATCGAGAGCCAGCTGATGCAACGCAACTACGAAGGGTTCCTGAAGTGAGAGTCGTTCTACTCGGACCGCCCGGCGCGGGTAAAGGCACCCAGGCGCAGAAGCTCTCTGAGAAGCTCGGAATCCCGCAGATCTCGACCGGCGACCTGTTCCGCAAGAACATCAACGAAGGCACCGAGCTGGGGGTCGAGGCCAAGCGTTACCTTGACGCCGGCGACCTGGTGCCGAGCACCCTCACCAATGCACTCGTCGAAGACCGGATCGAGCAGGAGGACGCGGCCGCCGGGTTCATCCTCGACGGTTACCCGCGCTCGGTCGAGCAGGCCAAGGCCCTCGACGAGATGCTGAAGAACCACAACACCAAGCTCGACGCCGTGCTGGAGTTCGCCGTCTCAGAGGACGAGCTCTTCACGAGGCTCAAGGCCCGTGGCCGCGACGACGACACCGAAGACGTCATCCGCAACCGGATGCAGGTCTACCGGGACGAGACCGAGCCGCTGCTCGAGTATTACTCCCACAACAACCTCCAGACCGTCGATGCCGTGGGCCCGCTGGACGAGGTGTTCGCCCGGGCGCTACGAGCGCTCGGCAAGTAGTTCGGTCATGGGTCTGCCAGGGCTGCGGAGCCGCCGGGTCGTGCCGCAGCGCACCCCCGCCGAACTCGACGCGATGGCCGCTGCGGGTGCACTGGTTGCCTCCGCGTTGGCCGCGGTCCGCGAAGCCGCGGTCCCCGGTGTGTCCACGCTCGCGCTCGACGAGATCGCCGAAGCGGTGATCCGCGACGGTGGCGGCACCCCGTCGTTCCTCGGCTACCATGGCTTTCCGGCCAGCATCTGCTCGTCGGTCAATGATCGTGTAGTGCACGGCATTCCGTCCGCGGACGACATCCTCTCATCGGGCGATTTGGTGTCCATCGATTGCGGGGCGATCCTCGATGGTTGGCACGGCGACTCCGCGGTCACCTTCGGTATCGGTCCGTTGATTGCCGTCGACGAAGCGCTGTCCGCAGCCACCCGCGAGGCCATGGAGGCGGGCATCGCCGCCATGGTGCCCGGCAACCGGCTCACCGACGTCTCCCACGCGATCGAGGTCGAGTCGCATGCCGCCGAGAAGCGGTACGGCCGCAAGTTCGGGATCGTCGGCGGCTACGGCGGGCACGGCATCGGTAGGCAGATGCACATGGACCCGTTCCTGCCCAACGAAGGGGCGCCCGGAAGGGGCCCGCATCTGGCGGCTGGTTCGGTACTGGCCATCGAACCGATGCTCACGCTGGGCACCACGAAGACCGTTGTGCTCAAAGACCAGTGGACCGTCGTCACGGCGGACGGATCCCGCGCCGCCCACTGGGAACACACCGTCGCCGTCACCGACGACGGGCCGCGGATCCTCACGTCGCTCTAGAGCGCCCTCACCTCTGTGCCGCGACTGCGACACTGAACCGGATGACCCGCAACCTCGTATTACCAACGGAGGTTGAAATTTGGACGACCCGGGGACCGCAGAAAGCCAGGTCATGCGGGTGCTCTATCAGGAGCACGCCGCAGTTCTCTGGCGCTATGTCGTGCGGCTCACCGGGGATGCAGCTCGAGCGGAGGATGTCGTGCAGGAGACGCTACTGCGTGCGTGGCGCCATCCCGAGGTGACCGGCGACAGCGAGAGATCCGCGCGGGCGTGGCTGTTCACCGTCGCGCGTAACCTCGTCATCGACGAGAGACGAAGCGCGAGGTTCCGCAGCGAATCGGGCACCCCCGACATGGAACAGGCGGCGGACCACGCGGGACCCGACGAGGTGGAGGCGGCGCTGGACCGCATGTTGCTCAGCGAGGCGCTGGCCCAGCTGTCCGAGGACCACCGCGCCGTCATCAGCCGCGCGTACTACCAGGGCGCTTCGACCGCCCAGATGGCTGCCGATCTGCAGATCGCCGAAGGGACCGTGAAATCGCGGCTGCACTACGGGATGCAGGCCCTGCGCCTGCGGCTGCAGGAGATGGGGGTGAGGAGATGACACTGTTCGGGCTACCGAAGGGTGGTGGCGACGTGGACGACGATCGCTATGCGACGTGGGACGCTGCCTACGTCCTCGGCGCGTTGTCCACCGACGAGCGCCTGGAGTACGAGGCGCACCTGCAGACGTGTCCGCGGTGCCGCGCCGCCGTCGAGGAACTGGGTGAAATCCCTCCGCTGCTCGCCAAACTGGACAAGGCCGACGTGGCCTGGCTCGACGGAGAACAGTCCGAGCCGCAGCTGCGACCGCAGATGCTGGACTCGCTGTTGCATCGCGTCAACGCGAGCCGCAGGCGCTCCCGCTGGATGACGACCGCCGCGCTGGCCGCCGCGGCTGCGGTGCTCGCCGTTGGACTGGTGATCGCCATTCGACCCGATGCGCTGGGATTTGGGACCGGTACCGACCAGATCGCCGGAACCGCGATGGAGATGTCGAAGGTGTCCGAGACACCGATCAACGCGACCATCAGCCTGACCGGCTACGGCTGGGGTACCCGCATCGACATGGCGTGCACGTACGGCGACTGGGGCAGGCGCGATGCACCGCCGCAGAATCTGGGCATGGTTGTGGTCGGCCGCGACGGTAGTCAAAGCCAGGTCGCGACGTGGCTGGGCTTGTCGGGCGCGACGGCGCTACCCAGCGCGAACACGCCCCTCCCGATCGACGAAATCGCTGCTGTGCAACTGGTTTCACCCGATTCGGGCCAGGTACTGCTCGAAAAACAGCTGTGATTCCAGACACCGGGTGAACCGAATCTTCCAGCCATTCGTGTCCTCTATATGGCAGGGCATCGAGTTGTCGACCACGTGGTCGGGTATCTCGCGTCGGCGGGGGTCGAATACATCTTCGGCGTCGACGGCGCGAACATCGAGGATCTGTACGACGCTGCGTTCTACCGCGCTGACATCACCGCGGTGCTGGCCAAGCACGAGTTCTCCGCTGCCACAATGGCCGACGGCTACAGCCGCAGCGGCGCCGGACTGGGCGTGGTCGCCGCGACGTCGGGCGGCGGATGCCTCAACACGGTTCCCGGCCTAGGCGAAGCTTATGCAAGCCGGGTGCCGGTGCTGGCACTCATCGGGCAGGCCCCGACGACACTCGACGGTCGAGGTGCGTTCCAGGACACCAGCGGCCGCAACGGTGCACTCGACGGGCAGGCGCTGTTCTCGGCGGTGTCGGTCTATTGCCGGCGTGTGACGACCCCAGAAGACATCATCACGGCGCTGCCGGAGGCCATTGCCGCAGCGAAGACGGGCGGTCCCGCAGTCCTGTTGTTGCCCAAGGATATTCAGCAGGCGGCAATGAAGGCCGTGAACGGTGCCGACATCTCGATCACTCAACGCGACGTACACACCGGTGATCCGCATCCGATTGTGCGCGCACTTCGGCGGGTCGACGGTCCGGTCACGATCATCGCCGGTGAACAGGTGGCCCGAGACGACGCCCGTGCCGAACTCGAACAGCTGCGGGCACTGCTGCGGGCGCGGGTGGCATGCGTGCCCGACGCCAAAGACGTCGCGGGCACACCGGGGATGGGCTCGTCGTCCGCCCTCGGCGTGACCGGTGTGATGGGCCATCCCAGCGTGGCGACCGCCATCGCCGAAAGCGCCCTGTGCCTCGTGGTCGGCACCCGGCTGTCGGTGACGGCGCGCGCCGGTCTGGACCATGCGCTGCGGTCGACGAACGTCTACTCGATCGGGGCCGAGGCTCCCTTTCTGCCGTGGACCCACGTGCAAACCGACGACCTGCGCGGGTCGTTGTCCAGGCTCACCACGGCACTGTCAGGTCGCGGCAGGCCGCCCCGGCTCCGAGTCCCCGATGCGGTGCGCCGCACGGAGTTGCACCCACCCGCGCACGGCGGGCCGGGGATTCGGTATCGCGACGCGATGACGTTGCTCGACCGGATGCTGCCCGACGGCGTCGACGTCGTCGTCGACGCGGGCAACATCGGCGCTGCGGCCATACATCACCTGCCGGTCCGCCGTGACGGCCGGTTCATCGTCGCGCTGGGGATGGGCGGTATGGGGTACAGCTTCGGTGCCGGTATCGGCGTGGCGTTCGGCAACGCCGCCGATCCGAACAGCCGCACCGTCGTCATCTCGGGCGATGGCTCGTTCTTCATGCACGGCATGGAGATTCACACCGCGCTGCAGTACAGACTGCCCGTCACCTTTCTACTGTTCGACAACCACGCGCACGCGATGTGTGTGACGCGCGAACAGCAGTTCTACGGCGACCTGTACAGCTACAACCGGTTCGGGCCGAGCCGGCTGGGCGCCGGACTCGCAGCAATGTTCCCGGACCTGCGTTCGGTGGACGTCGACGATATCGGCGCCCTGCCCGCCGCGCTCGAGACCGCATTCGGCGCGGAGGGCCCCTCGGTCGTGAGCATCGAGTGTTCCGCAGATGAAATCCCACCGTTCGCAGCATTTCTCGGCAACGACGCCGACGCTGACAAGAAGCCCGACATCACCAAGGAGGAGCACCCCTATGTCGCTGCCCGCACTTGAGGACATCGCGGTCGACCGCGGCACCACCGACCCGATCGACGGTGTGACCCGCGTCGAAACCTCTCCGAAGGAGAAGGCGACACCGATCATCATGGAGATGATGAGGTCGGTGTATCCCCACGACGAGGTGTTCGGAACATACTGCACCGTCAACGATTACGTCGACTGTCCGCCCGACGAGCTCTACGAATGGCTGGCGGACACCCGCTGCCTCGAGGAGTGGACCTACAGCCTGCGCGGGTTCGAGCAGACCGATGAACCCGGACTCTGGGTGGCCTACGACAAGCTCGGCGGCGACACGGGAAGCCCGATCTACACGCGAACCGTCGCCAACCCCGACGCGCGCACGATCGACTACCACTGCGCCTGGGATCAGGGCAAGCACCTCTGGATGATCTATCTGATGCGAATCGTCGACGCGCAGTTGGTGTTCGACAAGCCCGGCTCGGTGGTGCTGTGGACCAACTGCCATCATCCGTTCTACGACGAAAATCCCTACCCGGAGACCGCACCGCCCAAGCGCCCGGTGTGGGTCGGAGACTTCTGGGACATGTTCGGCCCCGGTCATCTGCTGGAGCTCAAGAACCTCAAGGCGATCGCCGAGTATCGCCATCACCACGGCCTCGCCGTCAAGCCGGATTGGATGAAGTGATGACTGTCAGTCTGATCGATGTGTCGACGTATCTGCCTGGGAAACCGATCAGCGCCGACTACTACGCCCAGTTCGCCGAATCCGACGACCTGCGGGACAACGTGATGTTCAAGGCGCCCAAGTTCCGTCATCATGTCGCCGAGGACGAGACGGCCATCGACATGGTGGAAAGTGCCGCGGCCGGGCTGATCGAACGCCACGGCCAGGACACGGTCGCGGGCGCCGATATCCTGATCACCCACACCCAGATGCCGGACATGCCGTTCTACGGCGGAGGCGGCGGAATGGCGCATCGCCTTGGGATGAAACCGAATTGGGTCCTCGATCTGCACAACGGCGGATGTGCAGCGTTCGTGCTCGCACTGAAGGTGGCACGCAACCTGATCGAGTCGGGTGAAGGGCGCACCGCACTGATCGCGATCGCTCAGAATGCGGCCGGCCAGGCGTTCGACCAGCCGACGATTCGGCGCAAGGCGCAGGCGTCAGTGCCGGGCGACGGTGCCGCGGTAGGGCTGGTGACCCTGTCCGACCAGTCGCCGATCCTCGACATCGAATGCCGCACCTACGGTGAATTCGCCGGCGATATGACGCTCGCCGTCGATCCGCCCCGTAAGTGGTGGCAAGCCGGTCCGGGGGAGGGCTGCATCGGGTTCACCGAAAGCAAGATCACCAAGGTGCTGGCCCGGGGCAACCGACAGGTGCCCGAGGTGTCCTACGCGGTCTGTGATCGGATCGGCGTGAAGCCAAGGGATCTCGACCTCCTGGTCACCAACCAGCCGAATCGCGCATTCCTGCGGAACTGGCGCGAAGCGATGGAGCTGGATAAATCGAGACACCTCGATACTTTTGATGACTGCGGGAACCTGTTCGCCGCGGGTATTCCGATCAACCTGGACCGTGCCATCACCGACGGCCAGCTGAAAAAGGGTGATGTCGTCATGATGTCGGCGTTCGCGCACGCCGGAGACTTCGCGGGAGCCGCAGCCGTCAGGTGGGGTGGGAGGATCTGATGTCCACCCCCAATCGCGAGGTGACGGACGCAGCCGTGAGCGCGCTACCCGGTGCGGTGAACCCAATGGCGCTGTCGCTCAACGAGAATCCGTTCCCGCCGCTGCCGTCGGTGCGGTCCGCGCTGGTGTCCGCCATCGATGCGGGCAACCGGTATCCGGAGTTCCTTCCCGAGCGGCTTCGTACATTGATCGCCGGTCATCTCGGTGTACGCGACGAGCAGGTCGTCATCGGGGTCGGTGCCACGGGCGTGATCATGCAGGTGCTCAACGCTGTCACGAGCCCCGGCGACAAAATGGTGATGACGTCACCGACGTTCGACGGCTATCCGATCTTCGCCCACATGGCCCGGCTGGAGTCGGTCACCGTCAGCCTCGACGAGCACGGCCACCACGACCTAGACGCCATGGCCGACGCTGCCGCGAAGGCCCGAGTCGTGGTGGTGTGCCGGCCGCACAATCCGACCGGAACGGTCGAGTCGGCGGCCGACATCGGGCGGTTTCTTCAGCGCATCCCGGCCGACACCGTTGTCGTACTCGACGAGGCGTATGTCGAGTTCCTCGCGCCACACCATCGCATCGACGGTCCTGAACTCGTCGCCCGTTATCCGAATGTCGTTGTGGTGCGGACTTTCTCGAAGGCATATGGGCTGGCGGGTCTTCGCGTCGGCTACGGATTCTGTGCGTCCGAGCTGGCCCGCAAGCTATGGACCATGCAGCAGCCGTTCGGTATCGCCATCACCGGAATGGTGGCCGTCGCCGCGTCGTATGACGCCGAAAGCGAGCTGCAACAACGTATTCGGATGATCACCGCCGAACGTCGCTACCTGCGCATGCGCCTGCGGGCGATGGGGGTGTACAGCACCGATGCTCACGCCAACTTCGTCTATCTGCCACCCTGGGGCCGGCAGTGGCGCGAGGTGTTCGACGGTACCGGCCTGAAGGTCCGCGGCTATGCCGACGGCGGTGTACGAATCACCGTCGGCAGCCGTCAGTCCACCCGTGCGGTGGTGAGCGCTGTGCAGGCTGCGCTGCAGTGACTGCGTGGATCAGTATTCGACCCTGAATCCGCCGATCAGGCTGATCGTGTTGCCATCGGGATCGGTGAGCGCCGACAGGTGGACCCCCTTGCTGGCGCCGGTGACGTCGCCGGGCTCGAGTCCGCGTTCGCGGAGCTCAGCCATGTGGGTCTGGAGATCGTCGACGGCGAAGTTCAGCAGCCCGGACCCCGCGCGTGCGGCGTCGACGAAGACCTGGACCCAACCGCCGGGCACGACCTGCCATTCGACGAGCGTCGGCATCGGGTTGTTGTCGGCCGGGCGCCCGAAGAGCGTCTCGTACCAGCGGCCGCTCACCTGTAGGTCGGACACCGGCACGACGGCGAGTACATGCTGGATGGACATCGATTCCCTTCCTTGTCGTTAAGGACAGACTCGTGGCAGACGCGAGAGTCATCGCACGGACCCGAGCCTGCCCTGTGCGGTATGAAGGGGCGTGCCCTCGCAACCGTCGTGGCCGCGCAAGCGCGACCCCATCGAGTTGGCGCGCGCCAACTGGGAGCGCTTCGGCTGGGGTGACGTCGCCGACGGCATGGTGGCGGTCACGTCGGTGATGCGGGCCCACCAGATACTGCTGGCCCGGGTCGAGAACGCGCTGCGGCCGTACGACCTGAGCTTTTCCCGATACGAATTGCTGCGGTTGTTGGCCTTCAGCCGCGGCGGCGCGCTGCCGATCACCAAGGCGTCGGACCGGCTGCAGGTGCACGTCACCAGCGTCACGCACGCGATCCGGCGGCTGGAGGCCGACGGCCTGGTGGAGCGCACACCCCATCCGACCGATGGCCGCACCACGCTGGTGCGGATCACCGATCTCGGCCGGTCGACGGTCGAGGACGCCACCGTCACGCTCAACAGCGAGGTGTTCGCCGACATCGGCATGTCCGACAGCGAGTCCCGTGCGCTCGCGGCCTCGATCGAGACGCTGCGCCGTAATTCCGGCGACTTCTAAGAGCGCGGAAGCGGGATCGTCGCGGTCACCGCGGTGCCCGAACCCGGGCGCGACCGGATGTTCAGCCGGCCGCCGACGATCTCGGCTCGTTCGGCCATCGACAGCAGGCCGTAGCCGCCCATCTCGTCGCTGCCCAGGGGATGCTCGAAAGTGTCGAAACCGACTCCGTCGTCGACTATTTCGAGCCGGGCGATGTCCCCGGTCTCGCCCGCGTCGACGGCAAAGGTGAGCCGCGCGGACGTGGCTTTCGCATGTTTGACGACATTTTGCAGGCATTCCTGCGCGATTCGGTACAGCGCGAGCTCGATGTGGTCGGGCACGCGGGTCTCCACCAGCTCGACGTCGATGCCGACCTGGGGGATGGACCGCGCGAGGCTGGCGAGGCCGCCCGCCAGCCCGAGATCGTCGAGCACAGGCGGACGTAGTCCGCTGATGGCGGCGCGCGCTTCGCCCAGCGTCAGATCGACGAGTTCGCGGGCCTTCTCCAACTGTTCGGAGGCAGCCTCTGGATCGTCGGACACCGCGCGGCTGGCCGCGTCGAGCCGGTACGACAAGGTGATCAGTCGCTGCGAGATGCCGTCGTGAATATCGCCGGCCAGCCGCCGCCGTTCGAGCTCCTGGGCCTCGATGACCTGCTCGACGAAGTTCTCGTGGGCTCGTTCGCGAGCGACCAGCTGGCGGTGCAAGCGGGCCTGATGGAGCGCACCGGCGATCAGCCTGCCGATCACCAGCAGCAGTTCGACGTCGCGAGAGGTGAAGTCGCGGTGCTCGACGGTGTGCACATTGAGCACGCCGACCAGCCCGCCCGGGTCGGTCTCCATCGGCACCGACACCATGGACGTGAAGTCCTTGCCGCGCAGGGACTCGAACGGCATGTAGCGCGGATCGGCTTCCTTGTCCTGCCTGATCACCACCGGCTCGCGGTGGCTGGCGACCCATCCGGAAATGCCCCGGCCCAACGGCAAGCGGATCTTGCCCACCTCGGCGTCGAACGGCGGTGTCGCGCCCGCGAGCGTCAGCGACCGGTCGCTGTCGTCGAGGACGTGGACGAAGCACACGTCGCTGGCGGTGGCGGCGGTGATCATCCGTGCGGCCGCCGCGGCCAGCGGCTCGACCCCGGGCCCCTTGGACGCGGCCTGGATCAGTTCGCGCAGCAGTGCGAGTTCGCGGTCGGTGTCGACGAGGTCGCGGACCGCGTTCGGGGGGCGGGCGTCCGGGCTCATTGGTAAATGCCCTCGCGGAGGGCGGTCGCCACGGCTCCGGTGCGGTCGCTGACCCCGAGCTTGCGGTAGATCGAGCTCAGGTGCGTCTTGACGGTCTCGTCGCCGATCACCAGCTTGGACGCGATGGCGCGGTTGGACAGGCCGTTCACGACGTACGAGAGGATCTCGCTCTCGCGCTGCGTCAAACCCTGGCGCGCACCGGGCCAGAATTCGTCGCGCTGCATCCGTGCGGCGGTGTCCACCGCCCTGGCGGCCATGCTCGGGTCGATCGCCGTCTCACCGCGGTGCACGAACTCGAGCTGACGGACGAGCTCGTCGCTGCTGATGCTTTTCAGGAGGTATCCGGACGCGCCTACCCGCAGGGCCTGAAAGAGGTATTGCTCGTCGTCGTAGACGGACAGCATGACGACCTTGCGCTTGGGATCGCGACCGCGCAACGCCACGCAGAGGTCCAGGCCGCTGGACCCGTGCATGCGGACGTCGGACAGCACGATGTCGGGGTTCAACTCGTCGACGACGCTGAGCGCACGTTCGGCGCCGATGGCCTGTCCGACGACCTCCACGCGCTCCCGAAACGCCGCGAGCATGGCCTTGAGACCCTCGATCACCATCTCGTGGTCATCGACGAGCACCAGACGAACCGGTGGGCTCAGCTCTTCGGAAGCCATGTGCACCACCTTATGACCTGGCCTTTTCTCGGGGAAACGAAGTTGGCATCGACGATCCCCCAAATGGGGGAGGTTGTAACGCTGTGACGTGGGCCACCCTAGCTGCATGCCGACAACGCACGAGACGACTTGGCGCGCGGGCCGCTTCTGGTGGGACTCCGCATCGCCGGCAGGAACCGGATGTCCGCTGCGCGCGGTGATCTTCGACCTCGATGCCCTGACCGATATCGAGTGCGAGGGCCACCGAGAGGCGTACAACGCCGCGTTCGCGGCGCATGGTCTGGACTTTCAGTGGTCGGTGACGCGGTACCGGCAGCTGCTCGCGCTCACCGATGAGCGACAGCGCGTCGCGGCCGAGCTGCGCAAGCGAGGGGTGGCCACCGAGTCGGACGTGCTGACCAGGCTGCTGGCCGACGACATCTACACGACCAAGACGATGTTGTTCGACGAGCTGATCCTCGAGCGCGATCTCGCGCCGCGCCCCGGCCTCGTCGACTTCGTCGCCGAAACCTTCGGGGCCGGTGTGCAGGTCGCCGTCGTGACGAGCGGACAGCGCAGCTGGGCGGAGCCCTTGGTGCGCCAGCTGGTCGGCGAGGGAATCGTCGAGACGGTGGTGACCGCCGAGGACGTCAAGAAGCCCATGCCGGATTCCGAAGCCCATCGCCTGGCACTCGCCGAGCTCGGGATCACCGCCGAGAACGCGCTCGCGGTCAGCGGCTCGGCCTGCGGGCTGCGGGCCGCGACGAAATCCGGGCTGGCCACGGTCGTCATCACTGGTGAAGGCGTGCCCGATATCCCGGCCGCTGTCGCGGTGCGGGAGGACTTCGCCGGCAGCGCACCGCTGCATGTCGCCGACTGCCAGCGTATGCACGGCCGTTGGTGGGCGACACACAAGCGGACCGCCGCTTAACCGAAAGTGCCGTTTCGGCACCGTCTGCGCAGATAAAATTCGCGCGCACGGCGGTGTGTCGTTGGCTGGAGCCGCCGTCGAGGCGGTGAACTAGGTCATGGCTCAGAAAACCGGGGTCGCAGCCGAGCTTGTCTGCGGCGAGGTCGACGAAGGCTACGGGAAAGTCGCCGACGCGTTTCGGCTGAACATGGCCAGCGGCGCGGAAGTCGGCGCCGCGCTGACGGTCTATCGCGACGGCCGCAAAGTCGTCGATCTCTGGGGTGGATTCCGCAATGGGACCACTCGCGCGCCGTGGACGAACGACACCCTGGTCAACACCTTTTCGACGACCAAAGGTGTTGCCGCGCTGGCCGTCGCGCGAGCCGTTTCGCGTGGGCTCCTCGATTACGACGCACGAGTGGCCGACTACTGGCCCGCGTTCGCCCAGGGCGGCAAGGAATCGGTCACCGTTCGGCAACTGCTGGCCCATCAGGCCGGGCTGCCGGTGATCAAACCGCTGCTGACCCTTGCCGATATCGCGGTGCCGGAGCGTCTCTCGGAGCGCTTGGCCGCACAGCCGCCCGCTTGGCCGCCGGGGACCCGCCACGGCTATCACGGCGTCACGCTCGGGTGGTATGCGTCCGAACTCATCCGCCACGTCGATCCCGAGCGGCGCACTCTCGGCCGGTATTTCGCCGAGGAGATCGCTAGACCGCTGGCCCTGGACTTCCACATCGGGCTGCCGGACTGGATCGATCGCGATCGGGTTGCGCATCTGCATGTGCCGTCCCAGGTCGCCACGTTGTTGCATCTGCATGTGCTGCCACCGAGGCTGGCGGCCGCCTGGTTCATCCCGATGACGTTGACCGCGCAGGCCGGTGTCGCATTCGAAGGGGCCAACGGCCTCTCGACGTTCAACCGCGAAGACGTCCGTGTCGTCGAGATACCGGCCGCCAACGGGACCGGCACCGCTGAATCGGTGGCCAAGCTCTACGGCGACGCCGCCATCGGCGGATCGAAGATCGGTTTGACGCCGGAGGTCTTCGCCGCCCTGACGGCGCCCCCGGCGTATCCGACAAAGGGTTTGCGCGACAAGGTGTTGCACGTCGACACGTCCTTCTCACTGGGGTTCGGCAGACCCATTCCGAACTCTGCGAAATACGTGATCGGATCCTCGGACAAGGCGTTCGGTGCGCCGGGTGCGGGCGGTTCGGTCGGTTTCGCCGATCCCGATACCGGTGTCGGCTTCGGCTACGTGATGAACAAGCTCGGATTCCATCTGATCAGCGACCCGCGCGCACTTCGGCTGCGGCAGGCGTTGTTCCGCGACGTACTGGGGGCGAGGCCGCAAAGATGAGACAACGGGACGCTCATGGGCGGTGACGCCGACGAGGGCTATGGAAAGGTCGTCGACGCGTTTCGTCGCAACTTCGAAGCCGGCAAGGAAACCGGTGCCGCCGTCGCGGTATATCGCGACGGGCGCAAGGTGGTCGAGCTGTGGGACGGTTACCGCAACGGTGTCACCCGGGAGCCGTGGCAGCAGGACACCATCGTCAACGTCTTCTCCACCACGAAAGGTATTGCCTCACTTGCGGTCGCGGTCGCCGCGTCGCGCGGACTGATCGGCTATGACGCGAAGGTCGTCGACTATTGGCCCGAGTTCGCGGAGGGCGGAAAAGACGCGATCACGGTGCGGCAGCTGTTCAGTCACCAGGCCGGGCTGGTCGCGATCACCCCGCCATTGACACTCGCCGAGATCGCTGATCCGGAAAGGATGTCGGCGAGAATCGCCGCGCAGGTGCCTGCCTGGCCGCCCGGCACGAGGCACGGCTATCACGCGGCGACGCTCGGTTGGTATCAGTCCGCGCTCATCCGCAAGGTGGACCCGAAGGGCCGCACGCTCGGCCGGTTCTTCGCCGAGGAGATCGCCGATCCACTGGGGTTGGACCTTCACATCGGCTTGCCGCCGTCGGTCGACCGCAACCGGGTGGCGCGTCTCGAACCGGTCACCAGGCGCGAAATGCTGCTGCATCTCCACACGATGCCGCCGTTGTTCGTCGCAAGTCTGTTCAACCCGAAAAGTCTTCCCGCGCGAGCCTTTGTGGTGGTCGCAGGTGTGAAGGACGCCGGCGATTTCAACCGCGACGACGTCCGGATACCGGAGATGCCGTCGGTCAACGGGACGACGTCTGCTGACTCGGTTGCCAAACTCTACGGTGCCGCCGCAACCGGCGCCCCGGAGTTGGGATTGAGCCGACCGGTCCGTGACGCGCTGGAGGCGCCCGCCGTACCGCCCACGCGGGGTATACGCGACAAGGTGATGTTCCTCGACGCGTCGTTCTCGCTGGGCTTCGGCAAGCCCACGTCCAAATTCGTATTCGGCTCCACCGAAAAGGCTTTCGGATGGCCAGGGCTCGGTGGTTCGTTCGGCTTCGCCGATCCCGACACCGGCATCGGGTACGGGTATGTGCTGAACAAGCTGGGCTATCACGCCTACAGCGACCCGCGAGAACTAGCGCTGCGACAAGCGCTGTTCCGCGACGTGCTCGGGGCGAGGCCTCAGGCCTGACCCTTGCGGATCAGCTCGATGACCGCGCTGAAGTCCTTGTCGGCGTCGGTATCGTTGAATTTCGCGTAGATCTCGGCGGCGTGCGTGCCCAGCGGAGCCGTCGAACCCGTCGACGTGACCGCGTCCATCGCCAGGCCGATGTCCTTGTGCATCAACGCGGTCGCGAAGCCCGGCTTGAAATCGTTGTTGGCCGGTGAGGTCGGAACCGGTCCCGGCACCGGGCAGTTCGTGTGGATCGCCCAGCAGTTGCCTGTTGCACCGGTGATCACGTCGAACAGGGACTGGGCGGACAATCCCAGTTTCTCAGCCAGCACGAAGGCCTCGCCCGCGGCGATCTGCTGCACGGCCAGCACCATGTTGTTGCACAGTTTGGCGGCCTGCCCGGTGCCCGAACCGCCGCAGTGAATGATCTTGCCGGCCAACGGTTCCAGCACTGGCCGTGCCCGCTCGACCGCGGCTTCGTCGCCACCGACCATGAAGGCCAGCGTGCCCGCGACCGCACCCTTCACCCCGCCCGACACCGGCGCGTCGAGCTGGGCATGCCCGTGATCGGTGGCCTGCGCGTTGATGGTGCGTGCATCGTCGACGGAGATGGTCGACGTATCGATGAAGAGCGTACCTTTGGGCGCCGCCGGCAGCGCATCGGCGTACACCGCCTTCACGACGTCGCCGTTGGGCAGCGAGGTGATCACCACGTCGGCTCCCGACGCCGCCGCGGCGACGCTGTCGAAGACCTGTGCGCCTTTCTCGGCGGCCGCATCCTTCAGCGCGGCAACTGGATCGAAGCCGTGGACGGTGTGCCCCGCGGCGACGAGGTTGGCCGCCATCGGACCGCCCATGTGGCCCAGCCCGAGGAACGCGATCGTCGACATTGACGCCTCCTGATTAAGACGCGCGGCCCCGGGCCGCTTCGGCCCGGCCGATCACCACGCGCATGATTTCGTTGGTGCCCTCGAGAATTCGATGCACCCGTAGATCGCGGACGATCTTCTCGAGCCCGTACTCGCGGAGATACCCGTAGCCGCCGTGCAACTGCAACGCCTGATCCGCCACATCGAAGCAGGCATCGGTGACATAGCGCTTGGCCATCGCGCACAGCTCGACCTTCTCCGGATGGTCGTCGTCGAGAGCGGACGCCGCGCGCCACAACAACGTTCGCGACGCCTGCAGCGCCGTCGCCATATCGGCGAGGGCGAACCGGATGGTCGGTTCGTCGAGCAGCGAGCCGCCGAATGCCTGGCGGTCCGCCAGATAGCTGCGCGCCTTGTCGTGCGCGGCCTGCGCGCCACCGAGCGAGCACGCGGCGATGTTGATGCGGCCACCGTTGAGCCCATTCATCGCAATACCGAAGCCGGTGCCCTCACCGTCGGCGCCGCCGAGCATCGCGTCCGCGGACACCCGCACACCATCGAAGATCACCTGTGCGGTCGGTTGGGCGTTCCAACCCATCTTCGCTTCTTGAGCACCGAAACTCAGCCCCGGCGTGTCCTTTTCGACGAGGAAGGCGGAGATCTGACGTGGGCCCGGCTTTGTCTCATCAAAACCGGTACGGGCCATGACCACGTACACATCAGAGGATCCGGCCCCGGAGATGAACTGTTTGACACCATCGAGCACCCAGTCTGATCCGGCGGCGTTCCCGCTTCGGACAGCTTTGGTGCTCAACGCGCCGGCATCCGATCCGGCGCCCGGTTCGGTGAGGCAGTAACTCGCGATCGCCTCCATGGAGGCCAGCCGCGGTAACCAGGACTTGCGCTGCTCGTCGGTGCCGTACGTGTCGACCATCCACGCGCACATGTTGTGAATCGACAGAAACGACGCGATCGTGGGGTCGGCCATCGCCAGCTGCTCGAAGATCCGCACCGCGTCCAGGCGCCGTAGCTCGCTGCCGCCGACATCCTCTCGGCAGTAGATGGCGGCCATCCCGAGATCGGCGGCCTCCCGCAATACGTCAGTGGGGAAGTGGTGGCTTTCGTCCCACTCCAATGCGAAAGGCGCAAGGCGCTTCTCGGCGAACGCGGCCGCCGTCTCGGCGATCACGCGTTCGTCTTCGTCCAGCCCGAAAAAATCCACTTAGCCCATCGCTACTTCATGGTCGGGATGACGAACTCCGCGCCGTGGCTGCCCGCGGGCCAGCGTTGCGTCACCGTCTTGGTCTTCGTGTAGAACATGATCGACGACGGGCCGTGCTGGTTGAGGTCGCCGAATCCGGAGCGCTTCCAGCCGCCGAACGTGTGATAGGCAACCGGAACGGGAATCGGCACATTGACACCGACCATGCCGACCTGCACCCGCGACACGAAGTCGCGTGCGGTGTCGCCGTCACGGGTGAAGATCGCGACTCCGTTGCCGTATTCGTGCTCGGAAGGAAGCGCCAGCGCTTCTTCGTAGTCCTTGGCACGCACGATGCACAGCACGGGCCCGAAGATCTCGTCGGTGTAGATCGACATGTCGGGGGTGACATGGTCGAACAAGGTCGGGCCGATGAAGTAGCCCTTCGACATGTCAGCCTCGTCGAAAGTCAGCTCGTCGCTGGTGCGTTCGCGGCCGTCGACGACCGCCTCGGCGCCGGCGTCCACACCCTGCTGGATGTAGTCCTTGACGCGGGCCAGCGCAGCCTCGGTGACCAGCGGGCCGTAATCGGCTTTCGGATCGAGGCTGTGGCCAACCCGCAGGCTGTTGACCCGCTCGATCAGCCTGGCGCGCAACCGGTCTGCGGTCTGCTCACCGACGGGCACCGCGACGCTGATCGCCATGCAGCGTTCACCCGCGCTGCCGTAGCCGGCGCCGATGAGCGCGTCGACAGCGTTGTCCATATCGGCATCGGGCATCACGATCATGTGGTTCTTCGCACCGCCGAAGCACTGCGCCCGCTTACCGTTGGCGGCGGCACCGGAATAGATGTACTGCGCGATGTCGGAGCTGCCGACGAAGCCGACAGCCTGGATGACGGGGTGCTCGAGGATGGCGTCGACGGCTTCCTTGTCGCCGTGCACCACCTGGAACACGCCCGGCGGCAGACCGGCCTGCAAGAACAGCTCGGCCAGCCGGACCGGCACCGACGGGTCACGCTCACTGGGCTTGAGGATGAACGCATTTCCGCATGCGAGCGCGGGACCGGCCTTCCACAGCGGGATCATCGCGGGGAAGTTGAACGGGGTGATGCCGGCGACCACGCCGAGCGGTTGCCGCAGCGAGTACACGTCGATGCCGGTGCCCGCGCCCTCGGTGTACTCACCCTTGATGAGGTGCGGGATGCCAATCGCGAACTCGATGACCTCGATGCCGCGCTGGATGTCGCCTTTGGAGTCGGCGATGGTCTTGCCGTGTTCCAAACTGAGGAGTTCGGCCAACTCCTCGACATTCTGGTTGACCAGGTCGATGAACCTCATCATCACGCGGGCGCGGCGTTGGGGGTTCCACGCGGCCCATTCCTTCTGCGCGGCCGCGGCCCCGGCGACGGCCTCGTCCACCTCGGCCCGCGACGCCATCGGCACCTTGGCCTGCACCTCGCCGGTGCTGGGATTCATGACGTCGGCCGTCCGGTTGGATTGCCCGGCCACGCGCTTGCCGTCGATGAAATGTGAAATCTGTGTGGTCATGATCGTCCCTCGCTGCTAGATACTTGGATATCCTAGTAATGCGCCGACGGGGTGCGCAAGGGGCCTGCGCGGCGCAGATCAGCGGCGCCGCAGCTCCTCGGCGAAGGCCCGCGTCTCCTCCCACGTCGGCAGCAGACCGGCCGCCTGGGCATCGGCCAGCGACGGCGCCGCGCGGTCCCGGTCCGACAGGATCGGCCCGCCGTCGACGTGGGGCCACGCGATGCCCAGCGCGGGATCGAGCACGTTGACGGTGTGCTCCCGCTCGGGGTCGTACGGCGCGGAGCACAGGTACACGACCGTTGAGTTGTCCTCCAGCGCAAAGAAAGCGTGGCCGAGGCCCTCGGAGATGTAGATGGATCGCCGGTCGACGTCGTCGAGGACCACCGAATCCCACTGTCCGAACGTCGGCGAACCCACCCTGATGTCGACGACCACGTCGAGGACCTTGCCGCGCGGGCATCCGACGTACTTGGCCTGGCTGGGCGGCAGCTGGGCGAAGTGCACCCCGCGCAGCGTCCCCGCGGCCGATATCGAGCAGTTGGCCTGACGTAGGTCGAACCGGTGCCCGGCCAGCGAGGTGAACTCGGCATCGGTGAACCACTCGAAGAATGCGCCGCGTGAATCGCCGTGTATGCGCGGGGTGATCTCCCACGCGCCGGGAACCGTGAGCTCGCGAAACGTCACTGGTTACGTCCCGCGTAGCTGGCTTCGACGCCTTCTTTCAGTGGAGCCCACCACTTTTCGTTGGCCCGGTACCACTCGATGGTGTCGCGGAGGCCGTCCTCGAAGTCGGTGTGCGCGGGACTCCAGCCCAGCTCGTCGCGCAGCGGCGACGCGTCGATCGCGTACCGCAGGTCGTGGCCGACGCGGTCGGTGACGTGGTCGAAATCGTCGGGATCGCGATCCATCAGCCGAAGGATCGTCCGCATCACCGTCAAGTTGTCCCGTTCCCCGTCGGCGCCGATCAGATACGTGCGGCCGATCTGCCCGTCGGACAGGATGCGCCATACCGCGCTGTTGTGGTCCTGCACGTGGATCCAGTCGCGGACGTTGGCGCCGGTTCCGTAGAGCTTGGGGCGCCGGCCGGTCAGCACATTGGTGATCTGGCGCGGGATGAACTTCTCCACGTGCTGATACGGCCCGTAGTTGTTCGAGCAGTTCGAGAGCGTCGCGCGTACTCCGTAAGACCGCACCCAAGCGCGCACCAGCATGTCGGCTGCCGCCTTGGTCGACGAATACGGGCTCGACGGGTTGTACGGCGTCGACTCGGTGAACCGCTGTGGGCTGCCGAGTTCCAGGTCGCCGTACACCTCGTCGGTCGAAATGTGGTGCAGCCGAACGTCCTGCGCGCGCACCGCCTCCAGGATGGTGAACGTACCGACGACGTTTGCTTGCAGGAAGGGCTCCGGCCCGGACAGTGAGTTGTCGACGTGGGTCTCGGCGGCGAAGTGCACGACGGCGTCTGCGTCGGCGACCAACTTGTCGACCAGCCCCGAGTCGGTGATGTCGCCCTGCACCAGCCGGATCTTGTCTTCCACCGGCGCCAGCGATTCGCGGCTGCCTGCGTAGGTCAGCGCATCGAGGACCGTCACCGCATGTTCACGTGCGGCGACGTGGACGAAGTTGGCACCGATGAACCCCGCCCCGCCAGTGACCAGCAACCGCATGGACAAACCCTAACGGTCTGCGTGCCTACACCACCGGCGCCCCGCTCACATACGTCCAGTCCGGTGCACGGCCGAGGTGCGCGAGTAGCCGGTCCATATCGCTGGCACCGTCGTTGACGGCGACGGCGCGACGAAACGGGCTGCCCTCCTCGGCGCGGAACTCACCATCGGGGACCGCGAATGCAATCGGCAGCACGGCGTCGACAACGTCCTTCGGCAGTTCGTATCCGGCGCCGATGGTGCGAGCGACGTCCCAGCCGTGCACGACGTAGTCGACGTAGTGAAAGCCGATCGCCATGGCGCCGGGAAATGTTGCGCCAGGGCCGAATTCGGGAAGCGCAAAGGTCGTTTCGAGTACACCGTCGGCTCCGAATGCGCCGAGCACGTCCTCGGCGGCCGCCGCATAGGTGCCCGCGGGATCTGAGGCGACTGCATCGGCAACGGTCGCGGGTTCCCACACTTCGAGGTCGGTGCCCCCGCGGGCTGCCGCCGCGAACCCGCGGTGCTGAACGGTCATGTGCATGAGCAGGGTCGTCAGGTTCCAGCCGGCGCACGGCGTCGGGCGGTCGAGATCGTCGATGCTGACCGCGTTGACCGCGTCGACAGATGCCAGCACCGCCGCACGGTGCAGGGGAAGAGCGTCCGTAGTGATGTACATGCGCCTATCGTAGGCGCATGCATATCATTAGGTCAATCAGGCGTTGAGGCCGAGCGGTCCTGCCAGTTCCTCCAGCGTCGGCAGCAGGGCATCCCAGCCGCCCAGCACCTGGATTGCCACATGATCGGCTCCGGCCTCGAGGTGCTCGGTGAGCTTCTTGGCGATGTCCTCGGGCGTGCCGTGCGCGACGACCGCGTCGATCAGCCGGTCACTGCCGGGCTTGGCGATGTCGTCGTCGGTGAATCCCAGCCGCTTCCAGTTGTTCAGATAGTTGGACAGGTTGAGGTAGAAGTCCACGGTGTCGCGCCCGATCTTCCGGGACGCCTCGGCGTCGCGCGCGAGCACCACCTTGTGCTCAGGAGCGAGAAATACGCTCGGCCCCAACAGGTTCCGGGCCTCGCCGGTGTGCTGAGGGGTGGTCAAATACGGATGGGCGCCCGCGCTGCGCCGGGCCGACAATTTGAGCACCTTGGGCCCGAGCGCGGCGATGACCCGTCGGCTGGTCGGCACCTTCAAGCCGTCGAGCACATCGAGGTATTCGACGAGCACGTCGTAGGGCTTGCGGTATTCCTCGGTGTGTTCCGGGTGTCCGATTCCAACGCCGAGCAGGAACCGGCCCGGGTATTTGTCCTCGATGCGGTGATAGGCCTCGCCGACCTGCTCGGCAGGCGCCTGCCAGACGTTGATGATGCCGGTGGCGACCTGCAGTGTCTCGGTGGCGTCCAGGAGTGGCTCGACGTATTCGAGATCACCCGCCGGTGAGCCGCCGACCCAGATCGCGCCGTAGCCAAGCCGCTCGATCTCGGCCGCCTGCTCGGGCTTGGGTGTGCCGAACGTCCACACCCCGAAACGACCGAAGTCGGGTTTGAGCTCAGTCATGGGTTCCCCTTCACTGAAGTCCGAGCGGGCCCGCCAGCTCGGTGAGCGCGGGCACGAGCTTGTCAGTACCCGTCAGGACCTGAATCGGAACATGGTCGGCACCCGCGGTCAGGTGCTCGGTGAGCCGTGCGGAGATGGCGTCGGCGGTGCCGTACGCCACGACCGCGTCGACGAGCGCGTCGCTGCCCGGCTTCGCGACGTCGGCATCGGTGAAGCCCAACCGCTTCCAGTTGTTCAGGTAGTTCGCGAGGTTCAGGTAGACCTCCAGCGCCTTGCGGCCGACAGCACGGGCCCGATCCGCGTCCGTGGTCAGCACCACCTTGTGCTCGGGGGCGATCAGGACGTCCGGACCGACGAGCTCGCGTGCCTGCGCGGTGTGCTCAGGTGTGGTCAGGTACGGATGCGCCCCGGCGCTGCGGCGCGCCGACAGCTTGAGCACCTGCGGACCGAGCGCGGCCACCACCCGGCGGTCCTTCGGCACGCCGTACTCGTCGAGCTTGTCGAGGTACTCGTTCAGCGCGTCGTAGGGCTTCTTGTACTCCTGGTGCGCTTCGGGATGGCCGACGCCGATGCCGAGCAGAAATCGGCCGGGGTAGGCCTTCTCGATCCGGTGAAAGGATTCGGCGACGGGGCCGGCCGCGGCAGTCCAGATGTTGACGATGCCCGTCGCGAGTTGCAGCGACTCGGTGGCTCCGAGGATGGGGTCGATCCAGTCGAGCTCGGCAGGCGGTGAGCCACCGGCCCAGATGGCTCCGTAGCCGAGGGATTCGATGTCCTTGAGCTGTTGCGGGGACAGCTGCTGCCACCCCGAGTAGTGGCCGAAAACGCCGAACTTGCCGAGATCAGGTTTGGTCATGGTTGCTCCAACTCGGGAGCTCCGAACCCTATTCCGTGCCTGCGGCAGACAGCTCGCCGGGTGTCGGCAGGATGGGCGGCGGCGCGACTAGGGGCAGGCAGACGATGAAGCGGGTGTCGCCTGGTTTGGACTCGACCCGGATGTCGCCCTGGTGTTTCTCGACGACGATCCTGCGGGCGAGGTCCAGCCCGAGCCCGTCGCCCTGGCCGAACGGTTTTGTCGTGAAGAACGCGGTGAAGATGCGGCCGATGTTCTCCTCGGGGATGCCTGGCCCATCATCGCCGATCTCGACGCGCACCATTCCGTCGTCCTGAAGTCCGGTACGGATTGTCAACGTGCCGTGGCCATCCATAGCCTGGATAGCGTTGTTGATTATCACGTCCCAGACCTCGTTCAAACCGCCTGGGTAGCAGGAGATTTCGGGGATCGACTTATCCATCTCCTTGATGAGCTTGATGGGCTTGTCGGGGCCCACCTTGTCGCCGAACAACGTCTTGATCGTGTTGTAGAGCGACTCGTGGATGTTGACCTTCTGATACTCGGCCCGATCCATTTGCGAGTACTTCTTTGTTCCCGCAAGCAGTGTGGAAATTCGGCTGCTGGCGTCAGCGATCTCATTCATCCGCAGTTCGGTGTCGATCGTGTACTTAAGCCAGCCCAAAGCGCTCTGCATCGTCGCCGAACAGTCCACGTCATCGATGGAGGCTTCGACCCGCTCGAGCCAATCGACGTCTAGGCCGGCTTCGACAAATGTCGGCGCGTAATCCCACGCACCGACGATGTTGCGATCTTCGAGCCATTCACCTATCTGCTCCTCGCGATCGGAGGATTCGAGCGCTGTCAGTTCCTGAGCCTTCGACTTCGCGACCTGTTCGGCCACCTCGTCCTGGATGCTGACCAGCACTCGCAGGGCGTCGGGAGTGAATTTGCCATCCGCCAGCATCGCCAGTTTGTGGCGCATTTTGCCGACGCCCTCGCGCAGGTCCGCCACCGCACGCGCGGCAGCGGCCGCCGGATTGTTGAGCTGATGGGTCAGGCCCGCGGTGATGGTGCCCAGCGCCAGCAGCTTCTCGCGCTGACCGATGATCTGGCTCTGCCGACGGCCGCCGACCATATGGCCCTCGAGCAGATGGACCGCCATGGGGAACTGCGTCTGCATGAAGTCCGCGAACGCGTTGGAGTCCAGGACGAAGCATCGCGACGGCTTCGTCAGCCGCACCGAGGCCTGATACGTGTGCTCCTCACCGGGGACGTAGGCCGACCACGCACCGAAATACACCCCCCGCTGAGAGGTGCGGCCGGTCTGGATGTCGACGCCGCCGGATCGCTTGGACATGATCAACTCGCCGTCGATCATGACGTAGAAGCAGGTGGCCTGGTCACCCTCGCTAACCAACGGGCCCGCGGGGAACGTCTCGATGTGGCCGGCGGCGCACAGAATGTCGAGCTGGGAATCGGACAGGTCCTCGAACAGGAACAGGGTCCGCAGCTCGTCACGCACGCATTCCTCGTCGCCTTGTGCGCCCATCGGTCGTCCTCTCAGCCGGCAATCACGCTTCCGCCAAATACCTGTGCACCAACATCACCGCCATCGACCCTTCGCCGACAGCGGCCGCAACCCGCTTCGCGGACTCCGAACGCACATCTCCTGCAACAAACACACCGGGCACACTTGTTTCCAGGTGGTGCGGTGGCCGATCCAGCGTCCAGCCGACCTTGTCCCGCAGATCAGGTCCCGACAGGATGAAGCCGTGATCGTCGCGGGCTATTCCCGCTTCCTCGAGCCAATCGGTGCGGGGCGTCGCGCCGATGAAACAGCACATGCGGTCACAGGTGACCGTCTCGGTCTCGTTCGTCCGTTTGTCGAGGAGCACCAGCCCGGTCAGATGGTCGTCGTCGGCGACGGTGTCGACGACCTCGGTGCAGGTCCGGACCGTGATGTTCGGGGTCTTGAGGATCCGGTCGACCAGGTACTGCGACATACCCGCCTCCAGTGACGAACCGCGGATCAGCATCGTCACCGATTTGGCCGTCTGCGACATGTACATCGCGGCCTGGCCCGCGGAGTTGGCGCCACCGACGATGTAGACATCCTCACCAGCGCACTCGCTGTTGTCCGACACCGACGCACCGTAGAACACGCCGCGGCCGATGTAGTTGCAGTTCGGATCGTCGGGATCGTCCCAGCATCCGGTGATCTGGAGCTGGCGATAGTCGACGCCGGTCGCGAGAATCACGGCGCGCGCCCCGATGGTGTTGTCCCCGTTGAGGCGGATCGAATGGGCTGCGCCCACGCCGTTGATTTCGAGTCTGCCCGCCTCCTGGGTGGTGATGACCTCCGCACCGAAGCGTTCGGCCTGACGACGTGCCGACGTGGTGAGTTCGGCGCCTGAGACGCCGGTCGGGAAGCCCAGGTAGTTCTCGATCTTCGAGCTGCGCCCCGCCTGTCCCCCGGTGGTGGCCTTCTCGATCAGGACCGTCTTGAGACCCTCCGACGCGCCGTACACCGCGGCGGCAAGGCCCGCGGGACCACCGCCGATGACCGCGAGGTCGTACATCTCCAGCTGCGGGCTGGTCGACAGGCCGAGCAGCGTGGCCAGTTCGACGTCGGTCGGTTCGACGAGGGTTTCGCCCTTCTCGGTGATGACGACCGGCAGGCGGCTGTCATCGAGACCGGCGGCCTCGAGCAGCTGTTGTCCCTTGGGTTCCTCGGAGTTGACGGCCCGGAACGAGTACTCGTTGCGGGCCAGGAACTGCCGCACCTCCCATGACCGGTCGCTGTACCGGTGCCCGATCACCTTCGTGTACGGCATGGCGCGGTCACCGACGGAGCGCCACTCTTCGAGCAGGCCGTCGATGACCGGGTACAGCTTCTCCTCGGGCGGATCCCATGGCTTGAGCAGATAGTGATCGAGGTCGACGACGTTGATCGCGTCGATCGCCGCGTGAGTGTCCGCATAGGCCGTCAGCAACACCCTGCGCGCCAGCGGGAAGAAGTCCATCGCCTTCTCGAGGAACTCGATGCCGCTCATCTGCGGCATCCGGTAGTCGGCGACGAAGACCGCGACGGCGTCGCCGCGCAGCTTGAGTTCCTTGAGGGTGTCGATGGCGTCGGCGCCGGATTCGGCGCGGACGATGCGGTAGCGCTCACCGTAATGGCGACGCAGATCGCGGGCTACGGCACGCGACACTGCCGGGTCGTCGTCGACGGTGAGTATGACGGGTTTACGAGCCTGCTCGGCGGGTGCGCTCATCAGTTATAAGTATGCGCTCGTCGTCCAAACGATTTCAGTTCAGCGTCGGGTCGAGCGCAGACGGGACCAACGTCACCTGCGGAAGGGACCTTCGCCCGCCGCGAACGACCGACGACGGTGCCTAGCGTTTTCCTTGTGACCTACGTGATTGGTTCGGCGTGCGTGGACGTGATGGACAAGTCCTGTATGGCCGAGTGCCCGGTGGACTGCATCTACGAGGGCGCGCGGTCGCTCTATATCAACCCAGACGAATGCGTGGACTGCGGAGCATGCAAGTTGATCTGCCGGGTCGAAGCGATCGAGTACGAGACCGATCTGTCCGCGGACGAGCTGGTGCACCTGGCCGACAACGCCGCGTTCTTCACCACGGTCCTGCCCGGGCGGGACCGTCCGCTCGGCGTGCCCGGGGGAGCGCTGCAGCTGGGACGCGTCGGCGTGGACACACCGTTGATCGCGGCCATGCCGGCGAAGCCGCCGACGGCAGGCTAATCCTCGTTGTGAGACTCCGAGGTCAGGGGGCCCGGCGCAGCACTGCGACGAACAGCGCGGTCATGGCCCCTCCGGTGTTGGCGCGGCGATCCCTAGCTGCGGGTTCGACGATTTTGGGGACGACGCCCGAGCAGGTAACATAGATCGACGGTGCGGCTACCGCGCCGACTCTCGGCGTGCCCTGTTCGGAAGTTCTCCGGAACTAGTAGGTCTCGGTTCACGTTAATGGAAGTCGGGGCCGACGCTGCGCCGGAACGGGCGCGAGCGTCGATACGAAACGTACGAATAACCAGAGGATCGCTGAAAAGGATTATGGCCAAGAAAGACGGCGCCATAGAGGTCGAGGGTCGCGTGGTCGAGCCCCTGCCCAATGCGATGTTTCGCATTGAGCTGGAGAACGGTCACAAGGTTCTCGCTCATATCAGCGGCAAGATGCGGCAGCACTACATCCGCATTCTGCCCGAGGACCGTGTCGTCGTGGAGTTGTCTCCATACGACCTTTCTCGGGGCCGCATCGTTTACCGGTACAAGTAACCAGAAGCACAGAAGGATCAGACACAGCCGTGAAGGTGAACCCGAGCGTCAAGCCCATTTGCGATAAGTGCAGGGTGATCCGTCGGCATGGGCGGGTCATGGTGATCTGCTCTGATCCTCGCCACAAGCAGCGGCAAGGATGAGCGCTGGCGCGAAGGCCAGACAACACAGTTGAGTCTTCCGCCACAACACAACTGAATGACGAACTCCCAGCACCACTGAGCGGATAGGCCGCTCATCTGCGTCCGGCACGGAGGCCGGACCCCACGGGATCGACGGCTCCTCGCCCGAGGGCTCGTCGGCACGTCGGGAACGGACTGGGACCAGACCTCCGCAACGAGAAGGAACACACCACTGTGGCACGTCTAGTGGGCGTCGACCTCCCGCGCGATAAGCGCATGGAGATCGCCCTGACCTACATCTACGGCGTCGGCCGTACCCGCTCCCAGGAGATCCTGGAAGCTACCGGCATCGACCGGGACCTGCGCACCAAGGACCTGACCGACGATCAGGTCACGCAACTGCGCGACTACATCGAGGGCAACCTCAAGGTGGAGGGCGACCTGCGCCGCGAGGTGCAGTCTGACATTCGCCGCAAGATCGAGATCGGCTGCTACCAGGGCCTGCGGCACCGCCGCGGCCTGCCGGTGCGTGGCCAGCGGACCAAGACCAATGCGCGCACCCGCAAGGGCCCGAAGCGCACCATCGCCGGTAAGAAGAAGGCCAAGTAATGCCACCCGCAAAAAAGGCAGCAGGCGGAGCTCCCAAGAAGGGTCAGAAGACCCGCCGCAGGGAAAAGAAGAACATTCCGCACGGCGCTGCGCACATCAAGAGCACGTTCAACAACACGATCGTGTCGATCACCGACCCGCAGGGCAACGTCATCGCGTGGGCGTCCTCTGGGCACGTCGGCTTCAAGGGTTCGCGTAAGTCGACCCCGTTCGCGGCACAGCTGGCCGCCGAGAACGCGGCCCGCAAAGCGCAGGAGCACGGCGTCAAGAAGGTCGACGTCTTCGTGAAGGGCCCGGGCTCGGGCCGCGAGACCGCCATCCGCTCGTTGCAGGCCGCCGGCCTCGAGGTCGGCGCCATCGCCGACGTCACGCCGCAGCCGCACAACGGATGCCGTCCGCCGAAGCGGCGCAGGGTCTAGGAGGAACACAGAGATATGGCTCGTTACACCGGACCCGCGACCCGCAAGTCGCGCCGCCTCGGCGTCGACCTGGTCGGCGGAGATCAGTCGTTCGAGAAGCGCCCCTACCCGCCCGGCCAGCACGGCCGCGCGCGGATCAAGGAGAGCGAATACCGTCAGCAGCTGCAGGAGAAGCAGAAGGCCCGCTTCTCCTACGGCGTGATGGAGAAGCAGTTCCGTCGCTACTACGAAGAGGCCAACCGGCTGCCCGGTAAGACCGGTGACAACCTGCTGCGCATCCTCGAGAGCCGGCTCGACAACGTCGTCTACCGTGCAGGCCTGGCCCGCACGCGTCGGATGGCCCGTCAGCTGGTCAGCCACGGCCACTTCACCGTCAACGGTGTCAAGGTCGACATCCCGAGCTACCGGGTGTCGCAGTACGACATCATCGACATCAAGGAAAAGTCGCTGAACACACTGCCTTTCGAGGTCGCGCGGGAAACCGCGGGCGACCGCCCGATCCCGGGCTGGCTGCAGGTTGTCGGCGAGCGTCAGCGCATCCTGGTGCACCAGTTGCCCGAGCGCGCGCAGATCGACATCCCGCTGCAGGAGCAGCTGATCGTCGAGCTCTACTCGAAGTAAGCAACCGAGCCGTCCAGATGGCGGCGCGGATTTCTCGGCATCAAATAGCGGGTGCCGTGGAGGAGGAAAGAAAACATGCTGATTTCTCAGCGACCCACTTTGTCCGAAGAGGTCAAGTCGGAGAATCGGTCCCAGTTCGTCATCGAGCCGCTGGAGCCCGGATTCGGTTACACGCTTGGCAATTCGCTTCGGCGCACGCTGCTGTCGTCCATCCCGGGCGCGGCGGTCACCAGCATTCGCATCGACGGCGTGCTGCACGAGTTCACCACCGTCCCCGGTGTGAAGGAAGACGTCACCGACATCATCCTGAACCTCAAGGGTCTGGTCGTGTCCTCGGAGGAGGACGAGCCGGTCACCATGTACCTGCGCAAGCAGGGCCCGGGTGCGGTCACAGCGGGTGACATCGTCCCGCCGGCCGGCGTGACGGTGCACAACCCCGAGATGCACATCGCCACCCTGAACGACAAGGGCAAGCTCGAAGTCGAGCTGGTCGTCGAGCGCGGCCGCGGCTACGTGCCCGCCGTGCAGAACAAGGCGTCGGGCGCCGAAATCGGCCGCATCCCGGTCGATTCCATCTACTCGCCGGTCCTCAAGGTCACCTACAAGGTGGAGGCGACCCGCGTCGAGCAGCGCACCGACTTCGACAAGCTGGTCATCGACGTCGAGACCAAGAACTCGATCACTGCCCGGGATGCGCTGGCTTCTGCGGGCGGCACGCTGGTCGAACTGTTCGGTCTGGCACGGGAACTCAACACCGATTCCGAGCACATCGAGATCGGCCCGTCGCCTGCCGAGGCCGATCACATCGCCAGCTTCGCGCTGCCGATCGACGATCTGGACCTCACGGTGCGGTCGTACAACTGCCTCAAGCGCGAGGGTGTGCACACGGTGGGCGAGCTCGTCGCCCGCACGGAGTCCGATCTACTGGACATCCGTAACTTCGGCCAGAAGTCCATCGACGAGGTGAAGATCAAGCTGCATCAGCTGGGTCTGTCGCTGAAGGACAGCCCGGCCACGTTCGATCCGTCCGAGGTCGCCGGCTACGACGTCGCCACCGGCACCTGGAACAGCGATGCGAGCTACGACCTGGATGACAACCAGGACTACGCCGAAACCGAACAGCTCTAAACCCCAATATCTCGAAAGAGAGCCGTCCCGGTCCTACCTGATACGGGGGCCGGCCCCATTTAGGAGAAGTCGCAATGCCCAAGCCCACCAAGGGTCCTCGCCTCGGCGGGTCGTCCTCACACCAGAAGGCGCTGCTGGCCAACCTGGCCACGTCGCTCTTCGAGCACGGCCGGATCAAGACCACCGAGCCCAAGGCGCGGGCGTTGCGGCCCTACGCGGAGAAGCTCATCACCCACGCCAAGAAGGGCACGCTGCACAACCGGCGTGAGGTGATGAAGAAGATCCGTGACAAGGACGTCGTGCACACGCTGTTCGCCGAGATCGGTCCGTTCTACTCCGACCGCAATGGCGGCTACACCCGCATCATCAAGGTGGAGGCGCGAAAGGGCGACAACGCTCCGATGGCCGTCATCGAACTGGTCCGCGAGAAGACCGTGACCGATGAGGCCAACCGCGCTCGCCGGTCGGCCGCCTCGAAGAAGGCCGCACAGCCGGTGGCGGCTGCCGCCGCGCCGCAGGCCGCGGTCGAGCCGGAGGCCGCGGTCGGGCCCGAGGAGACCGTCGAAGAGGTCAAGGCTGAGGACGCCTCCATCGAAGAGGGTCAGACAGCCGCCGACGAGGCCTCGGCCGAGGAGCAGACAGCCGAAGCCGCCGACGAGGCCTCGGCCGAGGCTGAGGCCGAGAAGGCCGACGACGAGAAGGCCGACGACGCCAAGTAGTGACGCTATGAACAAGCCCGCCATCGACAACGGTGGCGGGCTTGTTCGTCTTCGTCTCGACATCGCCTACGACGGAACGGAGTTCGCGGGCTGGGCCACGCAGACCGGGCAACGCACCGTCGCGGGCGTGCTTGACGACGCCCTGTCGACGGTGTTCCGCACCCGGGTGCAGTTGCGGGCGGCCGGACGCACCGACACCGGTGTCCATGCCGCCGGTCAGGTCGCCCATGTCGATGTGCCGGACGGCGCGCTACCCAACGCATATCCGCGGACAACCCGTCCCGGTCAACGCGAGTTCCTGCCCCTCGTGCAGCGGCTCGCACGGTTCCTCCCTGCCGATGTTCGCGTGCTCGACATCGACCGCGCGGCAACGGGTTTCGATGCGCGGTTCTCGGCGCTGCGCCGGCACTACGCCTATCGCTTGTCGACGGCCCCGTACGGTGTCGCACCGCAGCAGGCGCGCTTCGTCACACCGTGGCCGAGGCCGCTGGACGTCGACGCGATGGCTGCGGCCTCGCGGGATCTGGTGGGGCTGCACGACTTCGCCGCATTCTGCCGTCACCGCGAGGGCGCGACGACGATCCGTGATCTGCAGCGGCTGGATTGGATACGCGAGGGTGACCGGGTCACCGCGCATGTCACCGCGGATGCGTTCTGCTGGGCGATGGTGCGGTCGGTGGTCGGCGCGTTGTTGGCCGTCGGTGAACACCGCCGCGAACCTGGCTGGTGCGCGACGCTGTTGGAGTCCACCAGCCGGTCCAGTGATTTCGCGGCGGCGCCGCCGCAGGGTCTGACGCTCGAGGGGGTCGACTATCCGCCCGACGACGAGCTCGAGGCCCGCACGAAGGTCACCCGCGAGCTGCGAGTGATCGACTAGATACGACCAGCGACGAAGTCGGCCGCCTGATTGGCCATCCCCGCGTCGATGTACGCGGCGGCGAGGTGAGCGGGCCAGTTGTCTTCCCACGTTTTCGGATCGGCCGGGTTACAGATCGGGTCGGCGCCGTGGCACAGGTCGATGGTCCGGTCGCGATAGATCGGGTTGAAATTGCCGATCGGACCGGCCCAGGTGATTCCGTTGCCGAACAACGCGACTGCGGCGATGTGCCTGTCCGCGCCGGGAGGCAGCGGGGCCTCGAAACCGAAGAAGCTGAACGGCAGGGCAAGCACCACGTCGGTGACCGCGGCGCCCAGCGAATACCCGCCGAGCACCAACCGGGTATCGGGGCAGGTGTTCATCATGTATTGGATGTGGCCGCTCATGTCGTTGGCGCCCACATCGATCTCGTTGTCGGCGGGATACTGCACCGCGTAGACGTTGATGTTCTTGTTCGACTTGGAGCGCAATGCACTGACGAACGCGTTGCCTAGCCTGCCGACCCCCGGCGACTCGAGGCGACCGCGGGCGAAGATCACCTCGACCGGCGGGCACGATTGGGCATTCGCCGACGGCATCAGCGGCGTGACGGTCTGGGGTGCGATGAGCAGGATGCTGAAAACGAGTGCGGCGACGAGACCGGTGACGAGGTATCGGCGAATCACCACACGAATCCTAGTGGAAACCGATCAACGGACCCGTAAATTACCGTGTAAGCCCAGTTCAGAGGCGCCCCGCGACGAAGTCGGACGCCTGATTGGTCGGCCCGCCGGCGTAGGCCCGGTGCGCGGCGACGTCCTCACCGTTGGTCTGGCAGATCGGATCTCCGGGATTGCACAGATCGATGGACCGGGCGCCCCACACCGGGCTGGCCGTCAGCGGCAGACCGAGTTTGGCGGACGGATTGCCGAACACGGCGATCGCTGCGACGTGCTCGGGCACGTCGGGCGGAAGCGGGTTGTCGAATCCGACGCCCGGCACGGGGACGGCACTGATGACGTCGATGACCGCGGCGCCTTGTGAATACCCGCCCAGCACCAGTCGCGTGTTGGGGCAGGTGTTGACCATGTACTGGATGTGGGCGCTCGCGTCGTTGGCTCCGGCGGCCGCCTTGAGGAAGTCGAAGGTCGCGGGGTAGCTGACCGCGTACGCGCCGACGGACCTGCCGCCGACCTTGCCCCGTAACTGGTCGACGAAGGTGCCGCCCACCGCGCCGAGGCCGGCGTCCTCATTGGTGCCGCGCGCAAACACGACCTCGATGTCGGGACAACCTTGAGCCGATGCGGTCCCGGCGCCGCCAATCGGCGTGGGGGACAAGGCGGGTGCGATGAGCAGGACGGAGGCGGTCAGAACGGCGGCTGCGGTGCCCATGAGCGCGCCGCGGAGTCGATCGAGGGTCACAAGATCAACAGGGTAGCGGCTGTTGCGGTCAGACCCGGCCCGCGACGAAGTTCGCGGCCTGCTGAACCAGGCCGGCAGACACGTAATCGTTGTGTGCGAACGGGTTCCTGCCGCCCGAGCAGATCGGGTCGCCGTCCTTGCAGAGGTCGATGGCCCTCCCACCGAAAACCGAGCTGGTCAGCGGATTGCTGAATTTCGTTGCGGGGTTGCCGAACACGGCTACCGCGGCGATGTTGGATTGCAGGCTTGCGGGCAGCGGGGCCGCCGAACCGATGTCGCCGATCTTGTTGCCCAGCGGCGGGACACCGGCCAGCATGTCCATCACGGCGGCGCCCTGCGAGTATCCGCCGAGCACGAGCTTCGTCGATGGGCACTGCTGCGACATCATGGCGATGCGGCTCTCCGCGTCACGGGCGCCATCGGCTGCGGCCAGGAAGTCGTACGACGCCGGATAGTTGACCGCGTAGGAGCTGACGGTTTGACCGCCGACGAGCGGGCGCAGCGCACTGACGAATGCCGAGCCGGGCGTTCCGAGACCCGGTGTGTCGTCGGTTCCGCGCGCGAAGATGACCTCGATGTCGGGGCATGCCGATGACTGACTGGCGACGGGACCGGGGGCGTTGGCCGCGATCGGCCCTGGCGCCGGTCCCGGTCCGGGTACTCCGGGCTGATGGCCGGGCTGGGCCTGCGCCGACGGAGCGAGGGCGAGCGTCGAGGCGGCACAGACAACGGTGGCAGCGGCCGCGGCCAGTCGTGACGACATGCGGAGCAAATTCACGCCGGCTATTTTTCCACACCGGAGGCGTTGGCAGCCAACCCTTTGGGATCGACGGTCGCGTCAATTATCGAGGTCAACGACCTGCGACGGGCGCTGACGGAACGGCGTCGGGCAGCGTCACGTCGGCCGACTCCTCGCCGCGGTCACCTTGACGAGCGAGCGCCAGGCCCATCAGGACGATGGCTCCGCCGACGGCCTGAATCGTCGTCATCGCTTCGCCGAGAAGAATCCAGGCGGCCAGCACGGCGAACATCACCTCGGACAGGCCGACCAGTGAGGCGAATCGCGGGCGCAGCATCGAGATGCCCACGATGCCGAGCGTGTATGCGATCGCGGTGGCCACGACTCCCAGCGCGACAACGGGCACCACCCACGAGGTGGTCCATCCGGCGATGACGGTGTCGTTGGTCGTGAACGTCAGGGGCATGATGCCGACGACGCCCAGCAGCGTGACCGCGGCGGCACCGACCACCAGACCGGCTGCGGCCAGGGTGATGGGGTTGACGCCGTCGCTGTCCGCGGAACCGTTGCTCGCGTTGGCCGACATCACGAAGTAGCACGCGGCGCACACCGCGGCGGCCAGCCCCCAGCCGACACCGATCAGGTTGATGCGGGCGCCGCTGAAGCCGCCGGCATCAAAAATCCCGAGCACCAACATGATTCCGGCCACCGCCAAGGCGACACCGGCGAGCGTGAGGTTGGTCGGCCTGCGACGCGTGGTCATCCAGACCCAGGTGACGACGAGGATCGGCGCGGTGTACTCCAACAGCAGCGCGACGCCGACCGATAGGTGCGCGACCGCGTTGTAGTAGAACAGCTGCGCCCCCGCGATCGGGATCGCGCCGTAGAGCACGACGGTTCTTGCGTGGCCCAGCGCCTCGCGGACCCAGCCGGGGCGCACGAACGACGCGAAGACCGCCATCACCAGGGCGCCGCCCGCAAGGCGGGCGACGACAGCTGCCGTCGGGCTCCAGCCGGCTTCCATGAGTGCCTTGGCGAAAGGTCCGGACGACCCGAATGCGAGTGCGGACCCGACGGCGAACAACAGGCCGAGCCGAAAGTTGTCGACCGACGCGCGGGCCTGATTCGCGGTCACGGGGTGCACCTCCGACATGTAATGAGTAAAATCAACTTTGGTCATGACGCTAGCCGGGAAGGGGGTCATGAGTCAAATGCTTTTCAGTCATGACACCGAGCTCACACTGCGCGCGGCATGTGTGCTGATCAACAGCGATCGGATCGATGGCGAGCAGCTTGGGAGCCTTGCCGAGCTCGATGTCTACCTCGACGGTTTCGGCTGGACCGGTAGGCGCGACCGCGACGACGCAGAACTCGATTCGGTGCATGGCCTACGCGAACGGCTCGGCAAGATCTGGGCGGTCGCCGACGACGAGGAACGAGCCGTAGGTCAGGTGAATGCCCTGCTGAGTGACACCGAGGCGGCGCCGTGGCTGACCCGCCATCCGGAGATGCCGGAGTGGCATCTGCACCTCGCGTCCGTTCACGATCCGCTCTGGCAGCGGATGGGTGCCGAGATGGCCATGGCGCTGGCCGACCTCATTCGTATTGGAGAACTGCGCCGGCTCAAGATCTGCGCGGCGTCCGATTGCGACGCGGTGCTGGTGGACCTTTCGCGAAATCGCTCAGGGAAGTTCTGCGACACCGGCAACTGCGGCAACCGTCAACACGTTGCGGCCTATCGGGAGCGCCGCGCGAAAGAGAATTGACGAGCGGAAATGAATAGCCAGCTTGCATAATCCTCCCCTAGAAGGGGTGGACTTCGGTGGGCGAGAGTCGGCGCGACGATTCCGGGCGTCAGTCAGTCCGGAGATGCTCGGCGTGCGGAAATGAGTTGCGGGCCGCAGCGCGGTTCTGCGATGCCTGCGGAGCGTCGGTCGTCGCGACGGCCACTCCCGGCGAGCGCAAGCAGGTGACCGTCTTGTTCAGTGACGTGGTCGGCTCGATGAAACTTGCAGCCGCGCTCGATCCCGAGCGGCTGCAGGAAATTATGAACGAGCTGTTCAATACATCTGCCGCTGTCGTTCAGCGCTACCAGGGCACTGTTGACAAGTTCACCGGCGACGGACTGATGGCTCTGTTTGGCGCACCAGTGGCACTGGAGGACCATGCCAAACGCGCATGTATTGCTGCGCTGGAAATTCAAGGCGCCGCCAAGCGGATGGCATTCGAGGTACGCCGCCGCGACAACATCGAACTTCAAATGAGAGTGGGGCTGAACTCCGGTGAGGTCGTCGCGGGCGAAATCGGCCTAGGGCCGGGTCGTTACACCGCCGTCGGACATCCCGTCGGTATGGCGCAACGAATGGAGTCGGCAGCGTCGCCCGGCGGCGTGCTGTGTTCCGCGTCGACGGCGCGGTTGGTCGAGGGCGTCGCCGAGCTGGGGCCCACGGAGTCGGTGGCCATCAAAGGTGAAACCACGCCAATGCCCGCTCGCCGGCTGCTATCTGTTCCCGTGCAGGAGTTGGTGATCGGGCGTGACGAAGGACCGATGTTCGGCCGTGACGCCGAGCTGGCCGAGCTTGTGGGGTTGTTCGACTCGCACAGTGCGTCACCAATCGGTGTCGTCGGTCAGCCCGGCATCGGCAAGAGCAGGCTCGTCCGTGAATTCGCGGTCCGGCTGGAGAACGGGGGAGCCGACATCGTGGTGGCGAGGTGCGACGCGCATACCACCCAGGTGCCGCTGCGTGCCCTATCGCGCATGCTGCGCGCGATGTTTGGCGTTGATCGGCTCGACAAGATCGCGGCCCGCGGCCAGGTCATGTCGCGTCTGCCGGAGTCGCTGGCGAAGGACGCCGATACCGCGCAGATCCTGTTCGATCTGCTCGGCATCGCCGACCCCGATGGCCCGGCGGTGGCGCTCACCCTCGATGCGAGGCGCCACCGTCTAGTTGCCGCCATGGCGAAGGCTACCGAATTACGTTTGTGTCCAACAGTATTCATTCTCGAGGATGTACATTGGATCGACACAGCCAGCGAGGCGACGGTCGCGGAGTTCGCTGAGACATTGGCCGCGCTGGGATCCGCTCTGGTCACCACCTACCGGCCTGAATACCGCGGCCCGTTACGCGGCACCGCCGAGGCCACGGTCACCTTGGATGCGTTGAGCGACGAGGCCACCACTGCCATCGCGACAGCGCTCATCGGCACTGATTCAACGGTGAAGGGGATCGCCGAACGCATCGTGGGCTCCGCGGCGGGCAACGCCTTCTTCGTAGAGGAGATGGTCCGTGATTTGGTTGACCGCGGCGTGCTGGTTGGCAGCCGCGGTAGCTATCGTCGAGAGGGCGAGATCGACCAGACCGCCCTGCCTCCAACGGTTCACAGCGTTGTCGCTGCCCGTATCGATCGGCTTCCGCCCCATGCCAAATCCGTTCTCAATGCGGCGGCTGTCATCGGTTCGAACTTCGATCTTGACGTCATGCAGGCACTCATGCCTGATGCGGACCGTACGGATCTCGCCGACCTGGTGTCCGTCGAGCTGATCGACCAGATAGAGTTCGTGCCGCGCGACCGCTACTGCTTCCGACACGCGCTGATCCGCAAGGTCGCCTATGAGTCTCAGCTGACCGCCACCCGCGCGAGCGCTCATCGTCGGCTCGCCAGCGCCTTACAGGAGCTGCGACCGGTGGGTGTCGAGGAGAACGCGGCCCTGATCGGAACACATCTCGAGGCCGCAGGTGATCACGCAGACGCCTACCGCTGGCACATGCGGGCCGCGGAATGGCTGGAGAAGCGCGACATGGTCGCGGCCCGCTCGAGTTGGCAGCAGGCTCGGGAAATTGCCGACCGACTTCCTGCCGAACATCCGAAGATCATCGACATGCGCATCGAACCCCGCAAGATGCTGGCCTGGACGGATTGGCTGGTCGGCCAGGATCCTGATGCCGACACCTCCTACGAGGAATTGCGCTGGTTGGCAACGCAATCTGGCGACACACTCTCGCTCGCGGTCGCTACCGCGGGCCGGATGATCACGCTCTGTGAGAACGAAGGCCGGTTCGCTGAAGCCGCGAATATGGCGAACGGCGTGGTGGAGATGGTCGCAAATATCGACGCCGACGCGATGCTCAAAGTCGACCTGTTGTTTGCGGTCCTGTGGACAAAGTTCCTGACGGTCGATGCGGAAGGGGTGCTGCAGGTCGGTCAGTGGATCCGCGAGTTGGCCGGTGACGAGGTGAACAGCTCGGTCGCCAGAGCGAACGCGGCGTGCGGCGTCAGCTGGCTGGTCGGTGGGAACCCTGAAAAGGGTCAGCGCGCTATGCAACTCGGCATCGCGCAGGCACGCGAACTCGATCCGGTCACCTACGCGACGGTGATGACCATGAAGTGTGGGCTGGCAGCGATCGGCCTCGAGCCTGCAATGGCGAGCACGCTGGAGGATGCGCGACAGGCTCTGGTCCGGGCTGAGGCGCTCGGAGATAATCTCGCACTCGCCGCCGCCCTATGGGCTTACGGCACAATTCTTTTGCGTGCTGATCGTCGATCTGCGTCCTCAGCCGTCGAGTGCCTTCAACGGGCTCTGAGCATCATCGTTAAGCACCGGATCCTCACGGTTGCGCAGGGGCCCATCGAATCCGACCTGGCTCTCGAGATTGCCCGCACGGGTGACACGGATTCTGCCATCGAAAGCCTGCGTGTCGTTCTGCACCGCCAGATCGCCCAAATGGACGTGACGTTCATCGCTGTGACGTCGACGGCGTTCGTCCAACTCCTGATAGACCGTGGCCGCTCCGAAGACATCGCGGAGGCCCACGCGTTGGTGCAAGCATTCGAACTCCAGATTCGCCGATTGTCTATGTCGGCGTTCCACGTGGCGGTGGCGTTCTGTCGAATGATCCTGGACGCCGCGACAGGCGACAGAACCACCGCCGCAGCCCGATATCGAGAGGCGGTACAGCGCACGGGTGCGCGTGGTGAATTCTTGCCGCTGCGGCCGCACTAGGGCAGGTACACGCCGCGAATGCGGTGGTATCGGCCGTGTCCCAGAACAGCGTTCGCTGCCTGTAGCCCCGAGAGTACGGCCGCTTCGATACAGCCTGAGTTGAGGCCGGTATCGGTCCAGTCGCCGGCCAGCACTAGATTGTCGTAGCCACCTTCGTCGGGGCGCAGCCGGTACTTATCAGAGCCCGGAACTGACAGGACATAACGGTCGGACGGGTCGACGTTCACGCTGAGGTGTTGGGTATCCAGCGCTGCGCCGCCGCGCTGACCGTTCGCGCCCGCCACCAGGTGCCAGGCAAACCCCTCTTCGGTGACCGCTCCGGGCAGATGCACCCCGACGAGGTTGTCGAGGAAGTTCAATGACTCCGTCTTGGCGATGTGATGACACCGTTCGAGATACTCGGCCTCGTTGGCCGCGGGCCAGTCGACGTCGAGCGCGCCGCAGAAGTAGGCAACCGTTTGCGGACGGTCGTGCTCGGGCCAATCTTCGGCCCACAAAGTCTGCGGCATCGAGGCGAATGTGTCGATCGGAGGGATATAGCCGCTCGTGGTGATGGCGGGCGCCGCGATACCCAACTCCTTGGCGTCGGCGCGCAGCCAGACCTGTAATCCCAGAGAGCCGATCGTTTTTACGTGCTCGGTCATTTCTCGCCACTCTGGCCGGTCGTCGATCAGCTCCTTCGCGACAATCGGGATTATGCCCAGCGAAACAGCGAGTATCACTCGGTCGAAGTCGACGCCCCGGCACAGCACCCGCCTCTCCGCATCGTCGCGACTGCCGAAATGCGATTCCAGGCCCTCCATGGCGTCCTTGATGTGAATCTGTTGCGCCAGAGGCCTGTTCGGAAAAACGGGAAGCTCATGCACCCGCGCCAACGGCTCATAGTGGTCGACCCCGTCGGCGAGGCGCACTTGCCTGCCCATCGTGATCGCGTCGATGTGTTGCCGTTTCGGATCGAGATGCAGCGCGTCGACGCGGTGGAAGAACTCGAAATCCACGCCACGTCTGCGCAACGCCTCGTAAAGGGGCGCCATGATGATATCGCCCATCCCGGCGTTCATCTTCCAGAAGATCGCGCCCTTATACGTGAAAAGCATCATGCCGACCAGCAGCATGCCCACGCCAGCACAGACTTTCGGGCGTTCCAGATGCCCTTTCTCGTAGCCGAACACCATGTTGTACATCGCACGCAGCACTGGAAATTCGAGCACGTCGGGGTGCGCGCCGTGGCGGATCACCCACTCTGCGTAGTCTTCGTCGTTGACGGCGCGGAAGCCGCGTGGATCGGTGACGATGCCGTCGGCCATCACGCCGTGCACGGTCGCGGTGACGAGTGACAGTAGTGTCCATCCCAGCCGGTGGTCAGATCTGCGCTCGTAGTCGAGGGTGCCGCGAATTGCCTCCAACGCACGCGAAAGGGGTAGCAGCTGTTCGTCATTCGTCGGCCGGGGGTCAGCGAGAGCTGCCAGCGCAGCTATCACGGCGCGCTGCACGGTGTCCAGGGAGCGCTTCGGCGACGGTGGAGGTTCGGCCGACGCCGAAAGGGTCAGACCGGTTCCGGCCATTGCCCGCAACGAGTTCGAGAAGTCGGTGATGACCTGCAGGGCACGTTGCAGGAAGCGCACCACGGACAGATCCCCGGTGGGGGCGTCGGGCTCACCGGGCAATTCGTTGTTACCCGTGAACCGGCCGAGCCAGAGCTGCCACTTGCCATCCCAGCGGTCCATCGCACCAACGTCGTTGGCGGGAGTGAACGCCTGGTCCCAGGTCTGGATCGGCACCAGCGGGTCCGTATTGGCACGGTCGAGTTCTGCGTAGCACTCGCGGATCAGAGTGAAGGCGTTTTCGTAGGAGCCGATCCACACATGGAGCCCGTGCTCTTCGATGCGGCCGTTCTCGCCGCGGCTGGACGCACCTTTGCCGCCCAATCGCCAGCCGCGCTGGTATACCGTGATGGCTTCATAGCGGTCTTGCCAACCGGGCTCACTGAGCCGCCAGGCAGCGCTCAAACCGGCCATACCGCCGCCGAGGATCGCGACCCGCTCGCGCCTCACAATTCGATCTGGATGGGAATGGTATCGATCTGGGTGGGCGTAGTCTTGCCCTCTGTCCCGATCTTCACCTCTCCCTTGTACACACCACTCAGTAGGTCGCCAGCAACGACGAGAACCCGGAACTGTATGGCGCCCGGCAGCAGGATCTTGGGTTCGAACTGCAGCTTGGTGTCATCGATATAGTCCTTCGCTCCATCCCGCGTCGGCCGCGTCTTCCAGCTGAGCTCCCGCGGCTCATCGCCGGGGTCCACGGTGTAGAACGGCGTGGCGATGGGCTGAGGCTGGAACTGCGCCGGGCCGGCGCCCAACGTCTCGGCGATGTCCATGCCGCCCGCGACGGCGATGTCGATCAGCCGGGTCATCGACTGCAGCCACTCTTTCGTGGCAAATTGTTTGTTCTCGATGTCCTGGGCAGCGTCCTGAGCGACGACGCCTGCTTGAGTCACCATGCCACGCAACACAGTTGAGATGTAATCGCCCATCACCAGATGCCGTTCCGGCCACTTCTCCTCGAGCGGGATCCGAGCGAGGCTGGTGGCGCCGGCGAGGCCGGCGTTGACGACCTTGGTGATCGTCGCAACCATGTCCGACAGATCGTAGTTCCCGGCGTCGATCCTCTTCGACTCCGCCGTCATCGCAGTCGCCGATTCGTTCACAACGGTCGTCGCGATATCCGCGGCTTTGGCGAGCAGACGGTGCTTTTCGGGTACTTCCTCGGGCTTTTCGTATTCGGGCATATTCAGACTCCGCCGTCCTTGTCGGATGGGTCAGGGTCAGCCTTGGCTGGATCTGGCGGGGTGGTCGCATTTGTTGCGGCGTTCAGCAATCCCGCGGCGTAGTTCGTGAGGTCCTCACCGAGCCGAGCGCCGAACGCCTTGACGTCGCCCTGTGTCATTCCGTCGCTGTAGCGCTTGTAGAAATCGCTGGCACCGACGGTCGCCACGCTGCTGAACTTCGTGAACTCCTTCTGGAAACCGCTGATCAGCGCGCCGCGCCAGCCCTTCGGGAGCTGCGTTTGCTGTGCTGCCTCATCGAGTTGGTCGTCCGTCGGGTTGTCTCCAATCGACGGAGTCTCGGCGGGGTCGCCCTTCAGCGCGCCGGGGTCGCGCGAGAGCTTTCCGAATTCGACCGCGCCGCCGAAGGGCGGCTTCGCGCGGTCGGTCAGCATGCGGCTCGAGATATCCCCCCAACCCATGAAACACGCGAGTACGGCCGACGCCGTCGAACTCATCCCGCGGATGCGTACCTGTTTGGACGTCCGGATCCGGACGCCGGGTTTAGGGCTGTCGGGTGGCAGCGGGGTGATCAACAAGTAACCGGCATCGACCTGGACCAGCATGCCGTCATTGGTCCTGGTCTTGTCGAGGTCGTAGTTGATGTAGAACCCGCCACTGGGCGTGGTCTCGCCCTTCCAGTAGCGCAATGCAGTGCGCAATTCCCACAGATTCGGATCGCCACTCACGACCTCGAGGACACGGGTCCAGCCGCGGACTTCCTTCGGGTTCTGATCGTTGATCTCTCTGAAGAAGGATGGGCACAGCTTCGGCCAGTTGTGGGGCTCTATGACCCTCTTGATGTCGTCGACGGTCAGGTCGGTCCGCTTGTAGTCGGTGGTCAGCACCGAGCAGTACTGCCCGTTGATCTTGCGTAGGCCGCCGGTACACAGCGGCTTCCCGTCGGCGACGGCCTCATCGAGGACCCGAGCCGTGGCGAGAACTCCAATGCGCGAATGGAATTCGGCGAGATTCTTTGAGTTAACCAGGTATTGGCGAACGGCCCCGATGGGATCCTTTTCGGCAAGGACCGGGTCCATGTGGGGGATCGCCTCGCTGCCCGTTGGCAGCGCGGCGATTCGCTTATCGAGGAGCTGGGTCAGCGGGTCGCCGCTATCCGCGAAGTTGAGGCCTGGAGGTGGTGGCGCGCCGCCGCGTGCCACCACCAAATCGTGCAGCTTGCACAGAATTGTCGACGCATACAGCATCCGCAGGACATCTGTCGGTGTCTGCTCGTCGGATCCCGGCTCGCCGCTCGACGGCTCACCACTCGGCTCCGGCTCAGACGGAACCTCGAGTTCTCTGACCGCCTTGGGTAGCGAAGGGAACATCTTGTCGGCGGTGCGGGGACCGGTATCGCTCGGCGGGTTTCGCGGAGCGAGTTCTGGTTTCGCCAAAAACGCCGCCAGCTCGCCGAACCAGCCGCGCTTGCCGAAGCCTGTGAATCCCGGCATGAACTCTTCGACGGTTGCCACGATTTCGAGGTCTTCACTGTCGCGCAGCACCTCATCGATCGTGCCGAATAGTGCCACCTGAGCATGGAGTTTTGACATGCCCCCGCCTTCCCCGACCTTGACGCCTAGCATATCGAGTGGTACGCCGTCCACAAGATCAAATCGGGGGAGAGTTTGATGTCCGGTCGGGCTATGGACAGCGACGACGCGAGTATCGCGGATTTGCCGTGGGCCTCAATATTTGACCCTGCAAACAATGTTCGCGCCATGGGGGCAATTCAGGAGCGCGGGTTCCGCGCCGCGACCGATGTCGTGAGCCGGTTCGTCCGCATGACCGACAGGGGTCTCGGCGCGGTCGGTGCGCCCTCGTCCGGAACAGAGGAGGACGGTAGCGCCGCGACGTATCCGGATTTGGGGCGGATCCTCACGTCGCTGCAGGGCGTGGTGAGCCAGCTGGGCCAGTCGGTGCTCGGGAACAACAACGCGGCCCCAGCCGAAGCCGCGCTCGACCTGGTCAACTCCGCATCGAGTGGCCAGGCCGAGTTGGAGGCGAGCGTGCCCGGACCGGCGGTCACTGAGATCTGGCTTCATAACCGTGGCCCGCAGGACATGGGCAAGGTGCGGCTGCGCTGCAGCGATCTGCTGGCGCACGACGGCGCGCTGATCGAATCGTCGGCCATCCGATTCGAGCCCGACGTTGTTCCGATGCCGGCCCGCAGCAGCCGGGGCATCACAGTAGAAGTCGATGTAGCGGAGCATTATTCGCCGGGCTGGTATCGAGGCACCATGCTCGCCGAAGGCCACGACGACGTCTGGCTGCCGGTATCGCTACACATCGCACCGCGATCGTCATGACGAGTACGACCGATCCGGCCGAGCTCACCAATTCGGTCGAGGATCGGTTACGCGAAGTGGGCAGGTTGGTGCGCCGCTCCATGCTCGACGCGATGCCCGACGGTGAGCCGGTGCGTTGGCTGTATGGGCCGATGCGGGAGTATCCCTCACGGCCTGGCAAGGCGCTACGTCCCGCACTGTGCATATCCGCTGGGCGCGCCTTCGGCGCCGAGGCCCAAGACCTTCTCGGCGTCGCCGTCGCAATAGAGCTGCTGCACAATGCCTTTCTGGTGCACGACGATGTCGCGGACGGCAGCGAGATGCGCCGCGGTAGGCCGACGCTGGCGTCGACGTACGGGTTGGCGGCGGCGATAAACGCGGGCGACGGCCTGGCGGTGGTGGCGGGCCAGGTGCTGCGTCGGGCCACTCGCCGGTTCGATCGCGACCTCGGCGACGTGATCTGGGCCGAGTTCGACACGATGGCGATGCGCACCCTGGAGGGACAGGCGACCGAGGTGGGTTGGCAGCTTGACAATGTCCAGCAGCTGAAGCCCGAGGACTACCTCGAACTGATCATGCACAAGACGTGCTGGTACACAACGATTCACCCGTTGCGGGTAGGCGCGATCATCGGATCGAGCGGCACGGCCGAGCTGGCGCCGTTGGTGCGCTTCGGGTTTCACTTCGGCGCCGCGTTCCAGATCCGCGATGATCTGCTTAACCTTGTCGGTGACGAGAACATGTACGGCAAGGAGATTCTCGGCGATCTCTACGAGGGCAAACGCACTCTGCCTCTTGTGCATCTGCTAGCCAACGCCGAAGGCCGCGACGGCGATCTGGTGCGGGACTACGTGGGACGCAGCCGCGAGGAACGGTCGTCAGAACTGGTGCACACTGTCCGCGACCTGATGGACGCCTACGGCAGCATTCAGTTCACGAGCCAGTACGCCGAGGGAATTCTCTCGGTCGCCGAGGACTACTTCGAAGAGGCATTCGCCGACGCCCAACCGGGTCCGGACCTTGACTTCCTGCGCGCGTTAGTACCGTACGTGTGGGCCCGCTGGCGCTAAATCGGTGACATAGCCGCCCATCACCGGCCATTAGGCTGACTGCGGGAGAGGAGATGGCTGGGCAATCGACGAACAGGCTTCAGGTCAGCGGGTACCGTTTCTTGATGCGGCGGATGGCGCATGCGCTCGTACGCAGCGACGTTCGCATGCTCGACGATCCGCTACGCGCACAGTCGCTTTCACTGGCTGCCGGTTGTGTGCTGGCAGCGATCGCGGTCGCGGGGTGTGTGATCCTCGCATTCCTGCAGCCAAGGGGAAATGTCGGCGACGCCGCCGTCGTCATGGCCCGCGAATCCGGCGCGCTGTATGTGCGCATCGGCGACACCATGCACCCCACCTTCAATCTCGCCTCCGCACGGCTGATCACCGGTGTGGCCGGCAAACCCGAACTCGTCAGCATCTCTGCGCTCAACCGCGCCAGGCGCGGGCCCCTGGTTGGCATTCCCGGAGCCCCGGACATGATCGGCGCACCACTCGACGACACTGAGTCGGCCTGGTCGGTCTGCGAAGATGCCGACGCGCGAACCACCGTGATGGTGGGCCGCCCACCCGCTCAACTGGATTCGGGGAAGAGTGCGCTCGTCACCCCGCGAGGTGAGAGCGCGGCGACAACCTACCTGCTGTACGACGGGCGCCGGGCCCGGGTGGACCTGCGGAACCCCGCGACCGTCCGCGCGCTGAGGCTCGACCGCATTGTGCCCCGGCAGGTTTCGCGTGCACTGCTCGACGTCCTACCGGAGGTGCCCGAGATCACCGCCCCTGCCATAGCTCGGAATGGCGCCTCACCGTCTGTGCTCCCCGGTGTGCCGGTGGGCACCGTGGTGCGAATGACCCGTGCCGGATCCACGGAGTATTACGTCGCGCTCGCGGCCGGTGTCCAACGAGTCGGCGAGGTAGCGGCAGATCTCATCCGATTCACGTATACGGGTCGACGTGATATCGCCACCGTGGCACCGGATCTCATCGGCCGGGCGCCAATCGTCGACGATCTTCCGGTCACCACCTTCCCCGACCACGGGGGCGCTGACGAGAGTCCGGTGCTCTGTGCGCAATCGGGAGCGGTACTCGCGGGTGACTCGCTACCGTCCGACGACGATGCAGGCGTGCAGCTGGCGCAGGGCGACGACGCTGGCCCACGCGTCGACCGCTTCTCGATGCCGCCCGGACGAAGCGCATTCGTGCGTGCCGCAAGTGTGTCCGGTGACAGCGCGACGACCGGAGCGCTGTTCTTCGTCAACGACTCCGGAGTGCTGTTCGGCGTACGTGACACGGATGCGGCCACCCGCCTGGGGCTGACCGACCCGGTGCCCGCACCATGGGCGTTGCTTGCTCAACTGCCGCGCGGCCCCGAACTCAGCATCGAAGCTGCATCAGTCGGGCGGGACAGCCTCGGTCCGTCGGCGTAGCCGAGTCGCCGCCGCCGCCATCGCCACGATGGCGATTGACGCGATGACACAAATTGCAGCGGCACGCATTGCGAAGTCTGCGGACTGTTCAGGGGGCCCGGACGGGGGAATCGCCGTCGATTGCGATGCGTTCGAGCGTCGTGCCGTTGCGGAAGTCGGGCCTGCGCTCACGGCTGCCATCACGTCGACGGTCCCGTGGCCGACGATGGGATCCCAGCCCGCCGTCGGCCGGTGCGCAGTGTCTTCGATGCGGTGCATGACCTGTCGCGCAGTCAGTTCGGGTGACCGTGACCGCACCAGCGCGACGATTCCGCTCACGACCGGTGCGGCGTAACTCGTGCCAGAGATCGGTGACTCATCACCGCTTGTGGTGAGCCTGTCGATCAACCCCTCGCCGTCGGGGTCCAGTGACACGACGTCTTCGGCTATCGCGGCGACGTCGACCCACGGTCCTGCCAGGCTGAACGAAGAAGGGTTGCCGTCGCGGCCCACCGAGCCCACCGTGAGCACATAATCGTCATACCAGCCCGGAGTCACCACCGTTTTCACGTTGGACCAGTCGGGGCTGCCTGGCTTAAGGGGATCGGTCGTCGGGTTCTGTTCGGGGCACTGGCCGGCCGACCCCACGTTCCCGGCGGCGGCCACCACCACCGCGTTCTTGACGTCGACGGCGTAAGCCAGCGCTGCCCCCAGGGCGCGGTCATCCAGGACGTCATCGGCGGACAGGCAGGCGACGGTCGACAGGTTGATCACCGTGGCACCCATGTCGGCCGCGGTACGTACGGCCATCGCGAGGGTGTCGACATCGCCGAATCCGAGGCTGGACGGATCGTCAGCTGCCCGGAACTTGTTGCTGGACTGACGGATACCGATGATCGTGGCGTCGGGTGCGATGCCGCTGAATGCGCCGTCGGCCTCGGGCGAGGCGCCGATTATGCCGGCGACGATCGTGCCGTGGCCGTCGCAGTCCGCCGTGCCGTCACCGGATGACACGTAGTCGCCGCCGGGGACGAGGTGGGGGAGCAGGCGGTGTCGCGATACTCCGGTGTCGATGACCGCGATGGTCTGGCCCTCGCCACGCGTGAGTGGCCAGACATCCGGTAAGCGGAGAGTTCTCAGCGGTCCGTCGGCCGGTCTCTCGATGCGAATGGTGCCACCGGCACACTGCCCCTGTTGTTCGGTGAGTTGCGGAGGTGCGGGAGATCCCGGCTTGGGCAGTATCGACATATCGACGGCCGGTGGTGTCACCGCGGCGGAGACCGGCGCGGTCCACAGCGGCCAGACCGCAAGGGCGCCGGCGGCGACCAGTCGTGCGACCGCCGTCATAGGAGGTTCACTCCCCGCGCCCAGCCGTAGATCCCCCCGACCCAGCAGGCCATGGGGATGACCGCAGCGAGCGCGACGCACTCGATGACCTCGACGGTGCGCCGCACGGTCGGACTCACCGTCGGCCCGACGATGCCGCCCAGTGCGGCGGCACCCATGGTCGCGGCAACCACACTGATCACATGCGCGTGGGCCGGTACAGCGACCGCAGCCGCAGCGAAACCCGCGAGGAGACAGAGCACTCCCGCGCCTGCGAGGCTCGCGCGGCGGGTCGCATCGACGTGGGTGCGCACGCGCAGCAGGAGCACCAATGCGACCATCGCGATGAAGGACGTCCCGCGGAGCGTCGAACCCGCATCACGGACCTCCCCGACGGCAACCGCTATCGCGCCGAGCGCGCCGCCCGCCGACGAACCCGCCACCAGTCCAGTCAAGGTTTGGTGACAACGCCTGACGTTGGGTGTGGCGTCCGGTGTGATACCGGTGAAAGCCATCGCCAGCCTGGGCGTGAAACCCAGCGTGGCGAGGGACAGACCGACGAGCGTCGCGCCACCCGCGCTCAGCTGCAGACCCCACGACACGGCGGCGGCCGCAGTGGCCGACACCAGCACGGCCAGTGTGGTCGTCGCCGTCAAAAGTGTTCTGCCGCAGTCCGTCACACGCAGCAGGAGAATGCCTGCAGCGAAAATAGCCGCGGATGCCAGCAGGAGGCCGGCCACCGCCGTGCCCGTCCGCACCGTCAGAAATCCGGTAGCCCCCGCGTATAGCACCGCGATCAGACTCAGCGTCGCACATATCAGGGGGTCGCCGCGTAGCCGCCGAACGACAACAGCACCGACCCCGGCGGCGACCGCCAGACACGCACCGACGACGATGCGGCTACTCATCGAAACGCTCGCTGCTGGCCACGTCAACAGGGCCGCACCACAGCCGCCGAGCAGCACGCAGGCGATGGCGGGCAGCATTCGGGGCGCGGTAGTTCGGTCCGCCGCCACGGCGTGGGAGGGGTCACACGAGGACCATTCGGCAGGCGCGGGCTCGGTAGTCGTCAGTATCAGCAGATCACCGTCGCGAATATCATTGCTGTTCAGCGATTCTGACTCGGCCATAGGAGGCTCACCCAGTCTCGACAACACCCAGTCGAGGCCCGGTGTCGGCGTCCTGTCGCGGTGAACAAGATCGACGATCTGCGGCATGAGCTGACCGACGGCCACATCAGCCGGAAGCTCCAGATCGACCGCGCGATGTGCGTCATCGGTGCAGGACGCCACGGTCAGCCGACACAGCGAATCTGGCATCAAGTCCCCCTTCACCCTGCCGTGTCAACCGTAACCTCTTTAGCGGGAACGCAATCGCGCCAGTTTGATTGGCTGGGGATGGAACCGGAATCACCGCGACGACGTCCATTCTTCGATGGAATTCGTACGTCAGCCACGCGTGTCGCCGCCGCTATTGCCTGCCGGCGCCGTCCTCGTCGAAGCTCCACCGCGGATTCCGGCGCCGAAGCCGCTGAACCCGCTCGCCCGCTTACTGCCGCTGGCCATGCTCGTCGCGGCCGTCGGGATGATGGCGGTCTATCTCACGTCGGGTGGGCAGTCGATGCGCAACCCGATGTACATGTTCTTCCCAGTGATGATGCTGACGTCGGTGCTCGGGTCGCTGGTCTACGGCGCCAGGGGAACCAACACCACCGCTGAGATCAACCGTGGTCGGCAGAAGTACCTCGATTACCTCGACTCTGTCGACCGTGAGGCCCAAGGCACTGCCGATGCACAACGCGAGTCACTGCGGTGGCGCCACCCTGAACCGGCGGCGCTGTGGACCCTGGCGGGTAGCAGACGGATGTGGGAGCGAACACCGAATGACCCGGATCATTGCGTCATCAGGGTGGGGATCGGTGAGCAACCCCTGTCCACCGCGTTGACCGAGCCGGAACTCGACGGCACCGACGAGCAGGATCCGGTCACGGTGAATGCGGTACGGCGGCTGATTCGTTGCCGGTCAGTCGTCGCCGATGTACCGATCACGTTGGCGCTGCGCAGGTTTTCGGCGATCACACTTGACGGTGACGTACGGGTCGCACGAGCATTCCTCAGAGCCCTCGTATGTCAGCTCGCGGTCTTTCACGGCCCGGACGACATTGCCGTTGCCGCTGATCCGTGCGGCGAATGGGATTGGCTGAAATGGCTTCCACACCAGCGGCACTCGCACGCTGATACACCCTCGCGCGACATCGTGAGAATCCTGGATCACGCAGAAGCGGTTGAGCTTCGGATCGAAACATCACGAGATGTCGTCGCGAATGGAGAGCGGCTCCAGTTGCGCATCACCGAGGAAGCCCTGGTCGTCCATGGGCAGGGTGACGAAGAGGTGCATGCGAGACCTGATCTGTTGACGGTGGCACAGGCGACAGCGTGCGCTCGTCGTCTCGCCCGGTATCGGCTGATCACTGCAACGACATCCGATGCCGAGAGGCGCGGGATCGACTGGATGAAACTGATGGGTATCGGAGAAATCGATCCCGAGAAGCTCTGGCAGGCAACCGGTGACGGACGCATCGTGCCGGTTCCGATCGGCGTCGCGGACAACGGAACCCGAGTGCTTCTCGACATCAACGAGGCAGCGCGAAATGGCATGGGGCCGCACGGATTGTGTGTGGGCGCAACGGGCTCTGGTAAGTCTGAACTGCTGCGCACGTTGGCACTCGGGATGATCGCGGCTCACCCGCCGGATGCGCTCAACCTCATCCTCGTGGACTTCAAGGGCGGGGCGACGTTTATCGGCATGGAGCGCGCCAGGCACGTGGGTGCCGTGATCACCAACCTGGCGGGTGAAGCGCACCTCGTCAGCCGGATGAGCGACGCGCTCTTGGGCGAGATGAACCGGCGTCAGGAGGTACTTCGGGCTGCCGGACGATTCGCCAATCTCACCGAATATCAGCGTGCACGATCCCATGGCGCCCACCTGCCGCCGCTGCCCGCATTGTTCATCTTGGTCGACGAATTCTCCGAACTGCTCAGCCAGCATCCCGACTTCGCCGACCTATTCGTGGCGATCGGACGGCTGGGTCGATCACTGGGCATGCATCTACTGCTCGCCAGCCAGCGGCTCGACGAAGGCAGACTGCGCGGCCTCGAGACACATCTGTCCTACCGGATTTGCCTGAAGACGTTCTCCGCCGGTGAATCTCGAGCGGTCCTCGGAGTTCCCGACGCCTACCACCTGCCCAGCACGCCTGGATCGGCCTATCTCAAGTCCGCCTCGGGAGATCTCGTACGGTTCCAGACCGCCTTCGTCTCGGGTCCTGGCCGCGAGTCGCGTACCGAACGCACATCGGCGGCACCACCACGTGCTCGACTGTTCACCGCCGCGACCGTCGATACTCCCAGCGAAAGCGCCGATATCGAGCCGCCGCCGTCGGCGCGAACCCTACTGGACACCATGCTGGACCGGGTGGCCGGCCGCGGTGCGGCCGCGCATCAGGTGTGGTTGCCGCCGCTGACGCAGTCGCCGACCCTGGATGCGTTGTTGCCGGGGCCCGGTCATCGCAGGTTGACGGTGCCGATTGGCGTGGTGGACAACCCCTACGAACAGCGTCGCGATCCGTTCGTCGTCGAATTGGACGGCGCGGCAGGCAACGTCGCAATCGTGGGTGCACCGCGGTCCGGAAAGTCGACGGCGTTACGAACGATGCTGCTGGCGCTCGCGGAGCACCACGACCCCGCGGACGTCGGGTTCTACTGTCTCGACTTCGGCGGTGGGGCCTTGTCGTCACTACGTGATCTGCCGCACGTGGGATCGATGGCCGGACGTCTGGACGGCGACCTGTGTCGTCGCACCGTTGCGGTGGTGACATCGGTGATGCGGACGCGGGAGTCGCTGTTCCGTCGGCTGGCCGTCGATTCAATGGCCGCCTATCGCGGTCATAAGGCCGACGACGATCCGTTCGGCGACGTGTTCTTGGTCATCGACGGCTGGGCGACGCTGCGTCAGGAGTTCGATCATCTCGAAGGTACGATCACTGCGATTGCCGCTCAGGGCCTTTCGTTCGGCGTCCACGTCGTCATCACCGCGTCGCGGTGGGCCGAGTTGCGGCCTGCCTTGAAGGATCAGATCGCGACACGCATCGAGCTGCGTCTCGGTGACTCCGCCGAATCCGAGATGAATCGCAAGCGTGCGCGTGACCTTTCCGGACGACCAGCCGGTCGCGGCATCACGCCGAGCGGCCGGGAATTCGCGGTCGCATTGCCGCGGTGGGACGACGCACCGACCGTGAACGGACTTACCGAGGTGATCGCCGCCGACACCCAACGTCTGCGCGGCCGATGGGCACCGAGCACTGCACCGATGGTCCAACTGCTGCCGACTCGGGTGCAGCGTGACGAACTCGAGGACGGCGGTGTGCTGCTCGGTGTCGGCGAACGCGAATTGAGCCCCGTCCATGTTGATTTCGCAGAGCAGCCCCATCTGCTCGTGCTCGGCGAAGTTGCGTGTGGGAAGACTGCGACTTTGCGGCTGCTGTGTCGTGAGTTGATCCGCGTCAGCACCGCCGACGAGGTTCAACTCGAGATCATCGACTTTCGCAGGGCTCTGCTGGGCGTGGTCGAGTCCGAACATCTGAGCGGCTATGCGATGTCGCCGGCTTCGCTGACGTCGCGGCTGCCGGCGATCATCGACAGACTCGCGGCGCGCATGCCCGGCGACAACGTCACCCAGCAGCAGTTGCGTACGCGGTCCTGGTGGGCCGGGCCGGACATCTACCTGGTAATCGATGACTATGACCTGGTGGCGGGTGCGACGGGAAACCCGCTGGCACCGCTCGCCGATTTCTTGCCGCACGCCAAAGATCTCGGGCTTCATGTCGTCGTCGCCCGGCGCTCCGGGGGTGCTGCGCGCGCGATGTTCGATCCCGTCCTGGCGAGGATGCGCGAGCTCGGCTGCATGGGGTTGATGATGAGCGCAAGTGCGGAAGAGGGTGTGCTGCTCGGAACGGTGAGACCATCGGCGCTCCCGCCTGGTCGGGGAACGTTGATCACCCGGGGCGATGCGGATCAGCTGGTCCAGGTTGCCTGGACAGATCCACCATGATCGAAGTCCTCATCGAGGTTGGGCCTGCGACGATTCGAGGGCCCAACGATGTTTGCCCGGAGTGGGTTTCGGTTGCGCTCGACTCCGTGGACGACGAGCTGGCGTTGCTCGACGATCGCCCGGTGCCGGTACGCGACGTGTGGGAAGACGTGATGCGCGCAGTCATTGGAGCAGGCGTCGACGCCGCAGTCGTCGTCTGTCCGGCATGGTGGTCGCCAACGCGAATCGACACGGTGCGGCGGGCCGCGTACACGGTGGCGGCTGAGGTCGTCGTGGTGGAGCGAATAGCGATGCTGCGGCAAGGGATTCCGGCTGAGACGACGATCGTCGAGATCACCGCGGATGTCGTGGTGGTGACCGTCGCGGAAGCGATCGTCGCCGTCGTGCCGCGGCAGGAGTCCGCCGCGGACGCCGATGCGATAGCGGCGGCCGTCGCTGCGCCCGCGGGGGTTCTGGTGGACGCCCCGTCGGCGGTACCCGGCGCCGACGCCCTCGCCTCGCTGATCGCAAGCCGCATGCGGACGATCGGCGTGCCCGTCAGAATCGCCGACGACGGTTGGGTACTGCGCGCAGCGAAAGAACACCGGTCACCGCAGCCGGGCACTCCCGTCCAAGCCCGCGATCGCAAGGCCCTGGCGGTGCTGCTCGGCGCTCTATCGACGGCAGTGCTGTGCGGCGGGGTCGCCGTCATGTATGACGAGGCGCCGCGGGCCGACGGCATGCCGATGACGTTGCTCGTCGAGGGCAGGGTCGGTGTCATGGTACCCACTGCGTGGACCGCGCAGCGCATCACCTCCGGCCCGGGATCGGCGCGCGTACAGGTGATTTCACCGACGGATGCGGATATCGCCCTCCAGATTACGCAGTCCGTCGCTCCACTGCCGTCCAGCCTCGCGAGTACCGCGGATTCTCTGCACGCTGCCTTCGCCGAGGCGCCCGACGGCGCTTTCGTCGACTTCAACCCGTCGGCGCGTCGCGCGGACCGAGATGCGGTGACGTATCGCGAGGTTCGGTCGGAGCGCCACGTCGCGTGGACCGTGATGGTCGATGGGGCCGCCCGCATCGCGATCGGCTGCCAAAGCGCGCCGGGTCGCGAACACCTCGTACAGCAGGCCTGCGAAACCGCGATTCGCTCGGCGCATGCGGTGTCCCAAGAATGACCGCAAATCTCATGGAACCGGATGGGCGGCGATCGCGTCGAACTTCATAACAACACAGACCGACCGGAAGGACATCGATGACGACACCGGCAGGTGGCGCACTCAACACCGACTTCGAGCTGATGGCTGCCATCGCCGGAAAGACGGATGCGCGAAATGAGGAAATCCGGGCGATGCTGCAGTCATTCATCGGCCGCATGGGTGGCGTGCCGCCATCGGTCTGGGGTGGGGTGGCCGCATCTCGCTTTCACGACGTCGTGGATCGATGGAACGCCGAGTCGGTGAAGCTTCACGCCGCACTTCAGCGGATCGCCGAAACGATCCGCCTGAACCAGCAGACGCTTCGTGAAGCCGCGGACACCCACTCGCACCAGATCAACGCCGTCGCCGGCGACCTTTGAGGAGTCCGACATGGAGAACGTGCTTTCTTACAACTTCGGTGAAATCGAGTACACCGTCCGGCAGGAGATCCACACAACCTCGGCGCGGCTCAACGCAGTGCTAGACGAGCTGCGCGCTCAGATCGCGCCGCTGCACGAGATCTGGACACGGCAGGCCGCCGAGGCGTACCGCATTGAGCAGGCCCGCTGGGAGCAGGCAGCGAGTGCGCTGAACGACATCCTCGTCAAGCTGGGCAACGCGGTCCGCGACGGCTCAGACGAAGTAGCAGCCACCGACCGGATGGCAGCCAACGCCTGGGGCGGATAGCCCCTCGACTCTGCGCGGTCCCACTCGGAGGGGAGCCTGGGGGGATTGCCAGGGAAAGGTTTGGGCCACCGCGGCCGTTTGGAGAGGCGGCTGCGGTGGCCCAAACTTGCTCGAACTCCGGTTACTCGCAGGCGACACCGTCGCCGTCGCGGTCGAGATGCTCGGCGTAACCGTCCTGGCCCTGCAGGATCGGCGTTACACCAGCCTCGCGCGCCGCGGTGCAGTTCTTGTAGTAGGTGTCGGCGTGCGCCGCCGAAGCAGCGCCGACGGCAGCTGCCGCGGCAACCAGTGCTGCGGCGATGAAAGTGCGAAACATGTTGACTCCATTGTGATCTTGATATCGGGAGGTTCCACGGCAAACACCAGTGGACCCGCGCAGACGAAGCTACGGCGGCATGGCCGACGGAGAAATCGGGTGTTTCCCTATGTCTTGTCGGTTGTGGCATCGAGGGTCTGGCCCGCTCGGCGCTTCACCCCAGGTCAGACGCTGCGGTGCCGCCGTCGAAGGCGTTTTGACCTGCGCGGACGTCCACGGGTAAGCTGCTCCGTTGGCGTGCGATACGCCGGTACCTCGGGTCTACGTCGGTCGCCGAGGATTCCCTGATCGCACACCATGACCGGCCCCCGGATCGCTCCGGGATCAACCCGATATATGGAGAGGTAGCGCTGTGTCTACGTACACGCCGAAGGCGGGTGACACCACACGTTCGTGGTACGTCATCGACGCCACCGACGTGGTGCTCGGCCGGCTCGCCGTCGCAGCAGCGAATCTGCTGCGTGGCAAGCACAAGCCGACATTCACGCCGAATGTCGACGGTGGCGATTTCGTCATCGTCATCAATGCAGACAAGGTCGCCATCAGCGGCGACAAACTCACGAAGAAGTTCGCCTACCGCCACTCGGGTTTTCCCGGCGGTCTGCGGGCGCGAGCGCTCGGTGACGAGATGCAGAAGCACGCCGACCGCGTCGTCGAAAAGGCGATCCTCGGCATGATTCCGCACACCAAGCTCGGCCATCAGATCCAGAAGAAGCTGAAGGTGTACGTCGGGCCGGATCATCCGCACGCCGCACAGCAGCCCATTCCGTATGAGATCAAGCAGGTGGCCCAGTGACCGAGACGACTGACACGACCGAAGAAGTGACCGAGGCCCCCGTCGAGGAGACGGCGACCGAGACGGCCGCCGCTGAAGCGGCTCCCGCGCGCGAGCCGGTCATCATCGACCGTCCGATCCAGACCGTCGGCCGCCGCAAGGAGGCTGTGGTCCGGGTGCGTTTGGTGCCCGGCACCGGCCAGTTCCATCTCGACGGCCGGTCGCTGGAGGCCTACTTCCCGAACAAGGTGCACCAGCAGCTCATCAAGGCGCCGCTGGTGACCGTCGACCGGGTGGATTCCTTCGACATCTACGCCCACCTCGATGGCGGCGGCCCGTCCGGGCAGGCCGGTGCGCTGCGGTTGGCGATCGCCCGCGCGCTGATCCTCGTGCAGCCGGAGGACCGGCCCGCGCTGAAGAAGGCCGGCTTCCTGACCCGCGACCCGCGGGCCATCGAGCGCAAGAAGTACGGCCTCAAGAAGGCCCGCAAGGCGCCTCAGTACAGCAAGCGCTGATCGAGACCCCTCGGAGCCGCCGGGCACGCAACCGCGTGCCCGGCGGTCTTCTGTTCAGCGGCCCAAGAAGTTCCCGAGGATATTGCCGGCGGCGCTGCCTGCCTGCTGCCCTCCGCCGGTGCCGCCGACGAACCCGCCGGGCGCCTCTTCGGACGGCTGCACGACGACGAAACCCTGACCCGAGAACGACATGGTGAAGCCCTCACCGGTAGTGCGCCCCATGAATGTGCCGAGGCCGAACTGTTCAGCGCTGTGAAAGCCGGTCTGTAACGAGGTGGACCAGCACACGGCGGCCTGCGGATCGGCGTAGGTCGGCTGGTCGACGCTCAACACCACAGGGGTGCCCTTGGTGGTGACCGCGATGCGGCCCTGACCGGAGAACACGCAGTTGAACAGTCCGGCGTTCGACAGCATCCCCGCGCCCTGCACCCGACGGATGTCGTAGGACAGCGACGGCTCGAACGCGAGGACGTTCTTGCCGTTGATCGTCAGCCCGTCGTGCGGGCCCTCGAGATCGAGGAGATGGATGTCGGAGGCGAGGTCGGCGAGGAAGAGATCGCCGGCGCCTGTGCACTTCATCAGGGGTACCCCCTCGCCCGTCAACTGTTGCTTGACGAACTTGCCGATACCGCCCGCGCCCTGGCCCTGAAATTGGATATTGCCTTGGTAGGCAACCATGGCCCCCTGGCGCACCATCATGTCGCCGTTGAGCCCGATCTTGAGCATCTTGCTGTTCTGCAACTTCATGCCCGGCTGTTGCATCTGGGCTTCGGCGTTCTGGGGGGAGAACAAATCACTACGCATGGAATGTCCTTTCGACGTTGGCGGCGACGTTATCGACTGGCCCGCGGCAGCGCGATGGGGTTCGGATCGAAAATATTTTTGTCGGCGTCAGTAACGATCTTGGGTCGGTCTGCCGACAGACAAATAGAGCTCTCGCCAGGACTTTGAAGGTAACGTTAATAATAAAATGAGCTAATTAGCTAGTAGACGATAAAATATCTTGGATCAGCTTTTTTTCTGAAATCTCGTTTAGCTGTCTGCCGATGGTGGAAGTCAGTCCCCGAGGAGCAGAGGCGCAACCCTTTCGCGCTGGGCAGGCAGCTCCTGCCGAGGGTGGTCACCGAGGCCACGGGGTCGGGGCGGATCACTGCTTCCTTAATGAAAGGAATATTCGATGAATAGCATCATGAAGAGGGCGTCAGCCGGCGCCGTACTGGGCGGCTCGCTCTTGTTCACCGCAGGCCTGGGTATGGCGGGTGCCCAACCTCTGAACCTGCAGGACGGGCTCGTCAACGTGGGCGTGGGGGACGTCACGATCCTCGAGGACGTGAACGTTGGCGTGGCCGCCACGGTGGCCGCCGCGATCTGCGGCATCAACGTGTCCGATGTGAACGTGCTGGCCACGCAGGTCGATGCGGATGGCGGGCAGCAGACTGTCTGCGACGTCCCCGGTGGTGACGTGCTTCTGACGCAGAACGCCGGGACTCCCGGCCAGTCGGGTCAAGCGCCCGGCGGCGGTCCGGCAACCGCTCCGGGCAATCCCACGCCCGGCGGCAATCGCTAACCGGTAAGTAAATCGAGGCCCTCACCGCCCGTATCCTCCGGATGCGGGCGGTGAGTCGCGTTTGGGTACCAATTCGATGGAGGCACGCCGCTCGACGGCGTTCGTTGGCTCTTTGGACGTCACTTATGAGAAGTTTGTCCGCATGGGTCGACTGTTCGGCACCGACGGGGTGCGCGGCGTCGCCAACCAGGATCTGACCGCTGAGCTGGCAATGGCTCTTGGTTCGGCGGCGGCCCGACGGCTTGGCAGCGTCGGTGGCCACGCGCGTCGCGTGGCCGTGGTCGGTCGCGATCCCAGGGCCAGCGGCGAGATGCTCGAAGCGGCGGTGATCGCAGGAATCACCAGCGAGGGCGTGGATGCGCTGCGGGTCGGGGTGCTGCCGACCCCGGCGGTGGCTTATCTCGCGGGGGCGTACGACGCCGACTTCGGCGTGATGATCAGCGCGTCGCACAACCCCATGCCGGACAACGGCATCAAGATCTTCGGACCGGGTGGCCACAAGCTGGACGACGCGGCCGAGGATCGCATCGAGGAGCTGGTCCACCAGGGACCCGGACGCCGTCCGACCGGAGCTGGCATCGGACGCGTGGTTGACGCCGAGGATGCGCTGGACCGTTATCTGCGCCACATCGGAAAGGCAGTGACGACGCGCCTCGACGGGCTGACCGTCGTCGTCGACTGCGCGCACGGAGCCGCATCGGCATCCGCACCACGCGCGTACCGCGCCGCGGGCGCCAACGTAATCGCCATCAATGCGGAACCCAACGGGCTGAACATCAACGACGGGTGCGGCTCCACACACATGGAGGCGTTGCAGGCCGCGGTGGTGGCTCATGGTGCCGATCTCGGCCTCGCGCACGATGGAGATGCCGACCGCTGCCTGGCCGTGGACTCGAATGGTCAAACTGTCGACGGTGACGCGATCATGGTGATTCTGGCGCTCGCGATGCAGGAGGCGGGCGAGCTCGCATCCAACACGTTGGTCGCCACAGTCATGAGCAATCTGGGTCTGCACCTGGCAATGCGCGCGGCCTCCATCGAGGTGCGTACGACCGGTGTCGGCGACCGCTACGTCCTCGAAGAACTGCGCGCGGGCGAGTATTCGCTCGGCGGTGAGCAATCGGGTCACATCGTCATGCCGGCGTTCGGCACCACGGGGGACGGCATCCTCACCGGTCTTTGCCTGATGGCACGGATGGCGCACACCCGCTCATCCCTGGCCGCACTTGCCGCGCCGATGCAGACGATGCCGCAGGTCCTCATCAACGTCGCGGTCGCGGACAAGGCGACGGTCGCCGAAGCGCCGTCGGTGCGCACCGCGGTCGCCGAGGCCGAACGCGCGCTTGGCGATTCCGGTCGAATCCTGTTGCGCCCCTCCGGAACTGAACAGGTTGTCCGCGTCATGGTCGAGGCCGCCGACGAGGACACCGCACGTCAACTAGCCGTCCGAGTTGCGGAATCGGTCAGCGAACAGCGCTGAAATCCGCGGGAACCTGTAAGGCCTGCTCCGCGTCCTAGCTCTACATGGGAGAACGAGACGTTGCGCGTGTCGACGTCGCAGCACTGCTGAGAATCGCCGACGAGTATCAGTCGGTAGCCGATGCCGTCGACGCCGTCGTCCGCAACCGGCTCGCCGGGTTGCAGTTCGGCGGCGCCGCCGCGGGCCGGATGCACGTCGCGCGCGGTGAGGCGGTGCGAATTGCCGTCGACGGTGTAGGCGACCGACTGCGGGAGTGGTCGAGGGCGTCAGCGGAGATCGCGGCGACGTTGCGTACCACCGCGCATCGATATGACGAAGCCGATAGCCGCGCCGGGCGCATGGTGGGCTGAGATGTTCGACGCTGCTTCACGATTGGCCGATGGACGGCCCGCCGCGGGCATCATCCAGGACTACGTGTGGGCCTGCCATCTGCTCGGATACCAGGATCCGGAACTGACGCTGCACGCATCGCAGGTGCGCGATTGGTACGGGAGTGAGGACGGAATCGACCTGCAGGCGCTGGACTCCGATTGTGAGGCGCTGCGGGCAGCTGCGGCTGCGGCTGAGGGAGCGCTCGCCCGTCAGCGCGCGCAGCTCGCGTCGATGGCGGTCGCGTGGGACGGCGTTGGTGCGCAGTCGTCCGGGGATTTTCTGCGTCGCCACGGGGAGGCATCGGCGGCTGTAGTGGCGGCAGTGCGGACCGCCGCGGAGTCGCTGGCATCGCTGCGGGATCGGTTGTGGTACAGCGTCGACGGGAAAGTCGCAGCGACGATGGCAGCCGAGAGGCGGGGCGCGGGGCCCGATTGGCAGGCCGCAGCGCAGACGGTCACGACCGGCGCGGGTGATCGCGCCAGCGCCAGTGAGTTGGTCGATCAAGAGGTCAGGCCGTTTGTTGTCAACGACATTCGCTCCGAATGGTTGACGGCGATGCGCTCCGCGATGGCTGCCGTGACGGAGGCCTACGACGCCGCCGCTGCTGAACTCGCGTCCGAGGTGGCCATCGCGTTCGACGTCCCCGGTCAGCTCGGCCCGTCGTGGTCACCACCCTCGGGCGACGAGGCCGTGACCGTCCCTGCGGGCACGGGTTCGGTTGCGGGGTCGATTGCGGCTGCGCCAATTGGCGCCGCCGCGCCCGCGGGTGGGCCCGCGGCGTGGTCCGCTGCGCCCGCGGCGGTGCCCCCCGCACCGATTCCGGCGCCCCCTCCGCCCGCAGAGCCAGTGGCGCCCGCAGGGCCGGCGGCGCCCACGGCTCCGGTTGAACCTGCCGCCGCGATGCCGTCGATACCGTCGATGGGTGGAGGGATGCCCGATATCGGCAGCGGATTGTCGGGATTCGGTGGACAACTCGGCGAGTTGCTCGGCGGTTTGGTGGGCACGTCGCAAGACGCGCTCTCTGATCTGCCCGGGTCCGACGAGCTGGACAAGCCCGACGATTTCGATCCGCTCGAAGACGACGAAGACGAAGACGAAGACGAATCCGAAGATGCTGACGAGGAACACGATGAGGAATCCACGACTGAGGAGCCCGAGGCGGAGCCTGCCGTAACCGACGCCTCAGATGAGGTTATCGAAGGACCGCCCGCCGAACCGCTTGCCGCCGAGGCTGAGCCGGTCCCACCACCCACGCCCGTCCCGCCTCCGATAGAGCCCCTTGCCGCGCCCGAGTCTGCAGCGGGTACGCCGTGCGAGATCGCGGCCGATGAACTGCCACAGGTGGGCGAATGACTCTGAATTGGCATAGAACTCGGGAGTAACGTTCGCTTGGTGAAGTTGCGGGCGCGTGAGCTGCTGGTCCTGTTCTTGGTGGGGGCGGCCGCGTCGCTGGTCGGCGATCACAGCCACGTCGTCACCGGCACCACGGAGTACCTCACGGACGCAGTGCCGTTCGTGTGGAGCAGCCCGATCTGGTTCCCGGTCATGGTCGGGGCCGCGACGGTGGCCCTGGCCGAATTGCGGCTGCACTTGCCTGAACCGCGTACCACGGTCATCGCGCGGCAAGGGCTTGCAGGAATCGCCGCGGTTCTCGGTGCCTACGTCACGACAGCACTGGTGCACAGTGCGCCACCCGTACCCAGTACTACTCTCATCGTCGCAATGGCAGTGATCACCTGGTGCGCACTGGGAGACCGGCCGTCAGTGGTGTGCGGGTTACTCGCAGCGGTCATCGGACCCATCGTCGAAATCGTGCTCGTCAAGTTTGGCGTGTTCGCATACAACGACGAGTGTGACCAACTGTTCGGTGTCGGGCCATGGCTTGTCCCACTGTATTTCGCGTTCGGTGTGGTCGTCGCGATGCTGGGTGAGATCGCCGCCAAGGACCGTTAGAACGGTGGCGGGTCCGAGTTTTGTTCGCGTTCGGCTTTGATGCGGGCTTCGCGGTCTTGGGTGCGGGTGCGTTTACGTTGGGGCATCATCAACCCCCGGTCGGTACTGAACGTCTGCGGCTTCAGTGGGGGTGGCAGGCCCCCGGTGGTGGTGTCCCAGTCGGGGAAGTAAACCCGTGATCCCGGATGAGTCGTGTAGGTGTGTCCGGTCGGCGAGGTCCACACCGCGCCACCATCGGGTCGCAGTGTCAGCTCCCAATCCCCGGTCCAAAAAGTCTTGAGCAAGTGATGTTTTCGGCACAGACACGCCAGATTCGACGCATGCGTGGCCCCCAGCGGGTAGGGGATCACATGATCGATATCGCAGAACTCCGCCGCCGTGGTGCAGCCGGGAAACCGGCACGTCAGATCCCGCGCCCGCACAAACCGCGCCAGCTTCGCCGACGGCCGATACCCCGACTCGGGCTCGCCGGCCGGGGTGCACAAGGGCTGTAGTTTGGCGCCGTTGCGCAGCAACTCCGCCAACAGCGGAGTCGGCAGCACCTCGGTCCCCGACAACAATGCGGTGCCAGAGGATTTGGGCCTTGCCGGGGCTGGGGTCTGCGGCCCCGGAGTAGAAGATGCAGTGGTGGCAGGCACGTCACCTTTCAGCCCGTCCACCGTGGATTGGTCGGTGTAGACGGTGACGACCACCGACGACTTCGGCGCCGGCTGGCCCGCCCGCGCCTCACAGGTCGGGGATTCACACGCACACCGCAGATGATCATTACCGTGGCTCCACGCCCCGATCGCATCGGCGCGACGCTCACCGGCCGAGCGGGGATCGTTGGGACACACCGTGGCCGCCATCGCCGCGATCTTCTTCTTCAACACCGCCGCATCCGCGGCGGTCAACCGGCCCCACACCGATGTCGTGCCCGCCTCATCCTCGAGGTCACCGACCACGAAGTCGCGGCTCCGCGCGACGGTCTTGACCACCATCAGCGCCGACTCATCGAACTCCAACACCAACCCATCCACCGCCGCGATCAACTTGTCCTCGCCCAACGGACCCCACCTGCCAGCCCGCTCCGCGATCGCACGATCAATGACCGCCCATATCGCGTCGTCGGTGATGAACTGCGTGCGCCAGGTGATCGCCCCCACCACCCGCGCACTCACCTCGCCACGAGCGAACATCGCGGCCACGGCAGGCAGACGATCCCGCAACGCCACCGCGATGCGCATCTGACCTGAGGCCTTGCGCGCGCTGATGTTCATCGCTGCCGCGACCTCAGCCGCTGTGCAGTCCCACCAATCACACGCCCACCGCGCCCGCTCATCATCATCAACAACACGACGACGCTTCAGTTCAGCGATCGCCGCCAACCGCCGCGCCGCAGTCGCGGCTTCAGCCCGAGTCAGATCCGCGATCGCCGCGACGACGCTGGCGTCGTCGGCTTCGGAGAACTCGAACATACATTCGAATATAAACCAGTCCACTGACTCAAACTTCTTGGCAGGGTCGCGTTGTGCATACGCGGCTGATGTTGAGGAGGTTGAGTGGGTCATGGTCAGATCGCGACGAACAAAGATTGCTGCCGAGGAGAAGACCCGGTTGGTGCTGGCTGTTCTAGCCGGTGAGATGACCTGTGCTGAGGCGGCCCGGCGGTGTGGGGTGGCCTCGACTCAGGTGACGAAGTGGAAGCATCAGTTCCTTGAGGCTGGGGCCCAACGCTTGCAGGAGGTGCCCAGCGGCGCCGCGCATGGCGCGGGTAGCCCTGAGCAGCGTCGGCTGCGGATGGAAAACGAGCAGCTCAAACTCGCGCTGGCCGAAGCCACGGTGCAGCTGCGGATCTGGCAGCGCGGTGCAGCTTTGGCCGATCAGGTCCCTTCCAGGACCTCGAAACCCTAAGAGAAGCAGCAGGTCTGCCGGTTTCGAGGTTCGCGCCATTGGCCGGCATCGCCGAGCGGACCTATCGCCGCCGGCTGGCCCGACTGCGCGCTGGTGACCCGGCCAAGGGGCCTTGGCCGGCGCCGGTCGTCGACCGGATCGAAGCGATCGCGGCGAAGTACGCCGAGGCGTGGCCGGCCTGGGGCTACCGCAAGATCGCCGCACTGATGCGCGCTGATGGTCACGACGTAACCAACTCGTCGGTGCAACGCGCGCTGCGGCGGCGTGGCCTGCTGTTACCCCAGGGCTTTCGGGCCGATCGAAAGTCTTGGGCTGCGTTGCGCCGCCGGGTATTTCACGATCCGCCGACTGAGCGCAACCGGGTGTGGCAGACCGACTTCTCCGAGTTCGAGACCGCCCACGGCGGGATCTGGCGAATTAGTGCCGTCATCGACTACGTCACCAAATACTGCCTGGCCATCACCGTCACGCCCACCAGCCGCGGCCGCGACGCCGTGCACTGCATTCGGTTGGCCGTCGAGGAAGCCACCCGCATCTTGAACCTCACCGACCTGCGAGTCGACCGCGGCGAAATGGAGGTCCTTGACGCCGAGGACAACGTCATCGGCCACGCCCCTGCACCGATTGCGATCGTGTCCGACAACGGTCCCTGCTACCGGGGTAAAGACTTCCACACCCTGTTCACCGGCCATGATCCGCTCCTGCGCCACATCCGCACACGCATCAAATCACCACAAACCAACGGCGTCATCGAGCGATTCTTCGAAACCCTGAAATACGAGCATCTCTTCCGCGGCTACATCGGCGACGGCGACGCACTCGACATGGAAACCCATCGATTCCGCATCATCTACAACACCATCCGACCACACCAAGCCCTGGCCGACCGCACCCCAAAACAGGCCTACCTCGACAGCAAAACCCTGCCACCTTCTTGACTCAAGACACCAGTTCACCGACACCCGCGGAGGTTATCCACGGTTCTCGGCGGTGCTGATTCAGGCGTTGGCGGGGCGCCTGCGGCGGTTGTTCGAGCGGCGCCGACGAGACTGCTCGGGTTTGACAGGTGCGGGCCGGTTGGGGGCCGCGGGCACGATCGGGCTACCGAAGGAGCGCTCGCCAGGGGCGATCTCGTGCAGCACCGGATGTGACGGGCCGCGGAAGCGGGTGATCGTCGGCTTCACGCCGGCCTTGCGCGTCAGTTGCCGCACATCGGACACCTGCTCGTCGAGCATCAGCGTCACGACGGTGCCGTCGTTTCCTGCGCGCGCCGTCCTGCCCGACCGGTGCAGATACGCCTTGTGCTCGACCGGCGGGTCGGCGTGTACCACGAGGGTGACGTCGTCGACGTGGATACCGCGCGCAGCGATATCCGTCGCGACCAGCACCCAAGCCGATCCATCGGAGAATGCCGCCAGGTTGCGCGTGCGGGCATTCTGAGACAGGTTGCCGTGCAACTCGACTGCAGGAACTCCGCGCGAATTCAGCTGGCGGGCAAGGTTCTTGGCGCCATGCTTGGTGCGGGCGAAGACGATCTTGCGTCCCGGCGAGGCCGCCAGGTCGGCGAGCACGTTGATGCGGGCCGCCTTCTCGACATGCAGCACGTGATGCTCCATTGCCGCGACCGGCGACTGCTCCGAGTCGACGCTGTGCACGACGGGATCGGTCAGGTACCGCTTGACCAGGACATCCACGCCACCATCCAAGGTGGCGGAGAACAGCATTCGCTGGCCATTGCGGGGCGTCTTGTCCATCAGTCGCTTCACCGGAGGAAGGAAGCCGAGGTCCGCCATATGGTCAGCCTCGTCGAGCACGGTGATTTCGACGGCGGACAGATCCGCGTGGCGCGATTTCACGTGGTCTTCCAGACGCCCGGGGCACGCGATCACGATGTCGACGCCGGCACGCAGCTTGTCGATCTGTGGCTGGTGTCCGACGCCACCGAATACGACGACGGACCGCAAGTTCGTTGCGGCGGCCAACGGCGCGAGCGCGGCGTCGATCTGAGCGACCAACTCGCGGGTCGGGGCAAGGATGAGCGCACGCGGACGGCCAGGTGCTCGCTTCGACTGACTCGCTGTGAGTCTCGTCACCATGGGCAACAAGAACGCATACGTCTTGCCGGAACCGGTGCGGCCGCGGCCCAATACGTCGCGGCCGGCCAACGAATCGGGCAGCGTCGCGGCCTGGATGGGGAACGGGGAGTCGATGCCGTTACCGGCAAGGACATCGACGACAGCCTTGGGCAGGCCGAGGTCGGCGAAAGTGGGCACGGTTGTGCCGTCAGTGATTTGAACAGACAAGGTTGAAGCTCCGAAAGTAGAGTGTGGTCGTCCTGCCCGGCGCGGATCAATCCGCGGCGCTCGGTTGACGATCGAGAAACGGCAAAAGGCAGAACAGACGATGCCGCTGAAGATCAGTCTACAGCCTCGGCCGCATTCGGCTTAATCGTTACGGGAGTAGCTCACGCAATTCCTCGACGAATCGCCGCGTTTCGGCGCGCTCACCCGACAGCGGCTGTAGCAGAAGTGTGGTGGTACCGGCCTCCGCGAAGGCGGCGAGACGCTCCTTGACGTAACCGCGCGGACCCACCAGCGAAACGGCGCGCACCAATTCGTCGGGAACCGCGGCGATGGCTTCGGTCTTCTTGCCCGCCAGATACAAGTCCTGGATGTCGTTGGCGACCTCGCCGTAGCCGTAGCGCGTGGCCAGGTTGTGGTAGAAATTCTTGCCGCGTGCGCCCATGCCGCCGATGTACAGCGCCAGTTGCGGTTTCGTCCACGCCAGTCGGTCATCGACGTCGTCGCCGATCGCCAACGGCGCGCTGACCGTCACGTCCAGTTGGCCCAGAGCGGGATCCCGCTTGGCGAACCCGGCGCGCAGGGCGTCGCCCCACACGTCGTCGGCCTTCTCCGGGAGGAAGAACACCGGCTGCCACCCCTCGGCGATCTCGGCGGTGAGTTCGACGTTCTTCGGGCCGAGTGCGGCGATATTGATCGGGATGCGTTCGCGCACAGGGTGATTGATCAATTGCAGCGGTTTGCCGAGGCCGGTTCCCTGATCGGCGGGCAGCGGAATCTGATAGTGCTTGCCGTCGTATGTCACCCGCTCGCGGCGCCAGACCTGTCTGCAGATGTCGATGACCTCGCGGGTGCGCCCCAGCGGAGCGTCGAAGGGGACTCCGTGAAAGCCCTCCATGACCTGTGGGCCGGAGGTGCCGATGCCCAGCCGGAACCTGCCGTCGGACACGTAGTCGAGCCCGGCGGCCGTCATCGCGAGCAGCGTCGGCGTGCGGATGTAGATCGGGACGACGCCAGTGGCCAACTCCATGCGCGTCGTCTTCGCCGCCAGAAAGCCCAGCTGGCTGATCGCGTCGTAGGAGTAGGCCTCGGCCACGAACGCGACGTCGACGCCGACCTGCTCGAGTTCGACGATCTGGTCGACGGCCTCGAGGAAGCCACCCGCGTAGTTGAGGAAGATTCCGGTGCGCATCGACATGTGAGCTTTATACACCCAACCGGTTGGTTGGCCGCACTCAGGGCTTCAAGAGCGCGACGACTTTGTTCTCGAGAGCCACCGGATCGTCGGCGAACGGGTCCATCGTCGTCGCCTTGGGCAGTGCGATCTCGGGGTCGGCGAAGTCGCGGTAGGCCTTGTCGCCGGTGAGCATGTGTAGGAAGTACCCGGTCATCAGTGCACGCACGATCTTCAGCGTGCCGCGATCGGCGCCGGGCAGTCCGACCGCTTTGGCCAGCCGGCGCCCCTCGACGAGCCCACCGGCCTTCACGCTGCTTACGTCGCGCAACGTGCCGCTCTTCCAGACGCGTGCGAGTTCGACAGCGTTGGAGCGCAACGACATCGGGTCGCCCGGGTCGGCGAGAATGAGGCCGGGCACCTTTAGTGTCGATGCGGGCTCTTCGGCGCGTGGCTTGGTGACGGTCGGAAACGCCGCCACGACAGCCTTCAACCTGCCGGGCATCCCGGCCGCCGCGAAGACCGCCGCGGAGGCGCCGAAACCGTGTCCGGCCACCCCGAGCTTCGTGGGATGGACGCTGATCTTGCCTGGTCCCAACCGCACCCCGGCGATGATGTCGAGGGCCGTGCCCAGGTCGTAAGACAGATTGAGCACCGACGGCGCCAGGCTGGTCTCGGTGGCGGGCGCGGCGGCGACGATGCCCCACGACGCCAGATGTTCGAGCGTTCCGTGGTAACGGTCGTCACTTGTAAGCCAGTCGTGACCGAATACGACACCAGCGAGATTCATCCCCGACTCCGGGGTGAAGACCACGCCGGGCAGTCCGGCAAACGCCAGGTCACCCCGCAAAACGCGGTGCGGACCGCGGCGCTTCAACCCGTTGAAGAGCTTCGCTGTCCGCGCCACCAGACGACCGTAGCGCAGGCAGGTCCGCCGGCGCTCTTGCACTACCCTGAAAGGCTATGTGCGGAATCGTCGGTTATGTCGGGCAGCGTCCTGCCTGCGACGTGGTCGTCGACGCGCTGCGCAGGATGGAGTACCGCGGATACGACTCGTCGGGTGTCGCCCTGCTCGACGGCAATGGCGGCCTGACGGTACGGCGCCGGGCCGGGCGGCTCGCCAACCTCGAGACTGCGCTTGCCGAATCCGAGGCGGGCACCCTTGCCGGCAGCACCGGCTTGGGGCACACCCGCTGGGCGACCCATGGCAGGCCGACCGATCGCAACGCCCACCCGCACCGTGACGCCGCCGGGAAGATCGTGGTCGTCCACAACGGCATCATCGAGAATTACGCCGTCATGCGCGCTGAACTGGAAGCCACGGGAGTGGAGTTCACCAGCGACACCGACACCGAGGTGGCCGTGCATCTGGTGTCCTGGCAGTACCGCCACGGACCCACCGCGGGCGACTTTCCGGCTTCTGTGCTTGCCGTGCTGCGCCGACTCGAAGGCCATTTCACCCTCGTCTTCGCGAACGCCGACGAACCGGGCACGATCGTCGCGGCCCGACGTTCCACGCCGCTGGTGCTAGGTGTCGGTGACGGTGAGATGTTCGTCGGGTCGGATGTGGCCGCGTTCATCGAATACACGCGCGATGCTGTCGAATTGGGACAGGATCAGGCAGTCGTGGTGACGGCCGACGGGTACCGCATCACGGACTTCAACGGCGACGACGACTCCGCCAATGCGCGCGAATTCCATATCGACTGGGACGTCTCGGCTGCCGAAAAGGGCGGCTACGAATACTTCATGCTCAAGGAGATCGCCGAGCAGCCGACCGCGGTCTCCGACACATTGCTCGGCCATTTCGCCGACAGCCGCGTGGTGCTCGACGAGCAGCGCCTGTCGGATCAGGAGCTGCGCGAGATCGACAAGGTCTTCATCGTCGCCTGCGGTACCGCATACCACTCCGGGCTGTTGGCCAAGTATGCGATCGAGCATTGGACCCGGCTGCCTGTCGAGGTGGAGCTGGCGAGCGAGTTCCGGTACCGCGATTCAGTTCTCGACCGTCACACGCTGGTCGTGGCGATCTCGCAATCCGGTGAGACAGCCGACACGCTGGAGGCGGTGCGGCACGCGAAGGAGCAGAAGGCCAAGGTGCTGGCCATCTGCAACACCAACGGCTCGCAGATCCCCCGTGAGTGCGATGCGGTGCTCTATACCCGCGCCGGTCCGGAGATCGGTGTGGCGTCGACGAAGACGTTCCTCGCCCAGATCACCGCCAATTACCTTGTCGGACTGGCACTTGCGCAGGCCCGCGGTACGAAGTACCCGGAGGAAGTTGAGCGGGAATTCCGTGACCTGGAGGCCATGCCCGACCTCGTCGCCCGCGTACTCGACAACGTCGAGCCGGTCTTCGAGCTGGCACGGCGCTTCGCCCAATCGCAGACGGTGCTGTTCCTCGGTCGTCACGTCGGCTACCCGGTTGCGCTCGAGGGCGCCCTCAAGCTCAAGGAACTGGCGTACATGCATGCCGAGGGCTTCGCCGCCGGTGAGCTCAAGCACGGCCCCATCGCATTGATCGAGGACGACCTGCCGGTCATCGTGATCATGCCGTCGCCGAAGAACTCACCGACCCTGCACGCCAAGCTGCTGTCGAACATCAGGGAGATTCAGGCGCGCGGCGCGATCACGATCGTCATCGCGGAGGAGGGCGACGAAACCGTCCGGCCCTACGCCGACCACCTGTTCGAGATCCCTCCGGTGTCAACGCTTTTCCAGCCGCTCCTGTCGACCATCCCGCTTCAGATATTTGCCGCCGGCGTCGCGCAGGCCCGCGGCTACGACGTCGACAAGCCACGCAACCTGGCCAAGTCCGTCACCGTCGAGTAGTGCCGAACCCCAGGATTGGGCGCTTCCGCAGCGATGCGGCCCGTGCCCACTTCCTCGCGGTCTATCAGTACTGCCTGGCCGACCTACCGCCGTACGACCAGACCTTCGACATCCCAACCAGTTTCGGAACTGTCGGGGTATACCGCTTCCCGGGCCCCGACGGGCGTCCGGTTGTCCTGCTGCCGGGCCGCAACGCGTCCACCCCGATGTGGGCAGACAACCTCCCAGGTCTGCTGGCCCATCGCACCGTGTTCACGGTCGACCTGCTTGGCGAGCCGGGGTTGTCGGTGCAGGAGCACGAATTGGGGAGTGCCGAGGACCAGGCGCAGTGGTTCGACGAGATGCTCGCCGGGCTGGCGTTGACGTCTCCGCATCTCATGGGAGTGTCCTTCGGCGGATGGTCGGCTACCAACTATGCGGTCCTGAAGCCGGGCCGGGTGTCGTCGCTGACCCTGCTCGACCCCGTGATGACCTTCGCGCCGATTTCGGTTCGGACCATGGTGATGATGATTCCCATGGGTCTACCCGCCGCTGTTGTGCCGGAGGGATTGCGCCGCTGGGTGTTGAGGTGGATCGCCGGCGGGGCTGAGGTCGACGATTCCGTTCCGGCCGCAGCGCTGATCGCCTCGGGAACAAGAGATTTCGTGCTGCACCAGCCCGCACCTACGTTGTTCACCGCTGACCAGTTGCGTACGCTCGACGTCCCGGTCCTTGCATTGATCGCGGGCCGCAGCGTGATTCATGATGCCGAGCGTGCCGCCGCTAGCGCGCGGAAGCTGTTGCCGCACGGTCGGGTCGAGTTATGGCCTGAGGCATCACATGCGATCAACGGCGAATATCCCGAAAGGATTGCCGAGACGGCGGCGGCCTTCTGGGCTGAAGCCGACGCCTAGCCCGTGTGGTGGTCGGAACCCGCGGGGCGGCTCAATTGCTCCCGATGTTGTTCATCGAGTTCGCCGCGCGCCAGCACGGCGGTCTCGTCAAGAATGTCCTCGAGGGCCGCGGCCCAACTGCGCCAGTAGGGCCGCGTGTCGTCGGCAGCGATGCGACGGATCAACCGCTGCCGAAATGTTTCCCAATCGCAGACGCCCGATCGGCACGCGGCGACCGTCAGCCCGAAAACCCTGCGTTCCCACGGTGCCGCGAAAACGAGCTCACCGTTGTCGCGGGGCGGGGACAGCGGGCCCAGCAGATCGGTGTCCAGACTCGGCGGGTCAGCGGTCATCTGCCCCGGCGGGGGACAGGGGTCGCCCCACCCCGATCATCGAGTCTCGCGTGACGAGTCGAGCCAGTTCTGCCTCGTTCAGTCCCTCGGTTCCGGCCGGCCGCTCGGGAACCACCAGATAGCGCGCTTCCGCCGAGCTGTCCCAGACCCTGACGAGCACGTCGGGAGGCAGCTCGAGCCCCATCTCCGAGAGGAGGGTTCGCGGTGGGCGACCATCCGCGAGCGGTATGCCGGCGACTTGTACCAGCCTGGCGGTAAGCCCAGTACAGGCCAGGGATAGCAAGAACACAGAGTGCACACCACGACGTTGTGAACAGTGGGCGTGTTCGCTACCGCGACGATCCGGTGGCCCTCGGGGCCCCCGAAGCCGAGCTCCGCGATGGCACGCGTGCCGTCGGCGAGCAGTCGCTGTCGATACCCGGGATCGGTCCAGGCGCGGGAGATCACCTTGGCGCCGTTGAGTGGTCCCACGTTCGTCTCATAGTGTTCGATCACCTGGTCGACCACTCTGGAATCGACGATCCCTTTTTCCACGAGCAGGGCTTCGAGCGCCTCGACCCGCGCTGCCATTGCGTCGCTCACACCGCCTCCAGATACGACTCGTAGAGGTCGACACGCACTTCGGTGCCGGACTCGGCGGCAGCGCCCCACAGGTCGGCAGCTTGGAAGGCGACGGTGTAAAGGTGCTGGGGCAGTGCGTGCCTGCCCGTCGCCTTTGCGTCGGGAAACACCGTCGCGCCGAGCTTGGCGACGATCACGCCGGGCTTCCCGGTCACGTATCCCGGCTGTCGGGTGTACGGCACCGCTCGGGTAGAGCGCACTCGAACATGGTCGCCCGGTGCGAAGCGGCCGCGACGCAGCGCCGGCCGCGACGTGCCCAGCAGTCGGGGAACCACCCGACCGGCATACCAGCGGGGGAGCGTGGGGTGCAGGAGCGAGCCCACCGCCCGTGACGTGACATTGAGGCGCAATCGCGAGATCCGCCGCCGGGCCGGCGCGGATGGGCCGGCGGTTCGGGCCTCGACCTCGCTCGGTGTGAGATAGCCGGCCTGCTCGAGCAGCGTTTCGAAACCCCCGAGCCAGCGTCGGTAATAACTGGACAGATAGACCTCGCGGGGCAGCTGCTCCATGCCGAAGCGGAGGATGTCCACATTGCGACCGAGCAGCGGCAGCAGAAAGTTGGCGAAGCCGAAGACTCGGCCCTCCCACCGTTCGTGGAACACGGGCTCGTCGGATTCCCGAATGACCGGGGCGAAGAATTCGGCTCGGCCGCCCATGTCGCTCGGCGCGGTCATGGCGTGACCATACGCCCGATTTCGGCGGGCATGACCGCCTTTAGGCAGCGATGGAGCGGACCGCGCTGACGGGCGGCAGGCCCACCGGTACATGACTGGTCGTCTGGCAATGCTCGATCACATCGACAACCGCGGCTCCACGAAACCAACGGCGCTTGCCCTGCCAGCCGCACTGACACGCGCCGCGGTTGTTCAACCACGACTGCAGCAAATACGCGACCGGCGTGCTCACCCCTGCACAATAGCCGGTCTGTGCCGGATTCTCACCTGCCGTTCCATGCGCTGGTACTGCAGGGATCATCGACCGCCTCGGCGTTCGGATCTCGTCGTCGCGGGAAAAATTTTGTAGCGAACGTCAATTTTGGCAACGAAATGATCTTGAAGCGCTCGCGGACGGCTTGGGACGGGCGCGACCTGAAACCCCGACCATGCGCACGTATGGCACGTAACGTGGGCGTCGATGCGGCACTATTACACCGCCGACCAAATTCGCGAGGCAGAAGCGCCGCTGTTGGCGAGCCTCCCCGACGGTGCCTTGATGCGCCGTGCCGCCTACGGACTGGCCAACTCGATCGCACGTCACATGGGCGGCGTCGCCGGGCGCCGGGTCTGCGCGGTCGTCGGCTCCGGTGATAACGGTGGTGATGCGCTCTGGGCGGCGACCTTCCTGCGTCGTCGCGGCGCATCGGCCGCCGCGGTCCTGCTCAATCCGGAACGCACGCACGCCGCTGCGCTGGCCGCGTTCCGGAGGGCCGGCGGTCGTATCGTCGAAAGCATTCCGCCGACAACCGATCTGGTGATCGACGGCGTCGTCGGAATTTCCGGCTCCGGACCTTTGCGGCCGAACGCGGCCGACGTGTTCGCAAGCGTGACCGCGCCCGTGGTCGCCGTCGACATCCCGAGCGGTATCGACGTGCACACGGGGACCGCCGACGGCCCGCATGTGCACGCCACATCGACGGTGACCTTCGGCGGGCTCAAACCGGTTCATGCCCTTGGTGATTGCGGACGCGTCGAACTGGTGGACATCGGCCTGGACCTGCCGCAGTCCGACCTACTCCAGCTCGAGGCCGCTGATGTCGCCGCGCTGTGGCCCTGTCCCGGCCCGAGAGATGACAAGTACACCCAGGGTGTCACCGGGATCCTGGCCGGCTCGGCCACCTACCCGGGGGCCGCCGTGCTGTGTACCGGCGCTGCCGTCGCCGCAACGTCCGGCATGGTGCGCTATGCGGGAAGTGGCGCACAGCAGGTGCTTTCGCATTGGCCGGAAGTCATTGCCACGCCCAACGTCTCCTCCGCAGGACGAGTTCAGGCATGGGCCGTCGGACCCGGGTTGGGGACCGACGAGGCTGGTGCGACCGCGCTGTGGTTCGCGCTGGAGACCGACCTGCCGGTGATCGTCGACGCCGACGGGCTGACCATCCTCGCTGCACACCCGGACCTGGTCGCCGATCGCGCCGCACCGACGGTCTTGACCCCACATGCGGGCGAGTTCGAAAGGCTGGCCGGCTCGCCGCCGGGGGACGACCGGGTCGGCGCAACCCGCAGGCTCGCCGACCGCCTCGGTGTCACCGTGCTGCTGAAGGGCAACGTGACGGTCATCGCGGAACCCGGTGGACCGGTCTATCTGAACCCGGCGGGCCAATCATGGGCGGCGACAGCGGGTTCCGGCGATGTGCTGTCCGGCATCGTTGGTGCGCTGCTTGCCGCGGGCCTGCCGCCGGCCCAGGCCGCCGCCGCAGCCGCCTACGTCCACGCTCGAGCCGCCAACCTGTCCGCCGCCGACCCCGGCCCGCACCCGGCCCCGACTTCAGCATCCCGCATCCTGGCCCACGTACGGGCTTCCATCGCATCTCTCTAACGAAAGGTCTTGCCATGAAGCGCAAGGGCACTCACTCGCAACAGATCACCCCGGCCTACACCTGCCGGATGGAGATGGCGCCCATCCCGTCGTTGCGCTTACCAGACGAAGCGATGGAGCCTGACGCCGCATACCGATTCATCCACGACGAGCTCATGCTCGACGGCAGCTCGCGGCTGAACCTCGCGACGTTCGTCACGACCTGGATGGATCCGCAGGCCGAACGCCTGATGGCCGAGACGTTCGACAAGAACATGATCGACAAGGACGAGTACCCCGCGACGGCCGCCATCGAGCAGCGGTGCGTGTGCATGGTGGCCGACCTTTTCCATGCCGAGAACCTGCGCGATGACGACCCGAACAGTGCCGTCGGCGTTTCCACGATCGGCTCCAGCGAGGCCGTGATGCTCGCGGGGCTGGCGATGAAGTGGCGGTGGCGCGAGAAGGTGGGGAAGGACTGGAAGGGCCGGACCCCGAATCTGGTGATGGGCGCCAACGTTCAGGTGGTGTGGGAGAAGTTCTGCCGCTACTTCGACGTCGAACCGCGGTATCTCCCGATGTCCGAGGACCGCTACGTGATCACTCCCGAGCAGGTGTTGGAGAACATCGACGAGGACACCATCGGCGTGGTGGCCATTCTCGGCACCACATACACCGGAGAACTCGAGCCGATCGGCGAGATCTGCGCCGCACTGGACAAGGTGGCCGCCGACGGCGGAGTCGACGTTCCTGTGCATGTCGACGCGGCCAGCGGCGGCTTCGTCGTGCCGTTCGTGCATCCCCACCTGGAATGGGACTTCCGGCTCCCTCGGGTCGTCTCCATCAACGTCAGCGGCCACAAGTACGGGCTGACCTACCCCGGCATCGGGTTCGTGGTCTGGCGCAGCGCGGAGTACCTGCCCGAGGACCTGGTGTTCCGGGTGAACTACCTCGGCGGCGACATGCCGACGTTCACGCTCAACTTCTCTCGGCCGGGCAACCAGGTCGTCGGCCAGTACTACAACTTCCTACGGCTCGGCCGCGGCGGATACGCCAAAGTGATGCATTGCCTGTCGTCGACCGCGCGTTGGCTCGGCGACCAGCTCAAGGAGAGCGAGCATTTCGACGTCGTCGCCGACGGCTCGGCGATCCCGGTGGTCAGCTTCCGGCTGAAGGGCGATTTCGGCTACACCGAGTTCGACGTGTCGCATGCTCTGCGTTCCTACGGCTGGCAGGTACCGGCGTACACGATGCCGGAGGGCGCCGAGGACATCACCATGTTGCGGATCGTGGTTCGCGAGGGGTTCTCCGCCGATCTGGCCAGGGCGTTGTATGACGACACCAAGACGGTGTTGTCGCACCTCGATGCGTTGAAGCCGCAAGGTCACTTCGACAGTCTGGAACCGTTCGCCCACTAGTGTGTGCCAAAACACCCGGGTGGGGTCGCGGACGAAACCCTAGGTCAGCCCGCCTCGCCTGGCTGTCGTACGCGTGAGACCCAGCTGCGTGCGGCAATCGGCGGTCGCTGTCTGGGAGAATCGGTCAGGGTGACATGACCATGCAAACGACCAGAACGACGCACGTGGCTCCCGAGGCGGTCATCGACCTCGACGCCGTGGCACACAACGTGGGTGTGCTGCGCGACCGTGCGGGTCTGGCGCAGGTGATGGCCGTCGTCAAGGCCGACGGGTACGGCCACGGTGCGACACAGACCGGCCGGGCGGCCCTGGCCGCAGGTGCTTCGGAACTGGGTGTCGCCACCGTCGAGGAGGCGATCAGACTCCGCCGCGACGGCATCACCGCTCCGGTGCTGGCGTGGCTGCACCCGCCGGGAACCGACTTCGGTCCCGCGCTCGAAGCCGACGTGCAGATCGCCGTGTCGTCGCTGCGCCAGCTCGGCGAGCTGCGTGAGGCAGCCGAGCGGACGGGCCGTAGCGCGAAGGTCACCGTCAAGGTCGACACCGGACTGAACCGCAACGGTGCCGGCCCTGATGAGTACTCGGCGATGCTTCCGGCACTCAAGCGCATGCTCGCCGAAGACGCGTTGACGTTGCGCGGCCTGATGTCGCATCTGGTGCACGGTGACGTTCCCGACCACCCGCTCAACGACATTCAGGCGGGCCGGCTGAAGGACATGGTCGATCAAGCCCGCAGTGCGGGTTTGCGGTACGAAGTCGTGCACCTGAGCAATTCACCGTCGGCGCTGACGCGGCCGGATCTTGGGTTCGACATGGTGCGGCCCGGTATCGCGGTGTACGGACAGACGCCGATTCCCGAGCGTGGCGACATGGGGCTGATCCCCGCGATGACGCTGAAATGCCCTGTGGCACTGCTGCGTAAAGTGCAGGCCGGCGAGGGAGTGTCATACGGGCACACGTGGATCGCCGAACGTGACACGACGCTGGCGCTGCTTCCCATCGGCTACGCCGACGGCGTCTTCCGCAACCTCAGCGGCCGCATCGACGTGTTGATCAACGGCAGGCTGCGCCGCAGCGTCGGGCGCGTCTGCATGGACCAACTCGTGGTCGACGTGGGTGTCGACGGCGATGTGTCCGAGGGCGACGACGCGATTCTGTTCGGCCCCGGGTCCGACGGTGAGCCCACCGCGCAGGACTGGGCCGACCTGCTCGGCACCATCAACTATGAGGTCGTCACGAGTCCCCGCGGCCGAGTCGTGCGCTCCTACCGTGGAATTCGACGTTGAGCGATCAGGGAGCGCGCTGGCTGGCGGGTGCCGCGGGCGTGACCGCGGTCGGCACCGCCACCGCCGTGTCGGTCGCCAGGTCCTTACGCCGACGCGTCAGCACCGACGATCCGTACGAATTCGAGGATTTCGGCCTCCTCGACGCTGACCGCAGCGTAGTCGTCACGACTCCGGACGGTGTCGACCTGGCTGTCCGTGAGGTGGGGGATCCCGACGCTCCGCTGACGGTTGTGTTCGCGCATGGCTTCTGTCTCCGCATGGGCGCCTTTCACTTTCAGCGTGCCCGCTTGACCGATGAGTGGGGCTCGCAAGTCCGGATGGTGTTCTACGACCAGCGTGGACACGGCCAATCCGGGCAGGCGCCACCGGAGACCTACAACGTGGCGCAATTGGGCAGGGACCTGGAGACGGTGCTAGCCGTGATGGCGCCGCGCGGACCCGTTGTGCTCGTCGGCCATTCGATGGGTGGTATGACGGTCCTGTCGCACGCCCGGCAGTTCCCGCAGCGGTACCCCACCCGCGTAGTCGGCGCAGCGCTCATCGCATCGGCGGCCGAAGGGGTTTCACGCTCGCCGCTGGGCGAGATTCTGAAGAATCCGGCCCTGGAGGCGGTGCGCTTCGCAGTCCGGTACGCGCCCAAAACGGTGCACCGCACCCGCGGCGCCGCCAAGTCGGTGATCGCTCCCATCCTGCGCGCGGCCTCGTACGGCGATCTGAAGGTCAGCCGCAGCGTCGTCGAATTCTCCGAGAAGATGATGCACGACACCCCGATCGAGACGCTGGTCGAATTCCTGCACGCGCTCGAAGTACACGACGAAACCGAAGGGCTGGCCACCCTCGCGAAGGTGCCCACACTGATCGCGTGCGGTGACGAGGACCTGCTCACCCCGATGGACTACTCCCAGGACATGGCTGACGCCCTGCCCAAATCCGAACTCGTGATCGTCGAGGGCGCAGGCCATCTCGTCGAGCTCGAACAGCCAGAGATCATCGACGACGCGCTCGTCCGGCTGGTGGAACGCGCCACTCCCTCCAAGCTCGTCGCCCTCACGCGCCGCGTCCGGGACCGAGTTCGCCACCATGGCTGACCGCGCCGCCGGGACGGCGGAGCTTCCGACCGCCGAAGACACCATCGCCCTCGGTGCGCGGCTGGGAAGTGAACTGCGCGCCGGTGACGTCGTGGTGCTGTCCGGCCCGTTGGGTGCGGGAAAGACCGTGTTGGCCAAGGGTATTGCGCAGGCGATGGATGTCGACGGTCCGGTCGTGTCACCGACGTTCGTGTTGGCCCGTGTGCACCGGGCGCGTCGCGCCGACGCCCCCGCGATGATTCACGTCGACCTGTACCGGCTGCTCGACGACAACGCGGTCGACCTGCTCGCCGAACTCGACTCGCTGGACCTCGACACCGATCTCGAGGATGCGGTCGTCGTCGTGGAGTGGGGAGAAGGACTGGCCGAACGGCTGTCCGACAGCCATCTGGACATCCGTCTCGAACGCGGCACCGACACCGAAGTGCGCACAGCGATGTGGCAGTGGAGCACGCCGTGAGCAGCCTGATCCTGGCGATCGACACCGCGACGCCCGCGGTCACCGCCGGGGTGGTCCGCCGGGACGGCGACACGATCGAGGTGCTGGCGCAGCGGGTCACAGTCGACGCCCGTGCGCACGCCGAGCAGCTGACCCCCAATGCGGTCGGCGCACTCGCCGACGCCGGGGTCGGCGTCGAGGATCTCGCGGCGGTCGTCGTCGGCTGTGGCCCCGGACCGTTCACCGGCCTGCGGGTCGGCATGGCCACCGCCGCGGCGTTCGGGCATGCGCTGGGTGTCCCGGTACACGGCGTGTGCAGCCTGGACGCGATCGCCATCGTGGGCGGTGGCAATCTGCTGGTGGTCACCGACGCGCGCAGGCGCGAGGTGTACTGGGCGCGCTACCGCGACGGGGTGCGCGTCGAGGGTCCAGCCGTCGCCGCGCCTGCCGACGTGCCCGGCGCGGAAGAGGCGCTCGCACAACCGCCCCGGCATCCCACCGCCGAGGGTCTGGTGCGCGCGGTCGCCGATTGGACGTCGCCGCCGGCGCCCCTGGTGCCGCTGTATCTGCGTCGCCCCGACGCGAAGACGTTGGCCGAGCGGGCGGCCCGATGACCGTCGTCTACGGAAAGCTGAAGCCCTCGGACGCCGCGCGGTGCGCCGAGCTGGAGTCCCTGCTGTTCGAGGGGGACGACCCGTGGCCGGAGCGGGCGTTTCTTGCCGAACTCAAGGCCAAGCACATCCACTACATCGCCGCACGCACGAAGGAAGAGACGGAAGACAAGCTGATCGGCTACGCCGGGATCGCGCGGCTGGGCCGAGTGCGCCCCTACGAGTACGAGATTCACACCATCGGCGTCGATCCGGCGTACCAGGGTCGGGGCATCGGACGGCGGCTGGTGACTGAAATCCTCGAATTAGCCTCCGGCAGCGTGGTTTTCCTCGAGGTACGTACCGACAATGTGCCCGCGATCAAACTTTATGAGAGCTTCGGCTTCGTCAACGTCGGTCTGCGTCGGCGCTATTACCGCGCCAGCGGTGCGGACGCCTATACGATGAAGCGCCTTCCCCAAGGGAGCCCATCATGACGATCATCCTGGCCATCGAGAGCTCCTGTGACGAAACCGGCGTGGGCGTCGCCGAACTCGGTGCGGATGGCACCGTGACGCTGCTCGCCGACGAGGTTGCCTCCAGCGTCGACGAGCACGCCCGCTTCGGCGGCGTGGTGCCCGAGATCGCGTCGCGTGCGCACCTGGAGGCGCTGGGACCGACGATGCGCCGTGCCCTGGAAACGGCCGGAGTGGCGAAGCCGGACATCGTCGCGGCGACCATCGGACCGGGTCTCGCCGGTGCATTGTTGGTGGGAGTGGCTGCGGCCAAGGCGTATTCGGCCGCATGGCAGGTGCCGTTCTACGCCGTCAACCATCTCGGGGGCCATCTGGCCGCCGATGTCTTCGACCACGGCCCGCTACCCGAGAGCGTGGGCCTGCTGGTGTCCGGCGGACACACCAACCTGTTGCACGTGCGCTCGCTGGGCGAACCGATCGTCGAGCTCGGCAGCACCGTCGACGACGCCGCGGGGGAGGCCTACGACAAGGTGGCGCGTCTGCTCGGGCTCGGGTACCCCGGCGGGAAGGTGCTCGACGATCTCGCCAGGACCGGGGACCGTAACGCGATCGCCTTTCCCCGCGGCATGACCGGACCGCGCGACGATCGGTTCGCGTTCAGCTTCTCCGGGCTCAAGACCGCCGTCGCCCGGTATGTCGAGAGCCACCCGGATGCTTCGCAAGCCGACGTCGCGGCCGGTTTCCAGGAAGCCGTGGCAGACGTGCTGACGCTGAGAGCAATCCGCGCCGCAAAGGAACTCGGCGTGTCGACATTGCTGATTGCCGGTGGGGTGGCGGCCAATTCGCGGCTGCGTGAGCTTGCCGAGCAGCGCTGCGCCGAAAACGATCTGACACTGCGCATCCCGCGGCAACGGTTCTGCACCGACAACGGTGCGATGATCGCATCGTTTGCGGCTCATCTGATCGCCGCGGGTGCGGCGCCGTCGCCGTTGGACGCGGCAAGCGATCCCGGTCTTCCGGTGGTGAAGGGACAGGTGGCGTGAGCGACAAGTTGGACATCACCGAGTTGCTCTACCGCTACGCCGAATTCATCGACGCGGGCGACTTCGACGGCGTCGGAGCGCTGCTGTCGAAGGCCTCGTTCGGCGGCACCGGACCCCAGGGAGTCTCCGGTGCGGACAACATCGCCAAGCTGTTCGCGGCCACCACCCGGCGTTATCCCGACCATGGCAACACGCCCCGGACACGTCACCTCGTGCTGAATCCGATCATCGACCTCGCCGACAACACGGCGACCGCGCGCTCCACGTTCTGCGTTGTCCAAGACACCGAGTCCGTGCCGATCCAGCCGATCGTCGTGGGGCGGTACTTCGACACGTTCGGCCGTGACGCCGACGGCTGGCATTTCACCGAGCGCAAGGTGGAGATCCAAATGCTCGGCAATGTGTCTGATCACTTAATGGTCGATCCGACCAAGTTCTGAGCGTCGCTGCGGCAGACTGCGTGGGCGTGCACTACGACCTGCGCCTGCGACCCGAACAGCCGCCGACTCCGGCGCCGGATGCGTTCACCATCCACCACCGAGAGGTCGCGCCGAGCGAGGGCCGCGACGGGTTGTCCCTTGCCTTCGTCCAGGAGGGGAGCGGTGGCTATCCGCTGCTCCTCCTGCACGGCTACCCCGAGACGAAGCGCATCTGGTGGCGCAATATCGGTCCGCTTGCCGAGGCCGGCTACGAGGTGATCGTCCCCGACCTGCGTGGCTTCGGCGATTCAGACCTGTCGTCAGAGGATGTGTACGACCTGGCGGCGTGGAGCCGGGACCTGTACCTGCTGGTGCACGATGTGCTTGGCCATGAGCGATGTGGCGTGGTCGGTGGCGACCTCGGCGGCGCCATCGCGTGCGATCTTCTCCACCGCTATCCGGGATTCGTGGAGAAGTTCGTGTTCTTCGACTCCGTGCCGCCGTTCCTGTTCAAAGAGTTCGAGGCGGCCGGAATAGACGTGGCGTCCATCCGCGGCATAGCCGATGGTCCGACGGCCGACTACCGCTACCGGCAGGGCGTGACACCCGATGACCTGGCGGCAGATCTTGATACCCCGGCCAAGCGCCGGCGCTACATCTCCGAGTTCTATGGACATCGGTTGTGGGCCTCACCAGGCACGTTCACCGCAGCCGATGCGGATTTCATGGCCGAACCGTTCTCGACCGAAGAGCGGCTTCGCGCAAGCTGGGCGTGCTATCAGCTCATGCACGGACGGAAGATGAGCGAGCCGCCGATCCTCGATCGCAAGGTCGACGTGCCCACCCTGATCCTCTACGGCATGGACGACCAGGTGATCGGTCCCGATTTCCTGCACACGTGCGAGGTGGCCTTCACCGACCGAGCGGGTCCGATTGTGGTGCCGGGCGCGGGCCACTTCCTGCAGTGGGAGCGCGCCGACCTGTTCAACCCGCTGGTCACTGCCTTCTTCGGGGACCTGCGTGTTCGCTTTACGAGATAGGCATAGGCCGATCTTGAGTGCTAGCACTCTCATGTATAGAGTGCTAGGTGGCAGACGCGCCCAAACCCTGCGCCGGCACCCGCGACGACGGAGCGAGGCACGGACGTTATGCCGAACACCTGGTAATTGAGACCCCGGGATCCCCCGGGGTCGACAACCCGAAATTAGTGGAGGGCTCCATCGTGGCGAGCGTGAACATCAAGCCACTCGAGGACAAGATCCTCGTACAGGCCAACGAGGCCGAGACCACGACCGCTTCCGGTCTGGTCATCCCCGACACCGCCAAAGAGAAGCCCCAGGAGGGCACCGTCGTCGCAGTTGGCCCCGGCCGCTGGGACGAGGACGGCGAGAAGCGCATCCCCCTGGACGTTTCCGAAGGCGACACCGTCATCTACAGCAAGTACGGCGGCACCGAGATCAAGTACAACGGCGAGGAGTACCTGATTCTCTCCGCTCGCGACGTGCTGGCTGTCGTCAACAAGTAAGCACCCGTGTCCCGCCCCGGAGCTTCCCGTATAGACGGGTGAGTTCCGGGGCGGCACTCGTTTCGAGTCGTTTCGAGTCAGTTTCAGTCAGTAAGGACATTCATGAGCAAGCAGATCGAGTTCAACGAAACTGCGCGCCGGGCAATGGAAGCCGGGGTCGACAAGCTCGCCGACGCCGTGCGGATCACGCTGGGGCCGCGCGGTCGCCACGTGGTGCTGGCCAAGGCGTACGGCGGTCCGGTGGTGACCAACGACGGCGTCACCATCGCTCGCGAGATCGAGCTGGAAGACCCGTTCGAGAACCTCGGCGCCCAGCTGGTCAAGTCGGTCGCCACCAAGACCAACGACGTGGCAGGTGACGGCACGACCACCGCGACGGTGCTCGCACAGGCCATCATCAAGGCCGGCCTGCGCAACGTGGCCGCGGGTGCCAACCCGATCGCATTGGGCCTCGGCATCAGCAAGGCCGCCGATGCGGTCTGCGAGGCGCTGCTCGCGGCCGCGACGCCGGTCAGCGACAAGAAGGCCATCGCCCAGGTCGCCACGGTGTCCTCCCGCGATGAGCAGGTCGGTGAGCTGGTGGGCGAGGCCATGACCACGGTCGGCGTCGATGGTGTGGTGACGGTCGAGGAGTCCTCGACGTTGAACACCGAGCTCGAGGTCACCGAGGGCGTCGGCTTCGACAAGGGTTACATCTCCGCGTACTTCATCACCGACTTCGATGCACAGGAAGCCGTGCTCGAGGACGCGTTGGTGCTGCTGCACCGCGAGAAGATCAGCTCGCTGCCTGATCTGCTTCCGCTGCTGGAGAAGGTCGCCGAGTCGGGCAAGCCGCTGCTGATCGTCGCCGAGGACGTCGAGGGTGAACCCCTTTCGACGTTGGTGGTCAACGCGATTCGCAAGACGCTGAAGGCCGTTGCCGTCAAGGCGCCGTTCTTCGGCGACCGCCGAAAGGCGTTCCTCGAGGATCTGGCGATCGTCACCGGCGGACAGGTCGTCAACCCCGACGTCGGTCTGGCGCTGCGCGAGGTCGGCCTGGAGGTGCTGGGTACCGCACGCCGGGTCGTCGTCGACAAGGACAGCACCGTCATCGTCGACGGCGGTGGCACGGCGGAAGCCATCGATGGTCGCAAGGCGCAGTTGCGCTCGGAGATCGAGGCATCCGATTCCGACTGGGATCGCGAGAAGCTCGAAGAGCGTCTGGCCAAGCTGTCCGGTGGCGTCGCCGTCATCCGGGTCGGCGCGGCCACCGAGACCGACCTGAAGAAGCGCAAGGAAGCGGTCGAGGACGCGGTGTCGGCAGCCAAGGCGGCCGTCGAGGAGGGCATCGTCGCCGGTGGCGGCGCGGCGCTCGTCCAGGCCGGTTCGGTGCTCGGCCCGCTGCGCGAGTCGCTCTCCGGTGACGAGGCGCTGGGCGTAGGCGTCTTCGCCTCCGCGTTGACGGCGCCGCTGTACTGGATCGCGACCAACGCCGGGCTCGACGGCTCGGTCGTGGTGAACAAGGTGTCCGAACTGCCCGCCGGGCAGGGCTTCAACGCGGCGACGCTCGCATACGGCGATCTGGCTGCAGACGGCGTCGTGGACCCGGTCAAGGTCACCCGGTCAGCGGTGCAGAACGCAGCGTCGGTTGCGCGAATGGTGCTGACGACCGAGACGGCGATCGTCGAGAAGCCGGCCGAGTCGGAGGACGACGGCCATGGCCACGGCCACGGTCATCACCATCACTAGCTAGTTCTCTACAGACACCCCCGGTCCTGATGGGCCGGGGGTGTTTGCTATGCAACGCCCAGATTGTTACTGAGCCGGGCTGGGCCCGACCAAGAATCTTCGTCGGCGACGCTTGGGCAGCGACCTAGGTCGTGTGGCTTGCAAATGCGCAAGTTCGGCATCATTGCCAGCCGAAACGAGATAAGTTTGCCCCGCTGGAACAAAGCCGTAGTCGGTGGCGGGGCGAGCCGGGGGTAGGGGTTCGGGTTGCTTCGCAATTCGAGAAGAGAGACAAGAGATGAACAGGATGTTGAAGAAACTCACGATCAGCATCGTGATGGCGGCTCTCGCCCTGATTGGGCTGACCGCCGCCCCGGCCAACGCACAAGACCGCCACGTCGAAGTCATCAACGAAACGCAGCACGCGATCGTGCAGTTCTTCGCCTCGAACGTCGACCGAGGCACCTGGGAGGAGGACATTCTCGGCGAGGACGTCCTGCCGGTCGGCCAGTCGGTGAACATCAACATCGATGACGGCAGCGGGGCGTGCCTATACGACTTCAAGGCCGTGTTCGAGGACGGCGAGGAGCTGGTGCGCACCGGCATAGACGTATGCACCACAACGACATATACCTACACGGAAGGCTGAGATAGGCGTTCACGCAGGTCTTTTGGTTACTGCTCCTGCCGATTGAGCCCCCCTACCGGGGTGTGGGCTGAACGGAGACGAGCCGGTACGAACCCGGCTGGGCGTCGTCGCCAGTGAAGCGGACCACCAGGACATCTGGCGGGAACTGGCTGGCCAGGTCATTCAGTGTCCTGGGCAGGAACGCCTGGGCCTTGGCATTGCCGTACCAGTTCGGGTTGGACGGATCGACGCTGAGGGCGTTCACGCTGTCGATCGTCTCGTCCCAGCGTTGTATCGGGTGCGGCCGGGCGTCGCCGAAGCCCACCGACGTCAGGTAGGCATCTCCTTGTCCCGCAACGGTAATCGCAGTTCCGCCTCCGACGGGTGTGCCGGTGATCGTCCCATTGACGGCATCGGCCGTCACCGATGTCATCCGCACGGTGCACACGTCGTCGACGACGCTCGGCGGCACACAGAAACCGGGCAGCGGGTCAGCGTGGGCCGGGGCGATGTTCAGGGCGGCAGACAATGCCAAGAGCGACATGGCCGCGCCGATCCTTTCAGGCGTCACAGGAATGTATTCGGTGCGCTGACCTGAAGAGTTACGCTGCCGAGGTGATCAGGCGGTACGCGCTGGCCGGACTTGTCGCCACACTGGCTGCGGTCGCGTTCGTGTCGCGTGCGAGTGCCGCCCCGCTGGACCCGATCCCGGGCAACGGCTTCTTTCTCGTCGGTCCTGATATCGCGCCGGGTCTTTACCAAACCGCCGGTTCGGCCTCGACGTTTGGCGTATGGATCAACGACGTGCCGACCGTGGACTCGATGTGCGCGTGGTTCGCGTACAGCACGCCCGACACCAACAAAGACCACGTGGTCGCCACGAACATGTCGATCGGTCCGATGTTCGCGAATGTCAACGCCGAAGTGAAGGCCTTCGAATCGCGGAACTGCCAACCCTGGACCCGGGTGCCCTGAAAGTGAATGACAAACCGGTAGCCGGGGTATCCCGGCCCAATGGCGGAGCATGAAGGCGGCCAATGGAACGTCGCCACGAAGAAGAACACGGTCTATCTCGAGCGGGTATCCGAGGACGGCGAGCGGCTCATCGACGACTCGTTGGCGCCGGAGGAGGCCCGTCAACTGGCGAGGCTGCTGACGAAACATGCCGACGGCATCAGCGAATCGGGTGCAGACACCACGGACGACGACGACACCAAGGACGAGTCTGATGAAGGCTCGGAGGAGGATGACGGCTCTGAGGAGGATGACGACTCGGGCGATGACGACTCGGATGATGACGACAAGTCCGAGGACTCTGACGAGTCGAAAGACTAGTCCCAGCTTCATATCTCGACCCTGAACTGATGCGAGCGATCATCGCGCGCGACCGCGCTGCCGGGGTGCACGGCCTAGCGCTGGGGGAGATGCCGTACCCGCACGCCGCGGAGAACGATGTCGTCGTCCGAGTGCACGCGGCGGGGTTCACACCGGGCGAGCTCGACTGGCCGGGCACCTGGACCGACCGGGCCGGACGTGACAGGGCACCGACCATCCCCGGGCACGAGGTCTCCGGGGTCGTCGCCGAACTCGGCTACGGGACGACGGGTTTGACGGTCGGCCAACGAGTCTTCGGGATCACCGACTGGTGCCGAAATGGCACGCTGGCCGAATTCGTGGCAGTCGAGGCTCGCAATCTTGCGCCGCTGTCGTCGGGAGTCGACCACACCGTGGCTGCGGCACTGCCGATTTCGGGCCTCACCGCGTGGCAGGGACTGTTCCTTCACGGGCGGCTCTGCGCCGGGCAGACGGTGCTGATTCACGGCGCTGCCGGCGGTGTCGGTTCGATGGCGGTACAACTCGCGCTCGAGGCGGGGGCGCGGGTCATCGGTACGGGACGCGCGGCCGATCGTGACGTGGCGCTGGGACTAGGCGCAGAAGTTTTCGCGGACCTGGATGAAGGTCGGCTTGAAGACGTCGGCGCAGTGGACATGGTGTTCGACGTGATCGGTGGTGAGATCCTCCGCCGCTCGGCTGCGTTGGTCCGACCTGACGGTGCACTCGTCAGCATCGCCGAACCGCCGCCCAGCCCGCCCGACAATGTTCGCGCCATATTCTTCGTCGTCGAGCCCGATCGTGCGGCACTCGCCGAATTGGAGCTCAGGCTGCGGGACGGGCGGATCGCGCCACGCGTCGCGACGATACGACCCCTCGACGATGCCGCCGCCGCGTTCGATCCGACGCGTCGTGGCCGGGGTAAGACCATCATCCGCGTGATTGACGTTTGACCTCGTTGACTGCCTATCCAACCAGCGAAAATGGTCGAACTTCACAGCTAATGGCATGGTGGCTGCCATGAGCAGCACTTCCTGCAAGTTGTACCGCAAATGGTTGACGGTGGCGATCACCGGAATCGCGACTCTCGCGCTGTTGACGGCATGTGCCGGATCGGGTCCGTCGCGCCAGGAGAATGACGCGCCCGCGTCCAAGTTCACCACCGATGGCGCCGCCGCAGGCGCACCGGAGGCCCCACCGCCGCAGGAGCCCATGCCGGTGGACGACGTCCAGCGCGACGTCGTCAAGACCGCATCGATGACCATCACGGTGGCCAACACCTCCGAGGCCGCGGACAAGGCGGCCGTCATGGTCGAGGACGCCGACGGCCGCGTCGACAGCCGCAGCGAGGACGCGGGGTCCGACTCGGGATTGGCGCGCACGTCGGTCGTGCTGCGCGTTCCAGTGGACAAGCTCGACGGCGTGGTGCGCGAGCTCAAGATGCTGGGCACCGTGCAGACCGCCGAAACCAGCTCCGAGGATGTGACGGCGCAGCGGGTCGATCTCGACGCCCGCATCAAGGCGCTGCAGACTTCGGTGGACCGCCTGCTGGCGATCATGCGCGACGCCCGCGACCCCGAAGCACTCATCGCCGCCGAGGACGCGCTCTCTCAGCGTCAAGCGGACTTGGACAGCCTGCGCGCACAGCGTGAAGCCCTAGGCGACCGCATCGAATACAGCACCGTCAATGTCACCTTCGTGGCAGAAACAATCGGCGGCCCGGCACCCAAGCAGTATCAGGGATTTCTGGGCCAGGTCGAACGAGGTTGGGACGCACTGGTTTCCGTAGCAGCAAACCTCGTGCTGCTGTTCGGTCTCATGCTGCCGTGGCTGCTCGTGGTGGCCGCCGTCGTTGCTCTCTGCTACGGCGTCATCCGCGCGGCCGGTGCCCGTCAGCCCAAGCCGGTGGCCGCGACCAAGCCCGCCGGTGAGTCAGACGTGGACGTCGCGAAGCCCGACACCGAACCGGACGCCTGAGCAGCCGACGGAAAAGGTCCCACCCGGGACGCCGGATGGGACCTTCTCGATTGCGTTCGTGACTATGAGGCGCGGCGGATACCCCGCTTCAGCAACAATTCGCGCTCGGACTCGGACAGGCCGCCCCAGATACCGTAGGGCTCACCCACCGCCAGCGCGTGCGAGCGACACTGCGTGATCACCGGGCAGCTGCGGCACATCTCCTTGGCGCGCATTTCGCGCTGCGCGCGCGCCCGCCCGCGTTCGCCGTCGGGGTGAAAGAACATGGACGAGTCGACGCCTCGGCAAAGGCCGGCGATCTGCCAATCCCAGATATCTGCGTTGGGTCCGGGAAGCTGTTGCGGCTGTGGCATTGGAAAACCCCTCTCTACACACCCATTTCGCCAACTACACAAGTGCGTGAGTTACGGAACCGATCCGAGCGCAAGTCGCCGATGACTACTCGTGCACACAAACTAGGGGGGCTCACGAAATTCCGTCAATAGCCTGAACATGTGCTAATTGACATAACGGCAGGTCCAGAATTTACGTCACGTTCATCTTGGGATACTTCGCCGTCGAGATCGGTGTTTAAGCAAACGTGATGCGGGGGCCGGGGAGGCCTATTTGTCCTGATCGCGTCGATACATGCGATTTCGGCAATTTTTCGCAACCCTGCGCCGTCTTACATGGAATTAACTTTGGCAGCACCAACTGTTAACCAAAGTGATTTTGACCCCTTTGAAAAACGAGTCCGCCGGTACCGGGTATTGCACTGGCCCATTGGTACGCGTTGATAGCGTCGCGGCACTGATGATCACTTCCACCGCAGACCTGGCGAACGCGGCGTTCGGGGACGATCCGGGACGCTGGCCGCTGCCCCCCGCGACCACTCCGCAGCAGCTATGGCTGCGGGCGGTGGTGGCCGGCGGTCAGGGCCGATACAGCAGCGCGTTGGCCGACCTCTCCTTGTTGCGACGTCAGCAGCCCGGCCCGCTGGTATCGCTGGCCCACAGCACCCGCGCGTCGTTTCTGCGCCAGCTCGGCTGGCACGACCGGGCTCGCACCTGGGACGGCAGGGCGTCCGCACTTGCGGGTGCCGATCGGGAAGCGGGCGGCGACGCGCTGATCGGGCTGGCCGCCGATGCGCTCGGCACGGGACGGTTTGCGGCGTCGGAGCGGGCGTTGCTCCGCGCCGCCGACCTTCTCGACGGCCCGGTACCTGCGCGGCTGCATGTGCGGATCGCCTGGGTGTCCGCGGAGTTGGCGATGGCCCGCGGACAGGGTTCGTCCGCGGTGCATCACGCGGACGCGGCCAGGGCGGCCGCCGCCACGCTCGGTTCGGTACGGCACACCGTCAAAACCGAGGTTGTCATGGCCGCCGCGCTGTGCTGCGTCGGTGACCTCGACGGCTCGCGGCGGGTGGCCGATGCCGCGCTCGAGGTCACGGAACAACACGGAATGGTCCCGCTGCGCTGGGCGTTGGCCTCCTTGCTGGCCGGTATCGGTAGCGGGGTGCGCTCAGAGGTAGAGGTGGCGTCGATCCGCGACGGTTCCGCCGACACAGTCAGGTCACGGGGCGGCGTGTGGGCCGTCCGCTGAGACGGGAGCACTCCATCCTGAAAGTTATTGTTTAGCTGAGCCAAGCCCACCGGTAAGTGTCCGCTACGTAACGCTGGAGAGATCGCCCACGATGACAATTTCGGGAGAACGTCTCGATGATGTCGTCGCTGAGGCTGTAGCGGGCAATCGGGACGCACTCCGGAGGGTGCTGGAGACCATTCGTCCCATCGTCATCCGGTACGTCCGGGCGAGGGTGGGGTCGACTGAGCGAAGTGGCCTCTCAGCTGATGACGTCGCGCAGGAGGTGTGCTTGGCCGCCATAACGGCGCTGCCGCGCTACAAGGATCAGGGACGACCGTTCCTGGCCTTTGTGTACGGCATTGCAGCGCACAAGGTCGCTGACGCTCATCGCGCAGCGGGCAGGAATCGCTCCGACCCGACGGAAGTCGTGCCGGAACGGTTCTCGCTGGACGCCGGCCCCGAGCAGATGGCGCTGGATTCCGAGGCATCGGCCCGGATGAAGAAGCTGCTGGCGATATTGCCTGAGAAGCAACGCGAAATTCTGATCCTGCGCGTGGTCGTCGGCATGAGCGCCGAAGAAACCGCCGAGGCGGTCGGAAGTACTGCGGGCGCGGTCCGAGTCGCCCAGCACCGCGCACTGGCACGGCTGAAGGAAGAGATCATCTCGACGGGGCACGACCATGCCTGACTTCGGACGCTGGACTTCCAACGGGGGCGATCCGTCGCTCAACGAGATCAACCGCACTGACCAGTTGCTCGACGCGCTCGCGTATCAGCAGCCGGCGTATGCAAGCGATCGCGGAGACGCTGAGCTGATCAGCCTGCTGTCCGGTTGGCGCGACGACATTCGTGATGCGCCGATGACGGTGCCGGTGACGCCCCGCGACGCGGTGATCGCACTCGACACCGCCCAGCGCACACGCAAGCGGTCCCGCCGGACGCTGGCCCTGGTCGGGTCGACCGCCGCGGCGGTGCTGTGTCTCGGTGGCTTCGCCAGCGTCGTGGCGGGCGCGGGACCGGGCGACTCGCTCTACGGTCTACGCACGATGATCTTCGGCGAGGCGCCGGCTCCGCGGGATGACGCCGTGATGCTTGCCTCGCAGCAACTCGCCGAGGTGCAGCAGCTCGTCGACCAGGGACAGTGGCAACAGGCTCAGGACAAACTGGAGACACTCACCACCACCGTTGCGACGGTCAATGACGATGTCGCCAAGCAGGAGTTGGTTTCCGAGTGGCAACAGCTGACGGTGAAGGTCGAGGCGCAGGATCCCGCCGCGGTGCTGCCGCCCGACATGCCGCCGCCGGTCTTCCCGGACGTGGTTGTCCTGGACACCCCGACGTCGTCGGACAGCACCTCGTCGGAGACCACCCCGCCGTCGGAAACGACGCCGGCAACTTCTCCTTCGTCGGAGACGTCGCCGACCAGTCCGACGTCGCCGACCAGTCCGACGTCGCCGACCAGTCCGACGTCGTCCCAGACGCCACCGACCAGTCCGCCGGTGCAGGTGCCGCCCCCATCGTCGGTGCCTGCAACGGCGGGGCCGACGTCGTTGCCGCCCAGCACGCCGCCGCCATCGGCCGCGCCTGAGGAAGAGCCGCCTCCGAGTTCGCCGACTGCGACACCTACGACGACGACCACCGTTGCAGTGACCACGAGGACCCAGCAGCCTGCTGCGCCGTCATCGACTGTCTCTGAGGCCGCCGAGGAGGCGCCGCCCGTCGAAGTGCCGCCAGCGACGGTTGAGGCACCTCCTGTGACGGTTGAGGCGCCGCCCGCAACTGTCGAGGAACCTCCGGCGACGGTCGAGGAACCGCCGGTACAACGGCGAGCGCCGGTTACGACGACGTTCGTGGTTCCCGAAGTGGAGTCTGGCTCCGGCGGCGACGGCAGCTAATTAGCGATTGCGCCGTCAGCGATACCCGTCGGTGTCCGTCGTGGCCTCGTTGAGAGAGGCGTCGGCGTAACCGCGGCAGTAATCCCAGGTGACGTAGGCGTCGGGTTCGGGGTCGTAGGCCGGCTCGTGCGGGCGGACCGTACCGTCGACCAGCAGCTGCAGCAGGTTCGCCCGCAGCATGTCCCAGTCGTGATAGTGGTCCTGCTGGCATTCGTCGCAGCACACCACCAAACCGCGAATTCCCTTGTGCGCCAACAACGCTTCATAGACAGCCAAGTCGGCGAGATCGGCCTCGACCGCGGTCCGCTCCTGGGGGTCCAGCGGCTGACCGGGCTCCAGGGCGTCGAGCGCTGCCGACGGGTCGCACGGGTCGTCGGCGAACGGATCGGGCGGCAAACCCGGCGGAAGGTGGTCGCGCACGACTCCCACATTACGCAGCCGCCTACATTTCGCGCCAGCCGTCCGCCCGGCATGGCGCAACCGGGAGTGTGGAGCAGAACCGGCGACGTCAATGCCGATAAGATGGGGAATCTAGCTCGTCTGTCCCGGGAGGCCCCACCCATGTCGATTGCCGAAAGCAGCCTTCCCCTCGCTGTTCCGGTACCCACCGGCGGCGACGATCCGACGAAGATCGCGATGCTCGGCCTCACATTCGACGACGTACTGCTGCTGCCGGCCGCTTCAGATGTGGTGCCCGCCACAGCAGACACCTCCAGCCAGCTGACCAAACGGATCCGGCTGCGGGTCCCGCTCGTCAGCTCGGCGATGGATACCGTCACCGAATCGCGGATGGCCATCGCGATGGCCCGCGCCGGCGGCATGGGGGTGCTGCACCGCAACCTGCCCGTCGCCGAACAGGCCGGCCAGGTCGAGACGGTCAAGCGCTCGGAGGCCGGCATGGTCACCGACCCCGTCACCTGCTCACCGGACAACACGCTCGCCGAGGTCGACGCGATGTGCGCGCGGTTCCGCATCTCGGGGCTGCCGGTCGTGGATTCACAAGGCTCTCTCGTCGGGATCATCACCAACCGCGATATGCGCTTCGAGGTCGACCAGTCGAAGCCGGTGTCGGAGGTGATGACCAAGGCTCCGTTGATCACTGCGCAGGAAGGTGTTTCGGCCGAAGCGGCGCTGGGGCTGTTGCGCCGCCACAAGATTGAGAAGCTGCCGATCGTCGACGGCAACGGCAAGCTGACCGGGCTGATCACCGTCAAGGACTTCGTCAAGACCGAGCAATTCCCCTTCGCTACCAAGGACAGTGACGGCCGGTTGCTCGTCGGCGCCGCGGTCGGTGTCGGCGACGACGCGTGGACGCGGGCGACGACGCTGGTGGACGCCGGAGTCGACGTGCTCATCGTGGACACCGCGCACGCCCACAACCGCGGCGTGCTGGACATGGTGCATCGACTGAAGGCGACGGTCGGCGACCGCGTCGAGGTGATCGGCGGCAACGTCGCCACCCGCGCCGCCGCGGCCGCGCTGGTCGACGCGGGCGCCGATGCGGTGAAGGTCGGCGTCGGTCCCGGCTCGATCTGCACCACGCGGGTGGTGGCCGGCGTCGGAGCCCCACAGATCACCGCGATCCTCGAGGCGGTCGCAGCGTGCGCGCCGAAGGGCATTCCCGTCATCGCCGACGGCGGCCTGCAGTACTCCGGAGACATCGCCAAGGCATTGGCGGCCGGCGCGTCCACGGCCATGCTCGGCTCGCTGCTGGCGGGCACCGCCGAGTCGCCGGGCGAGCTGATCTTCGTCAACGGCAAGCAGTTCAAGAGCTACCGCGGCATGGGCTCACTCGGCGCGATGGCCGGGCGCGCGGGGGCACGGTCGTACTCCAAGGACCGCTATTTCCAGGACGACGCGCTGTCCGAGGACAAGCTGGTGCCCGAGGGCATCGAGGGGCGGGTGCCGTTCCGCGGTCCGCTGTCGACAGTGATTCATCAACTCACGGGCGGGTTGCGCGCCGCGATGGGTTACACGGGCTCGGCCACCATCGAGCACCTGCAGCAGGCGCAGTTCGTACAGATCACCGCAGCGGGATTGAAGGAGAGTCACCCGCACGACATCGCGATGACTGTCGAGGCCCCGAACTACTACACCCGCTGACAGCGTGCTCGAAGGGGAGATGACGCAGTGCGTGACACAGTTGAAATCGGCATGGGCCGAACCGCCCGCCGCACCTACGAACTCGACGAGATCAACATCGTCCCGTCCCGCAGAACCAGGTCCTCCCAAGATGTTTCGACGGCCTGGCAACTGGACGCCTACCGGTTCGAGATCCCGGTCGTGGCACACCCGACCGACGCGCTGGTGTCGCCGGAGTTCGCCATCGAGATGGGCCGTCTCGGCGGCCTCGGTGTGCTCAACGGCGAAGGCCTGATCGGCAGGCACGCCGACGTCGGGGAGAAGATCGCTCAGGTCGTCGCTGCGGCCGAGAAAGAGCCGGAACCGGCGGCGGCGATCCGGCTGTTGCAGCAACTGCACTCTGCGCCGCTGGATCCTGATCTGCTGGGTGCCGCGGTGGCGCGGATCCGCGATGCCGGTGTGACCACGGCCGTCCGAGTGAGTCCCCAAAATGCGCAGGCGCTGACGCCGGGGCTGGTGGCCGCAGGCGTCGACTTACTGGTCATCCAGGGCACGATCATCTCCGCGGAGTGGGTCGCTCAAGATCACGGGGTCGGCGAACCGCTGAACCTCAAGACCTTCATTTCCGAGCTCGACATACCGGTGGTGGCGGGTGGTGTCCTCGACCACCGCACTGCATTGCACCTCATGCGCACCGGCGCTGCGGGCGTCATCGTCGGCTACGGATCGACCCGCGGCGTCACCACCAGCGACGAGGTGCTCGGCATCAGCGTGCCGATGGCGACCGCGATCGCCGACGCCGCGGCCGCGCGCCGCGAATACCTCGACGAGACGGGCGGGCGCTACGTGCACGTGCTCGCCGACGGTGACATCCACACGTCCGGCGACCTAGCCAAGGCCATCGCGTGCGGCGCCGACGCCGTAGTGCTCGGCACCCCGTTGGCCACTGCCGCCGAGGCCCTGGGAGATGGCTGGTTCTGGCCCGCCGCGGCTGCGCACCCGTCGTTGCCGCGCGGCGCTCTGCTGCAGGTCGCGCTGGGCGAGCGGCCTTCGCTGGGGCAGGTGCTGACCGGGCCGTCCGATGATCCCTTCGGATCGCTGAATCTGGTCGGTGGCCTGCGGCGATCGATGGCCAAGGCTGGTTATTGCGACCTCAAGGAGTTCCAGAAGGTCGGCCTGACCGTCGGTAACTGAGATCTCGATAGTTAGGGTGACCTAGCTGGTAGTTACCGGCCGGTAGTTAGATACTGGGCCGATGAAGCCTGACTACGACGTCCTCATCATCGGTTCCGGTTTCGGTGGCAGTGTCACCGCTCTACGGCTCACCGAGAAGGGCTACCGCGTCGGCGTTCTCGAGGCCGGTCGCCGGTTCGCCGACGACGAGTTCGCGAAGACGTCCTGGAATCTGCGCAAGTTCTTATGGGCGCCGAAACTCGGCATGTACGGCATCCAACGAATCCATCTGTTGCGCAACGTGATGATCCTGGCCGGCGCGGGTGTCGGCGGAGGCTCGCTCAACTACGCCAACACCCTGTACGTCCCGCCGGACGCGTTCTTCAACGACCCGCAGTGGAAGCAGATCACCGATTGGCGTGGCGAGCTGACCCCGCATTACGACCAGGCGCAGCGAATGCTCGGCGTGGTCCAGAATCCGACGTTCACAGACGCCGACCGCATCATGAAAGAGGTCGCCGCCGATATGGGTGTCGAGGACACGTTCGTCGCGACGCCCGTCGGGGTGTTCTTCGGCCCCGACGGCACGAAGGCTCCGGGTAAGACGGTGCCGGATCCGTACTTCGGCGGTGCCGGTCCGGCGCGCACCGGCTGCATCGAATGCGGATCCTGCATGACGGGTTGCCGCTACGGCGCCAAGAACACCTTGCTGAAGAACTATCTCGGCCTCGCCGAAAAGGCTGGGGCAGAGATCATTCCGATGACGACGGTATCGAGTTTCTCGCAGCGGTCCGACGGAGTGTGGGAGGTGCGCGCGAAACGGACGGGTCTGTTGCCACTCAAGCGGCGCAAGTACACCGCCACCCATGTGGTGCTCGCGGCGGGGACGTTCGGCACGCAGAAGCTGTTGTTCGACATGCGCGACAAGGGCAAGCTGCCGAAGCTGTCGGAGAAGCTCGGTGTGCTCACGCGAACCAATTCGGAATCGATCGTCGGTGCAGGTCGTTTCGAGGTTTCACCCGATCTCGATCTCACCCACGGGGTGGCCATCACGTCGTCGATTCACCCGACTTCCGATACGCACATCGAACCGGTGCGCTACGGCAAGGGCAGCAATGCCATGGGGCTGTTGCAGACCCTGATGACCGACGGCGCGGGGCCGCAGGGTTCTGACGTGCCACGGTGGAAGCAGTTCTTCGTGCAGGCGGGGTCGAACCCCCGCAAGCTGCTGCGGTTGCTGAACCCGCGTAAGTGGAGCGAGCGGACGATGATCGCGCTCGTCATGCAGCACCTGGACAACTCCATCACGACATTCACCCGGCGCACGAAGTTCGGCTTCCGGCGGCTGGACAGCACGCAAGGTCACGGCGAACCCAATCCGACATGGATCCCGGTGGGCAACGAGGTCACGCGCCGGATAGCCGAAAAGATCGACGGCGTCGCGGGCGGCACCTGGGGTGAACTGTTCAACATCCCGCTGACCGCCCACTACCTCGGCGGCGCTGCGATCGGCGACACCGCCGACCACGGAGTCATCGATCCGTATCAGCGGGTGTACGGGTATCCGACGCTCTCGGTGCACGACGGTGCGGCGATCTCGGCGAACCTCGGTGTCAATCCATCGCTTTCGATCACGGCGCAGGCCGAGCGCGCGGCATCGCTGTGGCCGAACAAGGGTGAGATCGATCAGCGTCCAAAGCAGGGGGAACCCTACAAGCGCCTCGATCCGATTCCGCCGGCACATCCTGTCGTTCCCGCCGATGCGCCCGCGGCGCTGCGCCATCTGCCGATCGAACCGGTCAGCTCGGCAGGAAAAAACGCCAGCTGACAGGTTTTACCTGAGCGGTCTCGGGTACCTAGTGCCGATGCGAACCGCCTATCGCGAACAGTTGTCGGGCTTGGGCGCGCGGCTGGCCGACATGTGCGGCCTGGCAGCCAAGGCGATGGACGATGCGACGCGGGCCCTGCTGGAAGCGGACCTGTCGCTGGCCGAAGAGGTCATCGCCGAGCAGGAACGCATTGCGGTCATGGGCCGGCAGGCCGAGGATACGGCGCTCAAACTGCTCGCGCTGCAGCAGCCGGTGGCCGGCGATTTGCGGACGGTGGTCTGCGCCATCCACATCGGCGCCGATATCGAGAGAATGGGTGCGCTTGCGGTGCATGTGGCCAGCATCTCGCGGTTGCGCCACCCGGAGTGCGCGCTGCCCGACGAGGTGCGGGCCAGCTTTGCGGAGATGGGCAAACGAGCAGTCCTGATGGCGGGGATTGCGCGTGAGGTGCTGCTGTCCAGTGATTCGGAAAAGGCTTCGCAGATGCACGACCTGGACGATGCGGTGGATGCGGAGCACCGTCACCTGTTCACGCTGCTGATCGACAACAAGTGGCAGGACGGGGTCTGCTCCGCAGTCGATGTCGCGTTGCTGGGCCGCTATTACGAGCGTTTCGCCGACCACGCCGTCGAGATCGGCAGGCGCGTCGTGTTCGAGGCAACCGGCGGTCTGCCGGATGCCAAGAAACTGGCCTGAACCCCCTACAACATCCTGCGGCGCAACGGCTCTCGGCCCGGCGGTTGCTGCGGTTCCGGAAGCAGCGGCTCGCGGCGCCTCAGCGCGACAGTCGTCGGGCGGTCCGTACCGAGCTTGATTTCCTCGCGTGCGTGACGAATCGTCAGGAATGAGTGCGGCCCGTCGCGGACGGTGTAGGTGACATCTTTGTGGTTGGCATCGACTGTGATCCGAAAGTCCCTCCAGCGCAACCGGAACCGCAGACGTGAGATACCGGACGGCAGTTGCGGATCAAGCGACAGCACACCGTCGTCGTCACGCAGTCCGCCGAACCCCGCCACCAGCGCGGTCCAGGCGCCTGCCAAAGACGCCATGTGCAGGCCGTCGCGAGTGTTGTGGTGCAGGTCGCGCAGATCGATGAGCGCGGCCTCGTACGCGTAGTCATGTGCGAGTTCGAGATGGCCGACGTCGGCGCACATCACCGCCTGGGTACACGCCGACAGCGATGAGTCGCGCGTAGTGCGGCGCTCGTAGTAGTCGACGTTGCGCGCCCTCTGTTCGGGGGTGAACGCGTGGCTCTGCCACTGCATGGCCAACACCAGATCCGCCTGTTTGATCACCTGCGCCGGGTACAGCCGTACATACGGTTCGTGCAACAGCAGGGGATATTCGGTGTTGGACGTGAAGTCCCACTCCCGGAGGGTGGTGAAACCGGCGCACTGCGGATGGACACCGAGTTCGTCGTCGAAGGGGATGAACGCGTCGTCGGCGGCAGTGCGCCAATCGGCCATCTCCGCCTCGGTGACGCCCAGTCCCTCGGCGCGGTCGGGGTGGCGAAGGCAGGCCTCGGCCGCGGCCCGAAGGTTATGTGCCGCCATCAGATTGGTGAACACGTTGTCCCGCACGACCGCCGTGTACTCGTCGGGTCCCGTGACCCCGTCGATGTGCCACACGCCGTGCCGGTCGTGATGTCCGAGCGACAGCCACAACCGCGCCGTCTCCACGAGAACCGCCAGCCCGCACTCGGCTTCCAGGGAATCGTCACCCGTCACGATGCGATACCGCTCGAATGCCATGGCGATGTCGGCGTTCACGTGCCAGCCGGCCGTACCGGCGGGCCAGTACGCCGAGCACTCCTCGCCGCGGATGGTGCGCCACGGGAACGCGGCTCCGGTGAGGTCGAGTTGTGCGGCTCGTTCCCTGGCGAGATCCAGCGTCGAGGCCCGCCACCTCAACGCGTCCGCCGCGGCATATGGCGCCGTGTAGGTCAGGAGCGGCAGCACGAAACCCTCTGTGTCCCAGAACGCGTGACCGTCGTACCCGGTGCCCGTCAGCCCCTTGCCCGGAATGGCCCGACGTTCGGCGCGCGCACTGGCCTGCAGAACGTGGAACAGTCCGAACCGCACCGCCTGCTGGCTGTCGGGGTCGCCCTCGACCTCGACATCGGCGCAGTCCCAGAAGTCGTCGAGATACTCGCGCTGGGACTTGAGCAGTCCCTCCCATCCCGTGTAGCGCGCACCGCTGACCGCTGCGGCGGCCTGGTCCCGCAGCGCGGGCCGCGATCTCAGGCTCGACCACCCGTAGGCGAGGTATTTCACGATGCGTAGCCGTTGACCCGGTCGCAGACCGCAGATCACGGTGGTGGTCGCCCAGTCCTCGCCCGCCCCGGTGGTCACTTCGACCCGGCCGGGGACCTCGACGTCGTGAGACATCGCCGCGGCCATCAGCAGCTGGCTGGCCCGTGTGCGGTGTAGCAGGATGGCGCCGCGTTCGGAGTGCTCGTGCCCGACGGCCTCCAACGGTTTGTCGAGCACGGCCGCCACTCTGGGGTCGTCTTCGGAGGAGGGGAGCTGCTCGTTGGCGACCAGCTCGGACTGGACGGTGACGCGGGTGAACTCGTCGACCGCCTCGACGGTGTACTCGATCGCTGCGACACTGCGCTGCGCCAGCGACACCAGCCGGGTCGTGACGATCTTGACCTGCTTGCCCGCCGGGGAGCGCCAATGTGCGGTGCGGGTCAGCGTGCCGGCGCGCAGATCCAGAACGCGTTCATGCTCGAGCAGGTCGCCGTACCGGACATCGAAGGGTTCGTCGTCGACGAGCAGGCGGACGATCTTGCCGTTGGTGACGTTGACGATCGTCTGGCCCGCCTCGGGATAACCGAACCCCGCCTCGGCGTAGGGCAACGGGCGTACCTCGTAGTACGAGTTCAGGTAGGTGCCGGGAAGGCCGTGCGGTTCACCCTCTTCGAGGTTTCCTCGCATGCCGATGTGGCCGTTGGACAGCGCAAACAGTGATTCGGATTCGTCCAACAGGCTTAGGTCTAACGAGGTTTCACGAATGTGCCACGGTTCGACTATGAAGTTTTCGCCGGTGATCATCGCGACATCAACTCTGCGAGGTCGGCCACCACCACGTCGGCACCGTTGCGCCGCAACGCCTCTGCGTGGCCCACCCGGTCGACACCGACGACGTATCCGAAATCTCCCGCACGGCCCGCCTCGACGCCGGAGAGCGCATCCTCGAACACGGCCGCCTCGGCAGGGGTGACTCCGAGCAGTTCTGCCGCGCGCAGAAACGAGTCCGGAGCGGGCTTGCCCGCGATGTTCTGCTCCCGCAGCGTCACGCCGTCCACGCGTTGCTGGACGAATTTGTCGAGCCCCGTCAGCTCTAGCACCTGGCGGGTGTTCGCGCTGGACGACACCACCGCCGTGCCGAACCCCGCGTTCACCACGGCCTCGAGGTAGCGGCGAGATCCGTCGAAGACCTCGACCCCGTCGGTCTGCAGGGTGTGCTGGAACGCCTCGTTCTTGCGGTTTCCGAGCCCGAAGACGGTCTGGGCGTCCGGAGCGTCATCCGGGGCACCGTCGGGCAGCGTGATACCTCTGCTGGCGAGAAAGGACCGGACCCCGTCCTCGCGCTTCTTGCCGTCGACGTACTTCAGGTAATCGGAGTCGACGTCGAACGGCACGAATTGGGTTCCCGCCTGCTCTGCCTGCGCCTCGAGAAAGTTGTCGAACATCAGCTTCCAGGCCTTTTTGTGCACGCTGGCGGTGTCTGTCAGCACGCCATCGAGGTCGAAAAGTGTGGCACGGATCCGTTCGGGTAGACCGAGCACTGGGTACCTCGCTTTGGCTTCTCGGGTGCGTGCTTCCAGTTCACCATTCCCAATTTCGTCCGTGGGCATACTTGGGCATGGATCTGACGGGCGTGCGCTGGGATGCGAGCGAAGAAGGTTCGTCGGTGCTGTGGAGTCGCTGACTAGACTGACCGGGTGACAACAGGTTCTCCCCGGCCCGTGCTGGTCGTCGACTTCGGAGCGCAATATGCGCAGTTGATCGCCCGCCGCGTCCGCGAAGCGCGGGTCTATTCCGAGGTGATTCCGCACACCGCGACGGTCGAGGAGATCAAGGCACGCGATCCGCAGGCGATCGTACTGTCGGGCGGTCCCGCGAGTGTGTACGAAGACGGTGCCCCGCAGCTGAATGCCGAGGTGTTCGACCTGGGGGTACCGGTTTTCGGCATCTGCTACGGCTTTCAGGCGATGGCCCAGGCGCTCGGCGGAACCGTCGCCCGGACCGGCACTAGTGAGTTCGGCCGCACGGAGCTGGAAGTGACTGGGGGAGACCTTCATTCCGATCTGCCCACCACCCAGCCGGTGTGGATGAGCCATGGAGACGCCGTGACCGTCGCCCCCGAGGGCTTCGATGTGGTAGCCACCAGCTCCGGTGCGCCCGTCGCCGCGTTCGAGAACCGGGCCAAGGGCCTGGCAGGCGTGCAGTACCACCCCGAGGTGATGCACACCCCGCATGGTCAGCAGATTCTCAGTCGATTCCTGCACGAATTCGCGGGTATCGACTCGACGTGGACGCCTGCGAACATCGCCGATGCGCTCGTCGAGCAGGTGCGTGAGCAGATCGGCGACGGGCGCGCGATCTGCGGTCTGTCCGGCGGCGTGGACTCCGCGGTGGCCGCTGCGTTGGTGCAGCGGGCCGTCGGCGACCGGTTGACGTGTGTATTCGTCGACCACGGTCTGCTGAGGGCGGGGGAGCGTGCGCAGGTTCAGCGTGACTTCGTCGCGGCCACCGGTGCCAATCTGGTCACCGTCGACGTCGCCGACCGGTTCCTGGAAGCACTGTCCGGGGTGACCGACCCCGAGGGTAAGCGCAAGATCATCGGCAGGCAGTTCATCCGTGCCTTTGAAGGTGCGGTCCGAGACATCGTGGGGGACACCGGTTCTGAGGTCGATTATCTGGTGCAGGGCACGCTGTATCCCGACGTGGTGGAGTCCGGCGGCGGGTCGGGAACTGCGAACATCAAGAGCCACCACAACGTCGGCGGGCTGCCCGACGACCTGAAGTTCAAACTGGTCGAGCCGCTACGGCTGCTGTTCAAAGACGAGGTGCGCGCGGTTGGCCGCGAGCTGGGATTGCCTGAGGAAATCGTTGCGCGCCAACCCTTCCCGGGGCCGGGCTTGGGCATCCGGATTGTCGGTGAGGTGACCGCGCAGCGACTTGAGACGCTGCGGCGGGCCGACTCGATCGCGCGGGAGGAACTGACGTCCGCAGGGCTGGACCACCAGATCTGGCAGTGCCCCGTGGTGCTGCTCGCCGGAGTTCGTTCCGTGGGGGTGCAGGGCGATGGGCGGACCTATGGTCACCCGATCGTGCTGCGCCCGGTGTCCAGCGAGGACGCGATGACCGCGGACTGGACGCGAGTGCCCTACGAAGTGCTCGAACGCATCTCGACACGCATCACCAACGAGGTCCGCGAGGTGAACCGCGTCGTGCTGGACATCACCAGCAAGCCGCCGGGCACCATCGAATGGGAATGATCAGACGTCGGCGTCCGGGGGCGGTTCCTTCTCGATGAACTCGCCGAGGATCTGACCGACCGTCGACTCGATGGTCGATTCGATGGAGAAGGCCAGCGTGGCCGAGACCGCCGACACAGCCTGGGTGCGGAACCGCACCAGCATCGTAATGAGCTCGGCCACTTCGGTATCCGGCGGAAGCGCGGCGCCCGGGTTGACCCGGTGCAGTACCTCCTCGATGCCGGCCTGCACGAGCAGTCCGCTGATCTGATCGAGCAGCGGTGAGATCTGCTCGTGCAGGTCGATCAGTTTGTCGGTCGCGACACCGTACTGCCTGATCTCGTTGAACGCCTCGATCAGCTTGGGGCGCACCACGACCGCCTCGCCGTCTTCCAGCTTGATCACGCCCAGTCCCACCATGCGGTCGAATCCCGGATCGTCGTCGACCAGCCGGCGCGCGTCGGCGACGCTCATCCGCTCGGGCTTCTCCGTCGCCCAGCTACCCGCGATCGCCGATTCGATGCCCAGCATGTCGCCCAGGTTCTTGCCCTGCTCCCAGGCCGACAGCATCTCGTGGACGTGCGCGATGTTGTAGCCGCGATTCAACATCGAGGTGATGAGGCGCAGCCGCGTCAGATGTGTGTCGTTGAAAAGCGCGATCCGCCCGACCCGCAACGGCGGATGCAGCAGTCCACGGTCGCGGTACACCCGGATGTTGCGGGTCGTGGTACCGGCCAGGCGCGCGAGCTCGTCGATGCGGTACTCGCCGGAAGTGGATTCGGGGTGCGGATGAAGCACGGCCGCGTCGAACAACTGCGATACGGCGGTTTCGATGACATCGCGGGAGCCGCGGCGCACACGCCGGGGAGCGCGCCGCAGGCTCTTCAGGATCGCCGAGATCGCCCCCGCCTGCTGGCGCGGTGGCTTCTCCGGCGGATTGGTCATGCGCTCGAGAGGGCACCGCTGCCCGTGCGCGCGCCGTGCTCGACGGCGACGTAGTCGGAGAAGCGGTAGTCGCGCATCTGACGAAGATACTGCGTGGCGAAGCCGGGGTACATCGAGGCGTTGAAGCCGTCGGCCGTCAGATACCAGCTGCTGCAGCCCGACATCCATGTCGTCCTGGTCAGGCGCTGCTGGATGCGGTCGTTGTAGCGCTCCTGGACGTCCTGGCGCACGTCCAGATATTTCAGGTTCTCCCGCAGGATCGTGGTGATGCCGCTGACCGCGTAGTCGAGCTGGCCCTCGACGTAGACCAGCAACGAATTGTGGCCCGGCCCGGAGTTCGGTCCCGTCATGAAAAACAGGTTCGGATAGCCGTGAGCGTTGATGCTCTTGTAGGCCTGTGCGCCCGACGCCCACTCCTGCGACAGTGAGCGGCCGCCGATGCCGGTGACCTCATACGGCGGTCCGGTCAGGTGCACGTCGTAACCGGTGGCGAAAACGACGCAGTCCAGATGATGCTCGATACCGTCGCTGGTGCGGATTCCCACCGGGCTCATCGTGGCGATCGGCCAGTCGATGAGCTTGCAGTTGTCCTTCTGCAGCGCCGGATAGTAGTCGCTGGAGACGAGCATCCGTTTGCAGCCGGGGGTGAAGTCCGGCGTCAGCTGCCGTCGCAGCCATGGATCCTTGACCTGCCTGTGCAGGTGCGCCTTGCCCAGCCTGGCGACCAGTCCGGTCAGCGGCGTGTTCCACACCAGCGCCGTCGCGCTGAGCTCGTGACCCCAGAACAATGCCTGCCGTGCAAGCTCTTGTACGGCAGGCACTTTCGCGAACAACACCTGTGCCGCGGCAGGGACGGCGGTGTCCAGACGAGGCAGCATCCAGCCCGGAGTGCGCTGGAAGACCTTCACGAACTCCGCCCGCTTGACCAGTTCGGGCACGATCTGCACAGCGCTGGCGCCGGTGCCGATGACCGCGACGCGCTTGCCGGAGAAGTCGTAATCGTGGTCCCACCGGGCGCTGTGGATCTTGTGCCCCTGGTAGGTGTCGAGGCCGCGGATGTCCGGCCATTTGTGGTCGGGCAGTGGGCCGGAGGCCATCACCACGGTGCGGGCCCGAAAACTCTCTCGCCCCTTGGTCTGCACGGTCCAGGTGCCGGTCGTCTCGTCGAACTCCAGGCCGTTGACCTCCACGCCGAATCGAATACGGCGTTCGATGCCGAACTTCTCGGTCATGTCCTCGATATGCCGGCAGATCTCGTCAGCGGGGGAGTAGGCCCGCGACCATGACGAGTTCTTCACGAACGAATACGAGTACAGCAGCGACGGAACATCACATGCCGCACCGGGATACGTGTTGTCCCGCCAGGTACCGCCGACGCGGTCGCTGCGCTCCAGGATGACGAAGTCGTCGACGTCGGCCTCGCTGAGCTTGATCGCCGCACCTATGCCGGTGAATCCGGCGCCGACGATCAGGGTGTCGTAGGTGTGGGTGCCCACGCTCATGTTCATCGTCACGCCGCCGGCTCGTGGGTGACCTCTTTGACCCAGCTCGGGACCGAGGGCAGCAGTGGCCGCGGATACCGGTCGGAGAGCCAGACCATCGAGTTGGCCAACAGGTGATACGGGTGACGTGGATTGGTCACGACTCCGGCGTAGCGCCGCAGGAACAGATATGTCGGTACCCGGTGGGTGTGCTGGCCGCGATCGCCGAGTTCCTTGAATCGCTTTACAGCTCGGTACAGCCGCTCGGGTTCCATGCCCATGGCCGTGATCTCGTTGCGGATCCTGTTGATCAGCGGTGCGCCCATGACCGCGCCGATGATGAGTCCCGGGGTGGCGTTGTGGCCGACGAAGTCGATCAGGAGCCTGCGGATCTTGGCGTGGCCGATCATGTCGAGCACCTCGAAATCGACCACCAGATGCCGGGACTCGTCGTTGTTGATCTTCTCGAACACCTGATGGCAAACGGGGTCGTGCACTTCGTCGAGCAGAAACTTCAGCAGTGCGCCGTCGAGTGCGACCTCGAGCATCGGAATGACGGTGCCCAGCAGCGAGAGCGGCATGTCGTCGGCCCAGCGGTCCAGCCAGTCGATGGCGAGCCGGATGTTGATGTTGGGTTCGGGAACTTCCCCGTCTTCGAGCATGCCCCAGCGCTTCATCAGTGCGAGTTCGGCATTGGCGTGCCGCTGTTCCTCGGCATGGAAGTAGCGATAGATCTCGGCGATGGTCGGCGTGGGCGCCTTCTTGGCCAGCGCTGCAAAGCCACGGGCACCGATGTTCTCGATCCAGCAGAGGTCGGCCATGAAGGCCTTGAGTTTGGGTCGCTGTTCATCGGTGATCAGCTCCGCGCCCGGTGCGTCCCAGTCGATGTCGGCCAGCGCCCACTGTCGGTCCTTGATCTTGTCGAGCATCGCGTCCATATCGATCTTTGAGTTTGGGGCCATCTCGATCCTCCTACGGCGTGGTGACACGGGTGGTGAGGCCGACGGCGCGGGTGTACACCGTCGGGGCGAAACGTTTGATACCCCAGCCGATCCGGGCATCGGGTTGCGGCATGCAGTAGAGGCCGCCGCGGTCCAGGGTGTCCAGGCAGGTGCGGGCCACCCGCTCTGGTGAGAAACCGGTCCAACGCATCAGCATGTCGGCCAGTTGTGTTGACCTGTCGGAGATCCGACCCGCGTCGACGATATTCGTCTTGACGAACGTCGGGCACAGCACGGTGACGTTGACGCCGGTGCCGGACAGCTCGGCGGCCAGCGTCTCGGACAGCGACAGCGTGCCGGCCTTGCTGACGTTGTATGCCGCCATCCCGGGCGCTGCTCCGAACGCCGCGGCCGATGCGACGTTGATGATGCCGCCATATCCCGCCTCGCGCAGGATCGGTGCGAAGACGTGGCAGCCGTGGATCGGTCCCCAGAGATTGATGTCGAGCACCCATTGCCAGTCGTCGACGCTCATCTCGCCGATGGGCAGGCCGCCCGCACCGACACCGGCGTTGTTGATGACCACGGTCGGTGGGCCGTCGAACCAGGACTGTGCCTCTTTGGCCAGCGCCGTGACGTCGTCGAGTTGTGAGACGTCGCAACGTGATGCCAACGCCTCACCGCCATTGGCGATGATCGCGTCGACCGTGGCGCCGGCCGCGGTTTCGTCGATGTCGCTGCACACCACGCGCCCGCCGCGGTTGGCGAGCTCTCTTGCGAATGCCGCGCCGATACCACTGCCCGCGCCGGTGATCACCGCCGCGGCGTCGTGGCTGCGTTTCTTCGACGATCCGAACAGGCCCATGCCTGTCATCCCGCTGCCTGGTCGATGATGTTGTCGCGCAATGCTCCCGAGAGGAACGATGCGAGCCGGTGCATCGCCGGTCGCGCCTCAGGTGTCAGCCGCGGCAGCGCCTGGAAGACGTGCACCTGATCCGGCCACACCTCGAGTTCGCAGGTTCCACCCGCGGCGCGAATGTGTTCGGCCAGCGCGATGGCGTCGGCGGCCAGCATCTCGGCCCCGCCGGCCTGGATCAGCGTCGCCGGCAGAGTGCGGCCCTCAGCGACGTCGAGCTTCAGGCGGGGATGCGTCGAATCGACTCCGGCGCAGTACAACTCGATCAACCGAATGGCGTCCGCCGAGCGGATGGCCGGGTCTCGGCGAGTCCGTTCGCGTGTGCGCGCCAGGGAGAACGTCAGATCCAGGACGGGGGAGAGCAACGCGAGTGCCGCGGGATGGGTGACATCGGGCTGCAGCAACAGGTCGACGGCCAAATGGCCGCCCGCGGAATCCCCCGCGATGACGGTGCGCTGCGGCGCCATGCCCTGGTCGTGTATCAGCCATTCCCATCCGGTGCGGACATCGTCTGCCGCGGTGGGGAATCGGTGCTTGGGCGCGAGGCGGTAGTCGATGGAGAAGACCGGTAACCCGGTCAGCTGGGAAAGCCAGGACGTGAGTCGGCGGTGCGTGCGCGGCGAGCAGAGGACGAATCCGCTGCCATGGACGAAGTAGACCGCTTCGGCGCGGTTGCGCTGCACGCCTGGGCCGTGAACCCATTCACCGATGACGCGACGGCCGTCGGACATCCTTGTGTCGACGCGTCGCACGTGTGTGCCGATCATCGATGGGCCGAACGTATCCATGATGCGGGCCACGATCTGACGCGAAAGCCATACTCCCCACGCCTGATCCGGCGGGAGCACGGCGCTGATCTGTCGCAGGGTCATGGCGCTGATCGATGCCGCGCTGCGCGAGCGCAGCGAACCGCGCTCGGGCATTGCGGGCTCTCCGTTGAGCACTCTCGGAGTACAACACCAAATGATGACATTTGTCAATGTCACCATCGTGCAATGGCAAGGCTGGCCCGAGTTCGATCCGCTTGACGGTGTCGGTGGGCAGGTGTTTACTCGGGGTATCGAACATACATTCGAAAACAGAGTGAAACTGGTGATGCAGGAGGTGCTGCTGTGACAGCTGCCTTGCCCCTGGATCAGGGCCGTCCTGACCGCGCTGAACAGCTAGAACACCTGCGTCGCAGGATAGCGGCAGTATCCGGAAAGGTGGGTGGCGGGCGTCGTGGAGCGGCACCGGCCAGCGATCCGCTTCCGGCGTCGGAAAGTTTGCTGCCGATACCCGAAACTCTTAGCAATGTCCTAGCTGCACCGTTGCCGCGCGGGACCGTGGCGGTGTTGTCGGGTGCTCGATCGCTGGCGTTGAGCATGGTGGCGGCGGTGACGGCGGAGGGCGGACATGCCGCGATCGTCGGTCACCCTGAGGCCGGTCTGCTGGCCGCCGTGGAGATGGGCGCGGATCTGAGCAGGATCGCGGTCGTCCCCGATCCCGGAAGCGATCCGGTCGAGGTGGCCGCCGTGCTGATGGACGGCATGGACATGGTGGTGCTCGGACTGGGTGGGCGTTCGGTGCCTGCCACCCGTGCGCGGGCGGTCGTTGCCCGGGCGCGGCAGAAGGGCTGCACCCTGCTGGTCACCGACGGTGACTGGCAGGGTGCGTCCGCCCGTCTGGATGCCAGGGTCTGCGGCTATGAGATCACCGGCCGTGCCCGCCCCGGATTCGGCCGAATCGCCAAGGTGCAACTGGCCTATTCGGTCAGTGGCCGGGTCGTGAGCGGCCGGGCCGGGCTGACCCCGGTTGCGCAGTGAGCGGGCTGTGTCGTCGCGCGTATTGGCCATCTGGTGCATGGACTGGCCCGCGGTCGCCGCCGCGGCGGCGGCTGGTTTGACACCCACGGCGCCGGTCGCGGTGACGTTGGCCAACCGGGTCATCGCGTGTTCGGCGTCGGCGCGTTCGGTGGGCGTGCGGCGGGGACTGCGCCGCCGGGAGTCGCAGGCCAGGTGTCCGGATCTACATGTCGTCACCGCCGATCCGGCGCGTGATGCCCGCCATTTCGAGGACGTGACGGCCGCGGTGGACGACCTGGTGCCACGGGCCGAAGTGCTGCGGCCCGGCCTGTTGGTCCTGCCGGTGCGCGGGGCGGCCCGCTACTTCGGGTCCGAACAGGCGGCCTCCGAGCGACTGGTAGACGCGGTGGCCGCGGCCGGAGCCGAATGTCAGGTCGGTGTCGCCGATCAACTGCCCACCGCGGTCTTCGCCGCGCGAGCGGGACGGATCGTCGAGTCCGGCAAGGACGCACTGTTCCTGTCGGCGCTGTCCATCCGGCAGCTGGCCACCGAGCCGAGCCTGGCTGCGCCCGGCCGTGATGACTTGGCAGACCTGCTGTGGCGCATGGGAATCCGGACGATCGGACAGTTCGCGGCATTGGCTCGCAGCGACGTGGCCTCGCGCTTCGGCGCCGACGCGGTGGTCGCGCACCGGTTCGCCCGTGGCGAGCCGGCCAGGGGACCGTCGGGTCGTGAACCCGAGCAGGAGCTCGACGCCGTCATGGACTGCGACCCGCCTATCGATCGGGTGGATGCCGCAGCGTTCGCGGGCCGCTCACTGGCGGGGGCCCTGCACCGCAGCCTGGAGGCGTCCGGGGTGGGATGCACCCGCCTGGCCATCCACGCGATCACCGCCAACGGCGAAGAGTTGGAACGGGTTTGGCGCTGCGCCGAACCGCTGACCGAGGACGCCACCGCCGACCGGGTGCGCTGGCAACTGGACGGCTGGTTGAACAGACGCAATCCGGGTGATCGGCCCACCGCCCCGGTCACCGTCATCCGGCTGCGTCCGGTGGAGCTGGTTTCGGCCGAGGCGCTGCAGTTGCCGCTGTGGGGCGGCATTGGGGAAGAGGACAGGCTGCGGGCGCGGCGTGCGCTGGTACGCGTACAAGGTCTGCTCGGACCCGAGGCGGTGCAGGTGCCGATGCTCAGTGGTGGTCGTGGGCCGGCTGAACGCATCACCTTCACGCCCCTGGGTGATGAGCAGGTGCCGCGCGCCGATCCCGCTCAGCCCTGGCCGGGCCAACTGCCCGAACCGTCACCGACGGTGCTACTCGACGATCCGGTCGAACTGTTCGACGCCAGCGGGAATCCGGTGCGGGTGACCGGCCGGGGACTGTTCTCCGCGGACCCGTCGCGTCTGGTTTCACCGGGTTCGAACGATTCCCGGCTGGCTTGGTGGGCCGGGCCCTGGCCGGTCGACGAGCGGTGGTGGGACCCTGAGTTCACCAAATCGGGTCGCACCGCCAGGGCGCAAGTGCTGGTCGATGGCAAGCCGGGGCGGGCGCTGCTGCTCTGCTACCGGCAGAGGAGGTGGTACGTCGAAGGCATCTACGAATAGTCGAGTTTCTTCGCGAACGCACCCACTCGGGCGATGAAACGTTCGAAGAACGCCTCGGGCTCAACGCCGACGCCGACGAGCGCATTGGGCTCCCGGCCCCACCTGTTGCTCCAGTCCGCGATCGTCATACCCTTGGTGAGGGTGCCGGTCAGCTCGACGTCGACGGTGACGCGCCGACAGCGGACAAGGTCGGGATCCAGCACAACCGCCGCTGCCAGCGGGTCGTGCAGGTGCGCGATATAGCCCTCGTTCTGGTCGAAGTGGAACTCGAAGTAGAACCGCATCGCGTCCTCGAGCACCGCGATCAACGGATTGGACGCGACCGATTTCGTGCCGCGGTTGTCCAGCACGCTCATCGGGATCGACGACGACTCCGCGGCCGCGGCGAGTCGGCTCAGCAGCATCGGCGTCATCGCGATGTGCTCGGTCAGGTTCAGGCCGAGCACAATTGGGAGATGTTCGGGTGGCTTCAGCCCCCACGCTGCACCCCACACGGCGAAGACCTCTCCGGCGGCCTCCGGATCCACGCTGATGTTCCACTCCGCCACCGGTGTGGTGTTGCCGCGGTAGTCGAATGCGCCGCCCATGATGACCAGCCGGCGTAGCAGTCTCGGCAGCGCCGGTTCCCTGCGCATGGCCAGTGCCAGATTGGTCAACGGGCCGACGGCGATCGCGACCAACTCGCCGGGATACGCGCGCGCCGCACGAATCCACGCGTCGGCGGCGTCGTGCGTGGTGAGTTCACGATCGGTCGACGGCAGTTGCGCGTAACCCATCCCCTTGGGTCCGTGGGTGTCTTCAGCGGTGCGTAACGGCACCACCAGGGGTCGTTCGGAACCCTTGGACACCGGAACGTTCATCCGGCACAGCTCGAGCAGACCCAGGTTGTTCTCGCAGACCCGTTGTACGGGAACGTTTCCGGCGGTCGAGGCGATTCCAACGACTTCGGCGTCGTCGCTGGCGAACAGATACACCAACGCCATCGCGTCGTCGACCCCCGTGTCGACATCGACGAAGACAGGCAGCGTCACGCTGCCAACGATAGGACCAGCCCGCTCACCAGTGCACGCCGGGCACCAGGCGCAGGGCGCGCTTGGCGGGGCGTGCCATCGCCCGCGGGACGCGGACCTTGGGCACCGCGGCGCGTGCCGGTCGTTTCGGGCGACGTTCCGGCGTGGATTCGGATACCTCGCCTCGGGCGGCCGCCGAATCCGGATAGCCCAGGTAGATCTGATGCAGTACCCGCCGCGACAGCTTCGGGGTGAAGTACATGCCGACGTCGGCCAGTGTCCCGACCGGGGTGTCGATCCTTGCGGGCTTCTCGATGAGCCCGCGCACCACCATCGCCGCAGCATGCTCGGCGGTGATCGGCGGTAACGGGTTGAGTCGCCGCGACGGCGCGATCATCGGCGTCTTCACCAACGGCATGTGGATGCTGGTGAAGGTGATGTGGTCGGAAAGGGTCTCGCTGCCAACGACTTCGGCGAACGCATCCAACGCGGCCTTGCTGGGGATGTACGCGCTGTACTTCGGGCTGCTGGCTTGCACGCCGGCGCTGGACACGTTGACCACGTGCCCGAACTTCCTTTCGCGCCAGTGCGGTAGGAGGGCGAGCACCATCCGCACCGACCCGAAGTAGTTGACCGCCATCACGCGTTCGTAATCGTGCAGGCGGTCGGTGGACGCCGCCACCGAGCGACGGATCGACCGGCCCGCGTTGTTCACCAGATAATCGACGTGCCCGAATCGCCCGAGGATGTCCTTGACCGTGGCCTCGACGGATGTCGAGTCGGTGACGTCGCAGGTGAAGGCGTACGCCTGCCCACCGGCCTCGCGGATCTCGGCGATGAGCTCGTCGAGCGCTTCGGCGTTGCGCGCCAACGCGAATACGCATCCCCCACGTTCGGCGACGGCCACGGCGGACGCACGCCCGATCCCACTGGACGCGCCTGTGATGATGACGTGCTTGCCCACCAACGGGCCGGCGGGATCGTCGCGGCGTGCACGGTCGGGGTCCAGGTGCTCGGCCCAGTACTGCCACAACTTCGATGCGTACGTGGCGAATTCGGGCACGGTGATGCCGGTGCCGCGCAACGCCTCATCGGCATTGTCGGAGGTGAACGTCGGCATCAGGTCGACGACATCGAGCACCGCGGCGGGAACGCCCAGCTGGGTGGCCGCCATATTGCGCAGGATCTTGGCGCGCCCGGTGGCCCGCACAATCGGTGTGGCTGCGCTGCGCGGCAGCGAACCCACCAGCGGTGGCAGACCCGCGGCCTTGGCCACCCCGCGGTAGATCACTCGCAGCCCAATGGTTTTCGGAGCGGTGAGATGAAACGTCTGCCCGTCGCGGTCGGGCTTGTGCATGAGATGGACAGCCGCTTCAACTACATAGTCCACCGGGACGATGTTGGTGCGGCCGGTGTCGGGCAGCACCATCGGCGTGATGCCGGGCAATCGGGCCAACTTGGCCAGTACGCCGAAGAAGTAATAGGGCCCGTCGACCTTGTCCATCTCACCGGTGCGCGAATCGCCGACGACGACGGCGGGCCGGTAGATCCGGTACCGGAGCCCGTGCGCCGATCGGACCAGCAGCTCGGCTTCGAACTTCGTCTGGTGATAGGGCGTCGGTAGCTCCTGCGCAACGTCGAAATCGTCCTCGGTGAATTCACCTCGATAGGTGCCGGCCACCGCGATCGACGACACGTGGTGCAGGGTCGCGCCGAGGCGCAGGGCGAGGTCGATGACGGCGCGAGTGCCGTCGACATTGGCCGCACGCTGGTCGGCCTCGGTGGCGGTGATGTCGTAGATCGCCGCACAGTGCACGACGTGGTCCACGGTGCCCAGCTCGGCGACGGTCTCGCCGGTCAGCCCGAGATTCGCCGAGACGAGGTCGCCGACCAGCGGTTTCGCTCTTTCGCCCCATGGATGCTCACCCTCGGCAGCCAACCGCTCGAACCGCTCGAGCGACTCGCGCCGCACCAGCACCCACACCTCGGCGTCATCGCGGCTCGCCAGAATCTGCGACACCACGCGTCTGCCAATAAACCCAGTACCGCCGGTAACGACATAACGCATGCGAGCCATGGTCACCCCTGACGAGGGATACGTCAATGGCTGGATTGTCGGCTCGGCCGACGTGGCTGGATTGTCGGCTCGGCCGACGTGGCTGGATCGCCGGCTCGGCCGACGTGGCCGGATTGTCGGCTCGGCCGACAGTGCTGTGTATCGTCCGACACACCAGCGAAGGGAGCCTCGATGCCGCTCGATCCGAATGCCATAGGCGCAAAGACGGAACCGCAGATTTTCAAATGGACCGACCGCGACACGATGCTCTATGCACTCGGCGTCGGCGCCGGACTCGACGATCTGGCGTTCACCACAGAGAACACCCACGACACTCCACAACAGGTGCTGCCGACCTATGCCGTCATCGCTTGTTTGCCGTTCGCAGCCGCCGCCATGATCGGCAGCTTCAACTTCGCCATGCTGCTGCACGGATCCCAGGGGATCCGGTTGTTCAAACCCCTGCCGCCGGCGGGCAAGCTCAGCGTCGTAGCGGAAGTCGCCGACATTCAGGACAAAGGTGAGGGCAAGAATGCGGTTGTCATGCTCAAGGCAACGGGCACCGATCCCGACTCCGGTGAGGTGATCGCCGAGACGCACACCACGGCGGTCATCCGCGGTGAGGGTGGATTCGGCGGCCAGCCTGGCCAGCGTCCCGCGGCGCCGGAAATCCCTGACCGCGAACCGGATTCGACGATCGCGCTGCCCACCCGCGAGGACCAGGCGCTGATCTATCGGCTGTCCGGGGACCGCAACCCGCTGCACAGCGATCCGTGGTTTGCCCGCGAGCTGGCCGGCTTCCCCAAGCCGATCCTGCACGGTCTGTGCAGCTACGGTGTCGCAGGACGAGCGCTCGTCGCCGACCTCGGTGGCGGTGACGCGACGAAAGTCAGTGCCGTCGCAGCCCGGTTCACGTCGCCGGTGTTTCCCGGCGAAACTCTCACGACGTCGATCTGGCGGACCGAGCCGGGGCATGCGGTGTTCCGCACCGAGGCCGCCAATCCCGACGGCTCGAACACGCGGCTGGTACTCGAGGACGGCACCGCCGAATACAGCTCCTGACGCTGCGCCGGCGGCCAATTTCCCTCAAACGGCGGTAACCAGGGTTCCGCGTTGACAGGATTCACCCCACGACGTCCGGACATCGGTGTGCGAGATGGAGGGTGGTACGGCTATGAAACTGATCGTTGGTTACCTGGCAACGCCGGGAGGCGCCGACGCGCTGGCACTCGGGGTGCGGCTCGCCCGCACGCTCGGCGCCGAACTCGGGGTGAGCATCATCTTGCCGCCGGATCGGATGGTGCCCTCGCTGGTTCCGGTCGGTGGCTACGACGAGCATCTCGCCGAGCAGGCCGAGCACTGGCTTGCCGAAGCCCGCGCGATGATTCCCGCCGACGTCGTCGCGGGGACCCACGTCAGTTTCGACGACTCCTACGCCGACGGTCTGATCAAGGAAGCGGCACGGGTGCAGGCCGACCTCATCGTCGTCGGCGGCTCTGGTGGCGGGCTGGCGGGCCCCTACTCGTTGGGATCGGTCGTCAACGAGCTTCTGCATTCGGCGCCGGTGCCTGTCGCGGTGGCGCCGCGGGGCAGCCGCCATTGGTCAGAGAATCGGGTGCGGGAGGTGACGTGCGCGATCGGCGAGCGTGCGGGCGCGGATCTGCTGCTCGAAACCGCCGTTAGCTTCAGCCGAGCGGCGGGGACTCCGTTGCGGCTGGTGTCGTTGGTTTCGCTGGACCCGATGTTCGGGACGCTTCGCGGCGACGACGACGCGGTGCGTGGGCGTGCGCTCGCTCACGCCGAGCACACGCTCGAGGCGGCCAAAAGCCAACTACCCGAAGACTTTCCCGTGACGTCGACGATTGTCGACGGTCGCACGGTCGAGGAGGCGGTCAGCAAGCTCCAATGGCGGGACGGCGACGTGATCATGGTCGGATCGAGTCGGCTCAGCGCACCCAAGCGCCTGTTCCTGGGGTCGACGGCGGCGAAGATGTTGCGGGTACTGGAAGTTCCGATGGTGGTCGTTCCGAGGGATCAGTTCGACGCCGCGGACCTGCCGTGAGCGACGCCGCGGACAAGCAACTGCAGATCGCCGAAGAGTCGGCAGGTCTCGTCTCGAAGGGGCTTGCCGCAGGCAAGGTGGGCACCTTCTCCGGTGCGGTACTGGGTATCTCGTCGGTCGCGCCCGGGTACACGCTGACGGCGAGCATCGGTCTGATCGTGGCGGCGGTCGGACTGAAGATGCCCGCGATCCTGATCGCCGGGTTCATCCCGATGTTCCTGACCGCTTACGCCTATCGCGAGCTGAACTCACGCGCCCCCGACTGCGGAGCGTCGTTCACCTGGTCCACCAAGGCTTTTGGACCGTACGTCGGCTGGATGTGCGGGTGGGGGATGGTGATCGCGACCATCATCGTGCTGTCCAATCTGGCCGCCATCGCCGTCGAGTTCCTCTATCTGTTCATCGCGCGGGTGCTCGACAACCCGTCGATCGCCGACCTCGCGGACAATAAGGTGATCAACATCGTGACGACGCTCGTGTTGATCGCGATCGCCACGTTGATCGCGAGCCGTGGCATCACCACCAGCGAGCGTGTGCAGTACGTCCTGGTCGGTTTTCAGATGACGGTGCTGATCGCTTTCGCGGTCGCGGCGTTCATCCTCGTCGGACGGGGCGACGCGCCTGCCGGTCTCTCGTTCGACCTGGACTGGTTCAACCCGTTCACCGGGCTTGTGCTGAGCGCCTTCGTGATCGGTGTGACGGGATCGATCTTCGCCTTCTGGGGTTGGGACACCTGCCTGACGCTGGGCGAGGAGTCCAAAGACCCCACGAGGGTTCCCGGCCGCGCCGGACTGCTGTGCGTGCTATCGATCCTGGTGACCTATCTGCTGATCGCCGTCGCGGTGATGATGTACGCCGGCGTTGGCGTCGAGGGCCTGGGCCTGGGCAACGAGGAGAACGCGGACAACGTATTCGGCGCGTTGGCCGATCCGGTGCTGGGCTGGGCCGGACCGCTGCTCTTCCTGGCGGTGCTCGCGTCCTCGGTGGCCAGCCTGCAGACGACCTTCCTGCCCGCTGCGCGGGCCATGCTCGCAATGGGTGCTTACGGCGCGTTTCCGAAGCGCTTCGCCAGTGTCAGCCCGCGATTTCTGGTGCCGTCGTATGCCACCGTGGTCGCCGGAGTGGTGACGGGTGCGTTCTACACGCTCGTGAGCCTGCTGTCCGAGCGGGTGCTGCTGGATACCATTGCCGCGCTTGGCATCATGATCTGCTGGTACTACGGCATCACCGCGTTCGCGTGCGTGTGGTACTTCCGCAAAGAGCTGTTCAGCAACGTCCACAACATCGTGTTCAAGTTCCTTTTCCCGTTGCTCGGCGGCATCATGCTCGCCGCGGTCTTCGTGATCTCGGTGCAGGAGAGCATGAATCCGGAGAACGGTAGCGGCGCCGCGATCGGCGGCATCGGCCTGGTGTTCTTCATGGGCTTCGGGATCCTGCTGCTCGGTGCGGTGTTGATGGTGATCCGACGGTTCAGCAGCCCGGAGTTCTTCGAGCGGCGCACGCTGTCCGACAGCATGAGTTAGAACGGGCACAATCTGAGCACGAATGCGCCACTCGCGCGGGTCGCGCTGCGGTTGTATTGGTCTCATGCAGATGCGCGCGGCCATAATGCACGACTACAACGAGCCCCTGCGCATCGAGGAAGTTCCGGTTCCCGACGTCGGGCCGGCCGATGTGCTCGTCAAGGTGGCCGCGACAGGCATGTGCCGCAGCGACTGTCAGCTCATGGAGGGTTACTTCACCCAGGGTGCGCCATTGAAGGCACCAATCATCCCCGGGCATGAGGTGGCGGGGCGCATCGCCGCGGTGGGTGCCGACGCGCCCCGCGTCGCGGGTCTATCCGAGGGCGATCTGGTTGTGGTGAACCCGAATTGGGGGGACGGAACGTGCCGACAGTGCCGCGAAGGCAACGAACAGATCTGCGCAAACGGACAGATGGCGGGCTTCGGTCCGCCGGGCGGTTTCGCGGAGTACATGCCCGTGCCTTATCGCCACGTCATCGCTGTTCGGGACGGACTCGACTCCCGGCCCGAAACGCTGGCGCCGCTGACCGACGCCGGGCTCACGCCGTATCGCGGGATGAAGAAGCTGCGGCAGGCGGGGAAGGTCGGTGCGGGTCGCACGGTCGTTGTGAACGGCATCGGCGGTCTGGGCAGTTACGGGGTTCAGTACGCGCGCCTGCTCGGTGGCGGTGCGACGGTGGTGGCCTTCGCGCGTAGCGACGAAAAGCTAGCCCTGGCAATGGAAAACGGTGCGCATCACACCATCAACACCCGCGGGAAGACGGCGGACGAGGTGGCCGATGTCCTCGAGGACATGACGGGTCGGCGGGAGGCAGACGCGATCCTCGATTGCGCTGGAGCCGAAGACGGCTTGCAGTTGGGGGCGGCGGTTTTGGCCCGCGAGGGCGCGATAACCTGCGTGGGCCTGATGGGGCAGAAGGTGGTGTTGCCGCTGCTGCCGTTCACGAACGGGGAGAGGTCGTACTTCGGCTCGTTCTGGGGGAACTACGACGATCTCGCCGAAGTGCTGTCGCTCGCCAGCCAGGGCCTGATCAAGCACACCGTCACCACTCTGCGTCTTGATGACGTCAACGAGAAACTCGAGGCGTTGGCACGCGGCGATGTGGTCGGTCGCCTCGTGGTGACCTTCGACTGAGTTATCCCCAATCACGGGTTGATCCACAGGCTGGGGGTTCTGGGGTTCGGGGCGGCTGTTTGGGGAGGTGGGTGTCGTTAGCGTTGTGGTATGGGCGAATTCGTCACCGGAGCAGCAGCACGTGAGCGGTTTCGCGTGCTGTTCGATGAGGTAGATGCCGCCTATGCCCAGATACGGTTGTTGTCCTCTGACGAGGTGGGCAATGCGTTTCGGGTGGAGATGGCCGAACGCCTCGAGACCCAGGAGCGCACCAATCGGGGGTTGATGTATCGGGTGTTCGGTCAACTCGCCGACCCGCCCGATGAGACGGGTCTGGTGGGCGGTGTGGTCGACAGCTTGTGGGCGCGGTTGCGGATCCCGGTCGATGAGATCAAGCGGCGCATGAAGGTGGCCGCGCGGATTTCCCCGCGCCGCCAACTCGCCGGACCCGCGCTGCCACCGCAACTGCCGCTGGTGGCTGCCGCAGTCGAGTCCGGCGATATCGGCGAGGACCACCTGCGGGTGATCAGGAACGCCATCGAAAGGTTGCCGTCGTGTGTGTCGGCCGCTGACCGGGTGGAGGTTGAACGCAGCCTGGTCCGCGAGGCGGTCAAGAACGACGCCGAGATCGTCAAGGCCGCCGGCCGCCGCATCGATGAGATCTTCAACCCTGATGGCGACTTCGATGAGGCCGACCGGCAGCGTCGGCGCTCCATGGTGCTGGGTCCGCAGGGCCCTGATGGGATGTCGCGGTTGTCGGGGTGGATCGACCCCGAAACCCGCTGCTATGTCGAGACAGCGACGGCCGCGGTGCGCCCGGGCCGACATCTGCCCGACGGCACCCCGGCCGAGGATCGTGATGACCGCAGCGCGTCCCAGCGGTGTCACGACGGCATCAAACTCGGCCTGAAGTTGGGCATCGCCTCCGGGGAGATGGGTTCCCATCGCGGGCATGCGGTCACGGTGATCGCGCGCACCACGCTGGCCGAGCTCAACCAGGCCGCCCACGCCGTGCACGATCCCGATGTGCCGATGCCGTCGCCGGCGCGCACCGGCGGGGACACCGCACTGCCGATGCGGGACCTGATCCGGATGGCCGCTGACGGGATCCACTACCTGGCGGTGTTCGAGGACCACAGCGAGCGCCCCATCTACCTGGGCCGCCAGAAGCGGGTGGCCACCGCTGACCAACGCATCATCTGTTACGCACGCGACGGCGGCTGCACCCGCCCGAATTGCCTCGCGCCCGGATATCACAGCGAGGTCCACCACAGCGTCGACTGGGCCGCAGGCGGTGCCACCGACGCCGACATGCTGTTCTTCGCCTGCGGGCCCGACCACACAGCAGTCAGCAAGGGGCGATGGCACACCACGATCACCGACACCGGACGACTGGCATGGACCAACGGAACCCGACCCCCCGACATCAACCACGCCCACCACCCCGAAGAACTCCTGCGCAGCGACCCAGACCCGCCCGACTCCGAGTAGCGGTGCGGTCCCCGGCTGCGATTAGAACATGTGTTCGATACACTGCGTGGATGGGCTGGCATACCGGACCGCCGAGCTGGACGGAAATGGAGCGGGTGCTCTCAGGCCGGTCGCTCCGGTCCGCCGGAGGGGCAAAACCGCGCCGTGCCGGCTGGCCCATCGACCAGCAGGTCGGCGACGGCGGAGACAGTCCGGCCTGGTCGCGCAAGCGCGGGTCCTACGAGCCGCTGGACATCGACCGCTCCGGATCGTCGGTGCCGTATGCGGAGTTGCATGCGCATTCGGCGTACAGCTTCCTCGACGGCGCCAGCACGCCGGAGGAACTCGTCGAGGAGGCCGCCAGGCTCGATCTGCGTGCCATCGCGCTGACCGATCACGACGGGCTCTACGGGGTGGTGCGCTTCGCCGAGGCCGCCAAGGAACTCGACATGCAGACGGTGTTCGGCGCGGAACTGTCACTCGGCGGTGGCGACCGCACCGAGGACCCGGACCCGCCGGGTCCGCATCTGCTGGTGCTGGCTCGCGGTCCGGAGGGATACCGGCGACTGTCGCGCGAGCTCGCAAAGGCACATCTGGCGGGCGGCGAGAAGGGCAAGCTGCGCTACGACTACGACGCGTTGACCGAGGCGGCGGGCGGACACTGGCACATCCTCACCGGATGCCGTAAAGGGCATGTCCGCCAGGCATTCTCCCAAGGCGGACCGGAGGCGGCGGCCACCGCAATCGCCGATCTGGTCGACCGGTTCGGCCGTGACCGAGTCAGCATCGAGCTCACTCACCACGGACATCCCTGCGACGACGAACGCAACGGCGCACTCGCCGAACTGGCGCCCAGGTTCGGCCTCGGCGTCGTCGCCACCACCGGCGCTCACTTCGCCGAACCGTCACGCGGCAGGCTGGCCATGGCCATGGGTGCGATCCGCGCTCGGCATTCCATGGATGAGGCGGCCGGTTATCTTGCCCCGCTGGGCGGTTCGCATCTGCGGTCGGGAATGGAGATGGCGCAACTCTTCGCACACCGTCCCGAGGTGGTGACGGCGGCGGCCGAGCTGGGCGAGCAGTGTGCGTTCGGGCTCGCGCTGATCGCCCCGCAGTTGCCGCCCTTCGATGTCCCGAAGGGGCACACCGAAGACAGCTGGCTGAGACATCTCGTCATGACGGGGGCCCGGAACCGGTACGGCCCGCCCGAGCGTGCCCAGCGGGCATACGCCCAGATCGAGCACGAGCTGAAAATCATTGAACAGCTGACATTTCCGGGCTACTTCCTGGTGGTTCACGACATCACTCGATTCTGCAAAGAGAACAACATCCTGGCCCAGGGCAGGGGATCGGCGGCCAACTCGGCCGTCTGTTATGCACTCGGCGTCACCAACGTCGATCCGATCGCCAACGAGCTGCTGTTCGAGCGGTTCCTGTCTCCGGCGCGCGACGGACCTCCGGACATCGACATCGACATCGAATCGGACCTGCGCGAGAACGCAATACAGTACGTCTACAACCGCTACGGCCGCGACTACGCCGCCCAGGTGGCCAACGTCATCACCTACCGGGGCCGCAGCGCCGTGCGCGACATGGCCCGCGCGCTGGGCTTCTCCCAGGGGCAACAGGATGCGTGGAGTAAGCAGATCGGCCAGTGGGGCAACCTGACCGAAGCGACTCATGTCGATGATGTCCCCGAACCGGTGATCGACCTGGCCGTGCAGATCTCCAACCTGCCAAGGCACATGGGCATCCATTCCGGCGGCATGGTGATCTGCGACCGCCCCATCGCCGACGTCTGCCCGGTGGAATGGGCACGCATGGAGAACCGCAGCGTGCTGCAGTGGGACAAAGACGACTGCGCAGCAATCGGTTTAGTGAAGTTCGACCTGCTCGGCCTCGGTATGCTCTCAGCGTTGCACTACTGCATCGACCTGGTGCGCGAGCACAAAGACCTCGACGTCGACCTGGCCAAGCTGGACCTGTCCGAGCCCGCGGTGTACGAGATGCTGCAGCGCGCCGACTCCGTCGGGGTGTTCCAGGTGGAGTCCCGCGCGCAGATGGCCACGCTGCCCCGGCTGAAGCCAAGGGTGTTCTACGACCTGGTGGTCGAGGTCGCGCTGATCCGTCCGGGCCCCATCCAGGGCGGGTCGGTGCATCCATACATCAAGCGGCGCAACGGGGACGAACGCGTCACCTACGACCACCCGTCGATGGAAGCCGCTCTGCGAAAGACATTGGGTGTTCCGCTGTTTCAGGAACAGCTCATGCAGCTCGCGGTGGACTGCGCGGGCTTCTCCGCCGCCGAGGCCGACCAGTTGCGCCGCGCGATGGGCTCCAAACGCTCCACCGAACGCATGCGTCGGCTGCGGGGCAGGTTCTACGACGGCATGCGCGCCCGGCACGGCATCACGGGAGAGGTGGCCGACCGGATTTACGAGAAGCTGGAAGCATTCGCCAACTTCGGTTTCCCGGAAAGCCATTCGCTGAGCTTCGCCTCGCTGGTGTTCTACTCGTCGTGGTTCAAGCTGCACCACCCTGCGGCGTTCTGTGCTGCGCTGCTGCGGGCACAACCGATGGGCTTCTACTCACCGCAGTCGCTGGTGGCTGACGCCCGCAGGCACGGGGTCACCGTCCACGGACCGGACGCCAACGCCAGCCTCGCGCATGCCACCTTGGAAGACGCAGGGAACGTCGTCAGATTGGGGCTCGGCAGCGTCCGACACATCGGTGACGAGCTGGCCGAACGCATAGTCGTTGAGCGAAATACCAACGGGCCGTTTACTTCTCTGCTCGATCTCACCCAGCGGATTCAACTCAGCGTTCCGCAGACCGAGGCGCTGGCCACCGCGGGTGCGCTGGGCTGCTTCGGAATCACCCGCCGAGAAGGGCTGTGGGCCGCGGGCGCGGCCGCCACCCAGCGTGCCGACCGGCTTCCCGGAGTGGGAGCGTCATCGCAGATCCCCTCGCTGCCCGGCATGACCGAACTGGAACTGGCCGCCGCCGACGTGTGGGCGACGGGCGTCTCGTCAGACAGCTATCCCACCCAGTTCCTGCGCGAAAACCTCGACGCACTCGGCGTCGTTCCGGCCGACAAACTGCTGGGAATCCCCGATGGGACCCGGGTGCTGGTGGCCGGGGCGGTGACTCACCGCCAGCGGCCTGCGACGGCGCAGGGGGTCACGTTCATCAACCTCGAGGACGAGACCGGGATGGTAAACGTCCTGTGTTCGCGCGGGGTTTGGGCGCGGCATCGCAAGCTGGCGCAGACGGCGTCGGCGCTGCTGATCCGCGGACAGGTGCAGAACGCCACCGGCGCGGTCACCGTCGTCGCCGACCGCATGGGCAAGCTCGACATGCGGGTGGGTTCTAAGTCCCGCGATTTTCGCTGAGCGTAGCGAAGCGGAACGTCGGACCCAGCAGGTGAAACGCTGACCGCTACCGTGAGGAAGTGACGCGTCGCGTGTACTTCCTCGTCGCCGCGGGAACCGCGCTCATCGCATGCTGTTATGGCTTCGCGCGGTTTACCTACGGATTGTTCGCACCCGTGTTCACCGACGCTTTCCAGCTCACGCCCACGCTCACCGGGGTGATAGGTGCGGGAAGCTACGTCGGGTACTGCGCCGCGATCATCGTCAGCCTGGTGCTGACCGAACGACTCGGTGCGCGATGGGTCGCCGCCGCAGCCGGAGTCGTTGCGACAGTGGGTATCTCGATAGTCGCCGTCGCGACGTCAGCCTGGGTTCTGGCTGCGGGAGTGCTGGTCGCCGGGTGCAGCACCGGGATCGCCTCGCCGCCACTGGCGGCGGCCGTCGCACAGTTCGTGCCCAGCGAAGCCGCGGATCGAGCCCAGACGGTCGTCAATGGTGGTACCGGGGTCGGAGTGGTGTTGTCCGCGCCGATCGCGCTTGCGCTCTTCACCCAGTGGCGTCTGGCGTGGGCCGTATACGCGATCCTGGCCGTCCTCGTGACCATCGCGGTGATCCTGGCGGTACCGTCCACTTCGGGCCTGCCTGCCAAGGCTGCGGCCGAACGATCCTGGCGCCCAGGTTCCTTCGGTCTCATCGCCGCATCCTTGATGATGGGAATCGGCAGCATTGCGGTCTGGACCTTCGGTCGCGATCTGATCACGACGGTCGGTGGAGCCGACACGACGCGCTCGTCGCTCATGTGGATCGTGCTCGGTGCGGCCGGCATCGTCGGAGCGTTGGCAGGCGACGCCGTCGGCCGCATCGGACTGCGGCGGGCGTGGATCGCGGCGACGGTGACGATGGCCGCGGCTTCGGTGCTGTTGGCGCTGGTGCCGTCCAGCCTCGTCGCGGTCATGGTCGCGGCCGCGCTGTTCGGTGCTGCCTATATCAGTCTGACGGGACTGCTCCTGTTGTGGAGCGTGCGGCTGTACCCCGACCGGACTTCGTTCGGGGTCGGTCTGTCGTTCTTCACCATCGCGGCGGGGCAGGCGTTGGGCGCACCTGCGGCCGGTCTGCTGATCGATGCTGTCGGGACCGCAGCGGCGTTCGTGACGATCGCACTGGTGGGCTTGAGCGTCGTTGCCCTGCGGCCGCCGGGGTCGGCTCAGCCTCGAACCGCCTAGCCCTCGGTCGGGGTGGTCCACACCTTGTCGACGTCGATCTTCAATCGCAGGTTGTAGGCCGACAGGAATTCCTCGGTGAACCCAAGGCTGGTCGCCAGCTCGGCGTACTTCGCGCGATATCGCGTGTCCTGCAACGGATCTGCGTTCTCGGCGTCGACGGTGGCCGCACCGCCCACCACGATGACGCCGGAACCGGCGCCATCGGAATCCAGATTCAGGCTGACCCGAGGGTGGTTCCTGATGTGTCGGACCTTCGCGGCGTCGGGTTCCGAATAGACGAAGACGTCCTTGCCGTCGAAGTAAAACCAGACCAACCGCGGCACGGGCTGGCCGGATTTGGCCACCGTGGTCAACCATCCCGAGTGATCGGTTGAAAGCCGGTCGGTGACTTCTTGCGTGAATTCGACTGCCATACCGCCGAATGTAGTCTCCAAATGTGACCCTGAACTTGTCTGTCGATGAAGTCCTGACCACCACACGTTCAGTGCGCAAGCGGCTGGACCTCGAGAAGCCGGTGTCGCGCGAGGTGTTGATGGAGTGTCTGGAGCTATCGCTTCAGGCACCGACCGGATCCAACGCGCAGGGTTGGCAGTGGGTCTTCGTCGAGGATCCCGAGAAGAAGAAGGCGCTCGCCGACATCTACCGGTACAACGCCGAGCGGTACCTCGAGATGCCCAAGCCCACCTACGGCGACGAGCGTGACGAGCAGCGCCCGCGCGTCACGGATTCCGCGAAGTACCTCGCCGAGCATTTCCACGAGGTACCGGTGATGCTGATTCCCTGCCTTGCGGGCAGCCCGGACGACGCGGTCGCGGGCAGCGCCGGGTTCTGGGGCTCGCTGCTACCCGCGGTCTGGAGTTACATGTTGGCCCTGCGCTCGCGAGGGCTCGGTTCGGCGTGGACGACGCTGCATCTGGTCGGCAAGGGGGAGAAGCTGGCTGCCGAGGTCCTCGGCATTCCGTTCGACGAGTATCGCCAGGGTGGCCTGTTCCCCATCGCCTATACCAAGGGCACCGATTTCCGTCCGGCCAAGCGGCTGCCCGCTGAGCAGCTGACCCACTGGGATTCGTGGTGAAGCTCAGACTGCGCCGCTGAATCCCTGCTGCCGCCACGCTTCGTAGACGACGACCGCTGCGGCGTTGGAAAGGTTCAGTGACCGTCGACCCGCGAGCATCGGAATGCGCAACTGCGCGGTGATGTGCGGGTCGGCCAGCGTCGCCGCGTCCAGGCCGGTGGGTTCGGGACCGAACATCATCACGTCTGCCGGCTCATAACTGACGGTGTCGAACCGTGCCTTGGCATGTGCGGTGAACGCGTACACGCGCTTCGGTGCGATGGCTTGCCATGCGGCGGGCAAGTCGCGGTGCACGGTCACCGACGCGAGGTCGTGGTAGTCCAAGCCGGCCCGCCGCAGTTTGGGTTCGGACAAATCGAATCCGAGCGGCTCGACGAGATGCAATTCGCAGCCCGTTGCGGCGACCATTCGGATCGCGTTACCGGTGTTGGGTGCGATGCGCGGCGAGAAGAACAGCACGCGGAACATTCATAGATCATTGCGCCGGGCGGGCTGACAGTCCAAAACGTGTTTGCTCTGTTATCACAAAGCGACTTAGACGTGCAGTTATGAACTCTGTCTGTTCAGTAAGAATTGTGGAATCAGCACGACACGGCTGGCATACTCGACCAATTGCCAGGCGCACACCGCCAGCCCGTGGACGCGGGCGAATTATCAGGAAGCATATGAACCACGCTCCAAAACCGAAATGCCGACTCGCGGGCGAAATCGCGGGAGAGCGTCGATGACCGCCTTCTCGCAGGTGGAACCGTCTGACGACGCGCCTGCAAATTTCGAAGCCAAAGCCGCGCCGCCGCCCAAGAGGCCGAGCCGTTGGTCGGTTTCCAATTGGCCGGTCCGCTGGAAAGTATTTGCGATCGTATTGGTGCCACTGGTTCTCGCAGGTGTGTTTGGCGGGTTGCGCATCTACAGCAGCGTCACCGAAGCAACGGATTTGCGTCGTGCCGCGGACCGCACCGAAATGGTGCCCGCGATCGTGAACTACATGGCGGCGCTCGACCGCGCAATGTTGGCGAGTTCCACCGGCGGTGATCCGCAGTCCGCCCTCACCGAGTTCGATTCGAGCAGGCAGGAATTGCAGCGCCGGCTGTCCGACACCGACATCGCCGACGACGTCAGCAAGGGCGTCACGAGCATGATCGACGGCGGCCAGGCGCTGATGGACAGGGTCACGGCCAACAACATCAACCTGTTCGAGCGCGTCACCACCTACGCGCCGATCCTGCTCACCGCGGAGGACGCCATCAACGGATCCGTACGCGTCGACGACGAGCGCATCACGGCCGAGACACTCGGGTTGTCCCGCGCGGTCGGTGCGCGCGGACAGATGATGATGCAGCAGCTGCTGGTGAACCTCGGCGGCGAACTGCCGGAACCCGAGCTGCGCACCAGGATGATCGCGTTGGCCGGCACGGAGCCGTCGACGCTGTTCGGGATGAGCCAAGTGCTCGGCGTCGGTTCGGCGGAGGCCCAGCAGTTGCAGGGCGAGATGGTCAAGCGGTTGGCGATCATGTCGGATCCGGCTGCGGTTCTGGTCAACAACCCGGATCTGCGTGCCTCCGAAGCGGTCACCGATCAGATCGCGAGTCAGATCATCACCGACGCCACCGCTTCGGTGACGTCGACGGTGGATGAGCGCGCGGCCGCGCAGCGCACGGCGGCCATCCGGGATGCGGCGATCATCGGGGGAGCGATGCTGCTCGCCCTGATCGTGGTCATCGTGGTGGCGCGGTCGCTGGTGCGACCTCTGCGTCGACTGCGCGACAGCGCGCTGCGGGTGGCCCATGACGACCTGGCCCGCGAAATCGAGCACGTGCGTGCCGGAGGCGACCCGGGACCGATCGATCCGATACCGGTGTACACCTCCGAGGAGGTGGGCCAGGTCGCGCACGCCGTCGACGAACTGCACGAGCAGGCGGTGCTGTTGGCCGGCGAGCAGTCGCGGCTGCAGCTGCAGGTCGGCGACATGTTCGAGACCCTGTCGCGGCGCAGTCGCTCATTGGTCGATCAGCAGCTGTCGCTCATCGACCGGCTCGAGCGCAACGAAGAGGATCCCGAGCGGTTGGAAAGCCTGTTCCGTCTCGATCACCTCGCGGCCCGGATGCGCCGCAACGGCGCCAACCTGCTGGTGCTCGCCGGTGCGAAGGTCCAGCGTGAGCAGGCGGAGCCGGTGCCGGTCTCGGCCGTCATCAACGCCGCGGCCTCCGAGGTCGAGGACTACACCCGCGTGGTGACCGCGACGGTGCCCGACAGCGAGGTCGCCGGCTCGGTGGCGGGCGACCTCGTTCACCTCGTGGCCGAGCTGCTCGACAACGCACTTCGCTACTCGCCGCCGATTTCGCAGGTGCGGGTGTCCGCCGTGCACACCGGTCAGGGTGGCCTCGTCATCGAGATCAGCGACATCGGCCTCGGCATGACCGATTCGGACCTGCGGGTGGCCAATACGCGTCTGCAGTCCGGGGGTGAGGTCACCCCGTACACCGCGCGGCACATGGGCCTGTTCGTGGTCGGCCGGCTGGCGGCGCAGCACGGTCTGGTGGTCAGGTTGCGCAGCACCATTGCGGGCGAGCCGAATTCGGGCACGACCGCAGGGGTCTACGTCCCTCCCGAGCTGCTCGGCGGCGCGGATGCCCCGCATCAATACGGCGAACCGGAGTACGCGGCCGATGCGCACGCGGGCATCGCGACCGCGTTGGCACTGGACGACGACCATTCAGACGGCTGGGGCGACTACGAAGACGAGCCGCAGTACCGCAACGGCCGTTCCGAGGTACCGATCGCGTTGTTGCCGCAACGCGATCCCGGCGCCAGTGGGATCTCCGACGTCCCGGCGTCGCTCGCGCCGTCGGCGCATCAGGCCGAATGGGCGCAGGACGAGTGGCCAGAAGACGAGTGGCCCGAGGACTCCATGCCGGCCCAGACGGGCGAATGGGGCCAACCCTCTGCGCCCGCCGAGCGCCCGACGGACACGTCGGGCTTCTTCGCCGCAAGGCAGCAGGCCGCGAGCAACAGTGTGGCCGCCGCTGCGGCGACACCGGCTAGCCCGGCACCGCAGCCCGAACCCGTCCCGCCCGCGGAACCGTCAGCCACCTCGGGCTCCGATGATGCGATCTACCAGCGGATGCTCTCCGAGTGGCTGGTCGATCCGACGGAGCTGGCCAACAGCGCCGATCTGAATTGGGAATCGGTGTGGGACAGCGGCTGGTCCGCCGCCGAAGCCGCCGACGAGGCTCCGGTCGAGCAGCACACCGAGGAGGGGTTGCCGGTGCGTGAGCCCGGTGCCCGGCTGGTGCCCGGCGCGGCTGAATCCGCAGGTAGTGAGGTCGGACACCACCAAGACGAGGGCGCTCACAGGAACACCGAGGTCGACGACGAGGTAGCATCGGCGGCTGAGTTCGGCTCCCCGGGGCCGGACGCATCATCCGCAGTCGGTGATTTACCGCAGCGCGATCCCGATGCGGTCCGTGCGAGTCTCAGCAGCCATTTCGGCGGTGTGCACGCGGGCCGCTCGCACGCGCGAGAGACCAGAGGAACAGATAGCCAGTGACCTCCCCGTCCTACCCGCCACGATCGACGCAGCGCGATTCGCTCGACTGGCTGGTCTCAAAGTTCGCGCACGAAGTCTCCGGGGTCACCCATGCGGTCCTGGTGTCCGCGGACGGACTGTTGATGGCCTCCAGTGAGCACATCCCGGTCGAACGTGCCGACCAGTTGGCCGCGGTCGCCTCCGGGTTGGCCAGTCTGTCGACGGGCGCCGCGCAACTGTTCGACGGCGGTTACGTCATGCAGTCGATCGTCGAGATGGAGAACGGTTATCTGCTGTTGATGCGCGTGGGCGACGGCTCGAACCTGGCGACGCTCGCATCGCGCAACTGCGATATCGGCCAAATCGGTTACGAGATGGCGATTCTGGTGGAACGGGTGGGCGCCGTGGTGCAATCATCGCGGCGACGCGCACCCCAGCACATGTGAGTGGCCGATGGACAACTGGGAGCGGGAGGTCGACGACGAGCCGAGTCTGGTCCGGCCGTACACGCTGACGTCCGGACGCACCGAGGCCCGGTTGAATCTGCCGTTGGAAGCACCGATCGGGAAGCTCACGACGACCAAGCCGCCGCGCTGGCCGGGAAACGATGTGCGGGGCCAAATCCTCACGATGAGCGTCGAGGTCCCCTCGGTCGCCGAGATCGCCGCGGGCCTGGCCCTACCGCTCGGGGTCGCACGGGTGCTGATCGGTGACCTCGTGACACAGGGATATCTACAGGTACACACCACACTCGGCGATTCGGAGACCGATGACGAACGACGAGATCTCATAGGAAGGACGCTGCGTGGCCTCAGGGCACTCTGAGAGGCGGCATGTCTCGACGGACCTGGCGGCGAAGCGGGCCGCCGCTTCGACGAAGATCGTCATCTCCGGCGGCTTCGGCGCCGGCAAGACGACGTTCGTCGGCGCAGTCTCCGAGATCATGCCGCTGCGGACCGAGGCGTTGGTGACCAACGCGTCCGAAGGCGTCGACGGCCTGGATGCGACCCCGTCGAAGACCACCACGACAGTGGCAATGGACTTCGGCCGGATCACCCTCGGCGAAGACCTCGTGCTGTACCTGTTCGGCACACCCGGTCAGCGCCGGTTCTGGTTCATGTGGGACGACCTCATCCGCGGCGCCATCGGCGCGGTCATCCTGGTCGATGTCCGCCGACTGCAGGACAGCTTCGCCGCGGTCGACTTCTTCGAAGCCCGCCGCCTGCCATTCCTGATCGCGATCAACGAATTCGACGGTGCACCAAGATATTCCACTCAGGCGCTGCGCAAAGCGCTGGCACTCGCTGATCACATCCCGGTGGTCGCGGTCGACGCCAGAGACCGCAACTCGTGCCGCGAGGCGCTGATCGCGGTCACCGAGTACGCGCTCGACACGCTATCCTCGCTGCCCGGCTGAACCGGTGGGTGACAACGAAGAGGCGTGGGTCGAAAGGGAGTTCGTCGCGTACGACTTTCGCGACGAGGATCTCGGCCGGCTGCGCACCGAACGTGCGGTCTTCGACGAATGCGACTTCCGCGGTGTCGATCTAGCCGAATCCGAGCACGTCGGCTCGGCATTCCGTAACTGCCGTTTCGAACGGGCCAGACTGCACCACAGCATATTTCAGCACTGCAGCATGTTGGGATCGGTGTTCACCGAATGTCAGATGCGCCCGCTGAAGCTGGTCGAGGTCGACCTCACGCTCGCGGTCCTCGGCGGTTGCGATCTGAAGAACGTCGACCTGTCCGGATGTCGGCTGCGGGAGGCCAGCCTTGTCGAAACCGACCTGCGCAAAGCGGTGTTGCGCGGCGCCGACCTTCGCGGCGCCCGCCTGCAGAAGACCCGCCTCGAAGAATCCGATCTTCGGGGGGCGCGCACCGACGCGACGTTCTGGACCACTGCGGCCCTGCGCGGCGCGAAGGTCGACATCGAGCAGGCACTGGCCTACGCCGCGGCTCACGGTCTGAACATCCATGGGGAATAACCCGTCGCGCGGGCGGTTAGACGTTGCATGCGTGCTGTCATCTATGACCCCGATGCACCCGCGAAACTCCGTCTCTCCGAAGTCGACGAACCCGTACCGGCCGAATCCCACGCCCTGATCGAGGTACATGCCATCGCCCTCAATTTCGGTGAGGTGCACTGGATCGACCAAGCGCGTCGACCCGGTGAGGTGCCTGGTTGGGACGCCGCCGGAGTCGTCGTGACGGCGGCTGCCGATGGCTCGGGTCCACCCGCGGGTACCCGCGTTGTGGGGTTCGACGGATCCGGCGGCTGGGCGCAACTGCGCGCGGTGCCGACGGAAAACCTTGCTGTCTTGCCTGATTCGGTCGACCTCGGTTCTGCGGCTGCACTGCCGGTTGCCGGTGTGACGGCCCTGCAGGCATTGCGTGCACTCGGCCCAGTCGTGGGGCGACGGGTGCTCATCACCGGCGCGTCGGGCGGGGTGGGGCGCTTCGCGGTGCAGTTGGCCGCCAGAGCCGGTGCCCACGTGATTGCCGCGGTCGGCGCAACCGCCCGTGGTGAGGGTCTGGTGGAATTGGGGGCTGCCGAGGTGGTCGTTGGGCTTGCCGATGTGACCGAGCCGGTGTTCGGCGTGCTCGACAACGTCGGCGGGCAACTCCTCGCGGAGGCGTTCAGCCTCGTCGGCGACGGTGGTTCGGCGCAGTCGATCGGGATGGCATCGGGCCAGCCGACGACCATCGACTTCGAAGCTGAGCGACGGTTGGGCGTGCGAAAGCGGCTCGAACCGTTCACCGTTCGCACTCCGCTGGGGCCGGACTTGAGCTACCTCGTCGACCTGCTCGCCGTTGCAGAGATCGATCCGCAGATCGGTCTGCGGACCTCGTGGGAGGATGTGTCGAAGGCGGCAGAGGCGCTGCTCGACCGTCGAGTCGCAGGTAAGGCCGTACTGGATGTGAAATGACGGCACAGACGGGGTTTCACGACGGAGAACTCGCGGTTCAGGAGCGCGCAGGCGTCCGCGCGCAGGCGGCTCGCCTCGGGGAGGCGATGCTCGCCACTCCCGATCTGAATGGCGGCATGGGTGCCTTCCTGGCAGCCCGCGACTTCGCCGTGCTGACGGCCCGTGACGCCGACGGCCGGCTGTGGACGTCACCGCTGTTCTCCTCGCCCGGATTTCTGCAAGCGCACGACCGCGAGCTGAAGGTCCACGCCCTGCCGTCGCCCGGTGACCCGTTGCACGACCTTGCCGCGCAGCAGCCGGTCGGCTTGCTCGCCATCGAGTTCGCCACCCGTCGCAGGGTCCGGGTCAACGGCACCCTCGTCCATGTCGGCGAGGCCGGTCTGCTGCTTTCGGTGGAACAGGCATACGGCAACTGCCCCAAGTACATTCACCCACGCCATCTCGAACATTCCGACACTCCCGCGCCGGCTATCGAACGTTCGCCGGCGCTCAGCCCCGAGCACGTACAGCTCGTCACCAACGCCGACACCTTCTTCCTCGGCACGGTCCACCCGTCTCGCGGAGCGGACGCCTCGCATCGGGGCGGCCCACCCGGATTCGTCCGTGTCGAGGGCAACCGCCTGTGGTGGCCGGACTACCCGGGCAACAACATGTTCAACAGCTTCGGCAATCTCGCGGTGGATCCCAGTGCAGCGCTGCTGTTCATCGACTTCGACACGGGCACGACGCTGCACATCTCAGGCACCGCCACCGTCGAATGGGTGACGCCGAGCGACATCGACGGTGGTACGGGACGCCGTGTCAGCCTGACGGTCGAGTCGGTGGTGTGGGGAGCCCGCTGGTGAGCACCCGCCACGCGATCGCTGAATCTCACCTGCGCTCGCCCCGGCGGAGAGCATGATCGGGAGATGGCAGCCACCTGGGACATGATCGATCGCTATGTCGTCATCTCGACTGACACACACGCAGGCGCGGATCTCTACGACTACAAGGAGTATCTGCCCACGCGACTTCATGACGATTTCGACGCATGGGCGAAGACCTACATCAGTCCCTTCGACGACCTGATCATCGCGACCGCCAAACGCAACTGGGACCACGAGCTGCGGATGTCGGAGATGGACGCCGACGGGGTGGCCGCCGAAGTGCTGCTGCCCAATACCGTGCCGCCGTTCTTCCCGACGTCCCCGAACATCACGATCAGCCTGCCGCGCACCCGAGAAGAGTTCGAACACCGATGGGCAGGCGTGCAGGCCCACAACCGGTGGCAGGTCGACTTCTGCTCGCTGGCACCGGATCGGCGTCGCGGGCTGATCCAGATATTTCCCAACGACATCGAGCTCGCTCTCGAGGAGATCCGCTGGGGTGCGCAGCAGCAGTGCTTCGGCGGCGTACTACTGCCGGCGGTCTCGCCCGGGGATCCGAACGTCGCCCCGCTCTTTCACACGCGTTACGAACCGATCTGGGCGCTGTGTACCGAGCTCGACCTGACGCTGGTTCAGCACGCGGGTGCGGGCAGCCCCGTGATGCCGATGGATCAGCCGGCGTCGAACGCAGTGCTGGTGACCGAGATGGCGCTGTGGGCGCAACGCACGGTCAGCCATCTCGTTCTCGCCGGGGTGTTCGAGCGTCACCCGACGCTGCGCTTCGTGCCGACCGAGCAGGGCACCATGTGGCTGCAAAACCAGATGATGCTGCTCGACGTCATGGTGCCGAGCATGAAAACCGAAGCGGGCAACCGTACGTACGGAATGTTCGGCGGTTCGTCGATCGACGAGCTCACCATGGCACCGAGCGAATATGCCAAGCGCAACTGCTACCTGGCGTCCGAACTCACGCCGTTCGAGAAGTCGATGGTCGACTACATGGGCGCCGATCACATCATGTGGGGCAGCGACTATCCGCACGAGGAGGGCTTCGCGCCGCACTCCAAGCTGGCGATCCGGTGGGCGCTACACGACCAGCCCGAGGACAACTGTCGAAAGATACTGGGCGGCAACGCCGGTCGCCTCTACCGCTTTGATCTCGACAAGCTCGCACCGATTGCCGCCAAGATCGGGCCGACGGTCGCTGAGGTCGCAACGCCGTTGGGGGACACCGGTTACGTCGCTCCGCCCGCGTTCGGTTACCGGCCGTTCGAAGGCGGGCTGGCGCTCAAGCGGTTGGCTCCGGCACGGGTTTGACCAGGATCGCGCGGGTGTAGAGCAGGTCGAAACCGCGTCGCTGCACGTTTTCCTGGGACTTCGAACCGGGCGCCGTCGTGACGACCGCGATGTCGCATCCCGCCGCGGCCGCGTCGACGAGCCGGGCCGCCAGCAGCGCCGTCTGGACGCCGCGTCTGCGGTGTGCGGGAGCAGTCGCGGCACCGGTGAGTTGCGCGATGCGGTCGGCGAAGCGAACGCTCGCCGCACCTGCGAGGACTCCGTCGGCCATCGCGACATAGCGAGTGGCGCCGGCCGCCGCCATGTCGCGGGTCGCGTCGGCAAGGACGTCGCGCGGGAATTCCTCGTACGACGCGACGCCTTGGGTGTCCGGGTTGGCGAAGCCTTCGACCAGCGTGTCGAGCCAGGTCTCGAAGTCGTCGTCAGCACTGGGCCGAACGTCGACACCGGGCGGTGTGACCCGCTCCAACGCATCGGCCAGCGGGCGGCCCAGCACGTTCTCGAAGGAAACCAGCTGATAGCCGCGAGCTGTCAGCGCCGCGGCGATCTCGGGGTCGGCCAGGTGCGCCAGCTCGACCTGGGTCGGGCAACCGTGCGCGGCGAAAGCCGTTTCGATCTCGTCCAATTCGGCGTCGGCCGGCATGCCGCCGAAGCCGAGCCCGACGACCTTGTTGAACGGCGAGTTCTCGCCGGCGAAGCACGCCGCGCCGCCCGCCATCGCAATCTCGAAGCCCTCACCGCCACGGCGCCGTGCCGCAACAGCACCCGCGGCAATGAGACCTGCCTCCGCGCGCTCGATGCGCTCGGCCAGCGCAGTGCTGCAGAACATTGGGTCAGCCGGCAGCGGCGAGCCGGATCTTCCACCGCACCAGGCCCAGGTAACCGACGCAGATCAGCGCTTGCATGGTCATGTTGAACCACCAGGCACCCGCGGTGTGCTTCCAATGCGAGTCCTGCGGTGTCAACGGGCCCGGTACGAGCCTGAGCAAATCGATCGTCGACGCCGTCGAGGCGAATCCCCAGCGGGCTGGAGTCACCCATGCCATCTGGTCGAGCACGATGCGACCGGTTACCGGGATCATGCCGCCCTGGAACACCAGCTGCGACATGATCGCAATCACCAGCAGCGGCATGATCTGCTCGTTCGACTTGGCAATCGCCGAGAGGGCCAAGCCGACCATCGCTGCCCCGATACAGCACGCCGCCACGTCGACGTACAACTCCAGGGACCGGTTGGGTATCACCGCGCCGCTCTCGACGGCTCCGGGGCCCCAACCCTTGCCCCATATGTTGATGGCGACGACGATGCCCGACTGCATCAGCGCAAAGCCGGAGAAGACGAAGACCTTCGCGAGCATGTATGCGGTCGTGGACAATCCGACCGCCTGTTCGCGCAGGAAGATCGCCCGCTCGCTGATCAGCGCCCGGATCGTCAGTGCGGTGCCCATGAAGATGGCGCCCACATTGAGCAGCACCAGAATCTGTCCCGGTTCGTTCGGGGCTTCGCCGCCTTCCAACGCGGTCTTGGGAACACCGAAGCCGACATCTCCGGGCACCGACAGCGACAATGCGCCCATGATGAACGGCAGGAACGCCAGGAAGATGAAGTAACCGCGATCCGAGATGATCAGTCGCATCTGGCGGCGGCTGATCGTGGAGAACTGCTTGCGCAGGCTCGTCTTCGTCGGCTCGCCGAGGTCGGAAGGTTTCTCTACCGCCGGCGGTGGTGGCGGCGGCCCGTGCTGGGCGAGGTATCGCGCTTTGGCCGCGTCCGGGTCTCCGGCGACCGAGCTGAAGATGTCGGCCCAGTTGGTGGTGCCCATCGACGGGCCGATCTCACTGGGCGGGCCGCAGAACGCGGTCTTTCCGCCGGGTGCCAGCAGCAGCACCTGATCGCAGACATCGAGGTAGGTCAGCGAGTGCGTGACCACGAGCACCACGCGGCCCGCATCGGCCAGCTGACGCAGCATCGTCATGACCTGGCGGTCCAGCGCCGGGTCCAGACCGGACGTGGGCTCGTCCAGGATCAGCAGTGACGGCCCGGTCAGCAGCTCGAGAGCGACCGAGGCGCGTTTGCGCTGACCGCCGGAGAGCTTGTCGACACGGGTTTCCAGGTGCTTGGTCATCTCGAGTTCTTCGAGGACCTGCATGACGACCTGCTCGCGGTCGGCCTTCGTCGTGTCCGGTGGCAGCCGGAGCTCGGCGGCGTACATTAGCGCCTGCCGGACGGTCAACTGACCGTGCACCACGTCGTCCTGCGGCACCATGCCGATCCGGGAGCGCAGCGAGGCGTACTCGGCGTGGATGTTGTGCCCCTCGAAGGACACGGTGCCCGTCGTCGGTTGGGTATAGCCGGCCACCAACTTCGCGAAGGTCGACTTGCCCGCCCCCGACGGTCCGATGACGGCGGTCAACGTGCCGGGGCGCGCCGCGATCGAGATGCTGTCCAGCAGAGTCTTGTTGCCCTCGATCGTCCAGGTGACCGAGTGCACCTCGAGGCCACCGGTTTGGGTGGCGGCGGCGGTCTCGGTGCGCCGGGCCAGCGTGCCGCCCGTGAACACGAGGTCGATGTTGCCGATCGTGACGGTATCGCCCTCACGCAGTAGCGCTGAGTCGACTCGGGCACCGTTGACGAACGTGCCGTTGATGCTGCGGTTGTCCCGGATCTCGGTTCCGTTTGGTGTGGGCAACAGCGTCGCGTGATGACGCGACGCGAGCACATCGGGAACGACGATGTCGTTGTCGGTGGCGCGGCCGATCTTGACAGCGCCCGGGCCGGCCGCTGCGGCGGGCTTGCCCGGCCGCAGGATCTTCAGCATGCTCGTCGCGAGATTGCCCTCGCCCGCACGTGGGGCGGCCGTCGGACCCATCGCGGTGACCGACTCGAGCGCCGGCTGCGACATGGGCTGCGAAATCGGCGGTGGCCGCAGCGGCGGCACGGGGCTCGACGGGCTGGACGGATATCCCGGCCCGCCGCGGGCGGCCGGTTGTTGTGGCGACGACGGGTATCGCGGTTGCGGCGCGGACGGGTACGCCGGCCGCTGCGTGCTCGGCGGCTGCGGCCGCGAAACCTGCGGCGAGGAGGCCGGCGGATGTGCCGGTGCCTGCGTGGGCCACGACGTGTCAGCCGGGCGCGCCGCGCCGATGGGAACCGATTGGGTCGGTGTCCGGCCGGCGGCGCCCTGATGCCGCCCGATCTCGAAACTCAATTGCGGCCCATCGGGATTGCCGATGTTGAGGTGCTGACCGTCCTGCAGGTCGACAGTGGGCACCCGACGGTTGTTGACGTACATCCCGTTGAGGCTGCCGTTGTCGATGGCGACCCACCGACCCTGGTCGAACCGCAGCACAAGGTGCGCGCGCGAGATCAACGGATGTGCGATTCGGATGTCGGCGCGAAGATCGCGGCCGACGACTACGTCGTTGCCCGGCGCGAAGGTTCGGGTCGACCCGTCGTATCGAACGGTCAGCGCGGGTGGGGCTGGTCGGCTCATCGCGACCAACTCTATCGGTATGACACCGATCTCGGCGCAGGTCTGGGGGTCGTCAATCCGCAGTCATCGACACGGAATGCGCCATTGGGCAGTGTCGGTGATCTGGTGCAGTGCGGTTATCCGCTCGCCTCGTGTGGTGATGACGTGAGCGAAAGCGGCATCGACGGCAGTCGCACCGTCGCGCGAGGGACCCCGGTATTGGCCGATCACGACGACCCGGTCGTCGTCGACCGAGAGGAATTCGACGGGGTTGACCGTCACGTCGTAGAGCGCGTCGATGCGGCCCCAGACCCCGGCGATCATGTCGTCCGGGCCTTTGTGCTGACCGCCGACATCGTGGGGCATACCCGCGCTGACCGTTCCGACGAAGTCATCGGTGAGCAGCGCGAACAGCTCGTCGGCGGCGGACCGGGCGATGGCGTCATAGAAGCGCTGGGCGACGGTGACGGGACTGGATTCGGAAAGGGACACGGCTGCCTCCAAACTCATAATAGAGAGTGACCTCTATTATGATAGGACGATGCCGCGGCCCGCGCGATACACCGTCGACCAACTGCTCGACGCCGCCGCGACCCTGCTGGCTGACGAGGGCCCGGCCGCCGTCACCATGTCGGCCGTCGCGCGCGCGGTGGGTGCGCCCAGCGGATCGATGTATCACCGCTTTCCGACCAGGGCCGCCCTGTGCGGCGAATTGTGGATTCGTACCGAGACGCGCTTCCACTCCGGTGTCACCGCGGCGCTATCCGAACCGGCAGACCCGCAGACGCGGTGTGTCGCCGCGGCCCAGTTCACGGTGCGGTGGTGCCGCGAGCACCCGAACGAAGCGCAGGTGCTGCTGGCCGGAGCCGACGCGCTGGCCGCCGCGGACTGGCCCGAACACCTGACCGCGGCCAGGCAGCGCCTGCACCGCAAACTGCGGCACCTCATGAAAGAAGTGCGGGCCGAGCCGGATCGAGTCAACGCGGCCATCGTCGACATCCCCTATGCCGTCGTCCGGCGGCATCTGCTGGCCAAGCAAGCCATTCCCGGCAGCGTGGACAGCATCGTTGCCGACTGCGCCAGGGCACTCATATCTGCCGGCTGAAAAACGCAAATAAGTGTTGGTTCGTACGGCGAGTCGTTCGGCGTCGACGCTGTGTTCGTGGTGTCGTTGATCATGGTGTCCAAACCGCCTGCAGCCCTGCTCACGGGCATGGCGGCGGTGTTGGCTGCGGCCGCGGCGATCACGTCGCCGATGGCGGCCGCGGACCCGGCGTATCCCACTGACGATCGAGGTTTCGTCGATTCGCAGATTCGTTGCGATGCGCCGCAGTCGGCGGTCGCATTCAGCCGCACCGAACAGTCCATCGTGGCGATCTGCGTGGACCAGGCCGGGCGCTACCAATACCGGGGAGCGCAGGTGGCCAACAAGGATGCGGTGCTCACCGTGGTGGCCGAACCAACCGTGCCCGGCGAATTCTTCGCCCAAAAGGACGGCGTCACCTACACCGTGACCGCGCAGAACCTGATCATCAAGACCGACGAGTGGGTGCGCACCGAACCGGTGCTGCAATTCGGTACGCAGCCGATGCTCGCGGTGGAGATGCCGACACCGCCTCGTTAACCGGGTGAACCGGTCACCACGCAGTGCGTGTGGCTGTAGATCGTCGCCATGCACTTGTTGCAGTGCGTGCACAGCGACCGGATCGAGTGGGCGTCCCCGTCGTCCTGGATACGGTTGATCAGATCGGGCTCGGCGAGTAGCGCTCGTCCCATCGCAACGAAGTCGAAACCCTCGGCCATCGCCAGATCCATCGTTTCGCGATTTGTGATGCCGCCCAACAGGATCAGGGGCATCTTGAGCTCGGCGCGGAACTGCTTGGCGTCGCGCAGCAGGAACGCTTCGCGGTAGGGGTACGCGCGAAGGAACTTCTTGCCCGTCATCCGGATGCCCCAGCGCAACGGTGGCTTGAACGCCGCCGCGAACTCCTTGACGGGTGCGTCGCCGCGGAACAGATACATCGGATTGACCAGTGAGCTGCCCGCGGTGAGCTCGATGGCGTCCAGACCGCCGTCCTCCTCGAGCCACTTCGCGGTCTGCAGTGATTCCTCGAGTGAGATGCCCCCGCGCACGCCGTCGGCCATGGTCAACTTGGCGGTGACCGCGATCGGAGTGCCTTCGGCCTCCACCGCGCGTCGCACCGCCATCACCATGCCGCGCGCCACCTTGGCCCGGTTCTCCAGCGAGCCACCGAATTCATCGGCTCGGCGATTGATCAGCGGGCTGAGGAACGAACTCGCGAAATAGTTGTGCCCCAAGTGGATTTCGACGGCGTCGAACCCGGCTTCGATCGCCATCCTGGCCGCGTTGGCGTGCGCGGCGATGATGTCGTTGATGTCGTCGCGTGTCGCCTTCTTGGCGAACCGCATCGAGAGTGGATTGAAGAACCGCACCGGCGCGTACGCCGTCGCCTTCGTCGCGCGGGCATTGGCCACCGGCCCGGCATGGCCGATCTGCGCGCTGATCGCCGCCCCCTCGGCGTGGATCGAGTCCGTGAGCTTCTTCAGTCCGGGCATGGCCTCGGGGCGCCACCAGATGACGTTGCCTTCGGTGCGTCCGCCCTTCGTCACCGCCAGATACGCGACGGTCGTCATTCCGACTCCGCCCGCGGCGGGCAGCCGGTGGTAAGTGATCAGGTCGTCCGTGACGAGGGCGTCCGGCGAAGAAGCCTCGAACGTGGCCGCCTTGATGATTCGGTTGCGCAGCGTCACCGGGCCGAGTTTGGCCGGGGTGAACACATTGGGCTGTGTGTTCATAGGCAGTGAGCATGCCAGACTGGCTTCGCGGCCGAGCGAAGCGACGGGAGAATCTTGCGTGGGTGCGATCACATTGGACGGTAAGGCCACACGAGACGAGATCTTCGTCGACCTCAAGGAGCGGGTGGCGGCGCTGACCGCCGCAGGTCACACGCCTGGACTGGGCACGGTGCTGGTCGGGGACGACCCGGGCTCACATGCCTATGTCCGGGGCAAGCACGCGGACTGCGCCAAGGTGGGCATCAACTCGATCCGCCGCGATCTGCCCGCCGACATCAGTCAGGCCACGCTCGACAAGACCATCGACGAGTTGAACGCCAACCCCGAGTGCACCGGCTACATCGTGCAGTTGCCGCTGCCCAAACACCTCAACGAGAACGCCGCCCTGGAGCGGGTCGACCCCGGCAAGGACGCTGACGGATTGCACCCGACGAATCTGGGCCGGCTGGTTCTCAACGAGCCGGCGCCGCTGCCCTGTACACCGCGCGGCATAGTGCATCTGCTGCGCCGCTACGAGGTCGAGATCGCCGGCGCCGAGGTCGTGGTGATCGGTCGCGGCGTGACAGTCGGCAGGCCGCTGGGCCTGCTGCTGACCCGACGCTCCGAGAATGCGACGGTCACGTTGTGCCACACCGCGACTCGGCATCTGCCCCAGCACACCCTCGAGGCCGACATCATCGTCGCCGCGGCAGGGGTGCCGCACATGGTGACCGCCGAGATGGTCCGTCCCGGCGCCGCGGTGATCGACGTCGGAGTGAGCCGCGACGACGCGGGCAAGCTGGTGGGCGACGTGCACCCAGACGTCTGGGACGTGGCCGGTCACGTGTCACCGAACCCCGGCGGAGTCGGTCCGCTCACGCGCGCGTTCCTGCTCACCAACGTGGTGGAGCGAGCCGAGGTCCTGGCAGATCAGTGACATTGCGGGAGTTCGCGCACAAGGTGTTCGGCCGGCAGTGGCCAATTCTGCTGCCCGGCGTCATCGTGGTGGCGGCCTTCGGGCTCGTGGTCGCCGGCTACTGGCGCCGCGGGGCACTGGTCCTCGCGATCGGAGTGGCCGTCGCCGCGGTGCTGAGGCTCACCCTGCCCGAAGACCGGGCGGGCCTACTCGCAGTACGCAGCCGCGGCATCGACGTCGCCACGACCGCCAGCGTCAGCGCGGCGATTCTCTACATCGCATGGACTATCGATCCGCTGGGCACCAGCTAGCGTCACGCCGCCGACGGCTGCGGTTTTGCTTGCGATGGGGGTGCAATGGCCGTGAAGGTCGAAAGCGTCTGATCCGGCACGTCTAGCACACCGTGGCGCGGGTGCACACTGTGACGTACGGCAGCGAAAGACCGTTCGAGTTGGCCAGTGCGGGATGGGTGGTCAGCAGTTCTCGCACCCGGTCCAGCGTCGTGGTGCGCACCTTCTCCGGCGACGTGATGCAGTAGCTGCGTGAGGCGACCAAATCGATGACGGCTTGCGGTGTCACGTAATTCGTCCAGTCGACGCGGTGATGTTCGACATCCGTGAACACCTCCGGCAGCGTCGTTTTTTCGTTGAAGTGGGCATCTTCGTGGCCGATGATGGCGCCCAGATCCTTCACCCAGCCAAGCCGCTCGTCGCGCGCATTCCACACCAGGCCCAGCCGACCACCCGGCCGCAGGACACGCGCCACCTCCTTGACGGCACGCTCGGTGTCGAACCAGTGCCAGGCTTGGGCCACCAGCACCGCGTCGACGCTGTCGTCGGGCAGCGGGATCTCCTCGGCCGTGCCCAGCAGTGCGGGGGTATCGGGAAGCGAATTGCTCAGTAGCTCCAGCATTTCCGGGATCGGGTCAACTGCGATGACATTCAGTCCGCGTTCGGCCAGCCGCGTGGTCAGCTTTCCCGTCCCGGCGCCGAGATCGAGGACATCGCGCGCCCGTTCTGGCAACAGCCAGTCGATCGCCTCCGGGGGATAGGACGGCCTGCCGCGCTCATATGCCGCGGCTTCCGCACCAAACGACAGCGAGCGCTGCTGGCTGCTCGTCACCGCGCGGCCAACTCCAGCGTCTTGCGAATCAACTCGCCCACCGCCTCCGTCTCGACCAGGAACCCGTCGTGGCCATAGATCGAGTCGACCACGTTCAGTTCGGTGCAACCCGGAAGCAGCTCGGCCAATTCCTCCTGCAGTCGCAGGGGGTACAGCCGGTCCGAGGTGATACCGCCGACCACCACCGGCACCGGGCAGCTGCGCAACGCCGCCTCCACGCCTCCGCGGCCGCGTCCGACGTCGTGGCTGGACAGGGAATCCGTAAGCACCACATAGGTGCCGGCGTCGAACCGGGCCGACAGTTTGCGCCCCTGGTACTCGAGATAGCTCTGCACGGAGTAGCGGCCGCCGGCCGCGGGATCCTCGTCGCCCTGTGGGTCGTTGGCGAAACGGTCGTCCAGTTCGGTCTCGCCGCGATAAGTGAGGTGCGCGAACCGGCGTGCGATCTCCATACCGGTTCTCGGTGCGAGGCCGGTGTCGTAGTAGTCGCCGTCGCACCAGTTCGGATCGGACTTGATTGCCGCCACCTGGGTGCTCTGGGTGCCGATCTGGTCGGCGGTCGCGCGGGCCCCGACGGCCAGCACCAGCGCGGCGCGCACCTTGTCGGGATGGCCGACGATCCACTCCAGCGCTCTGGCGCCACCCATCGAGCCGCCGACCACGGCGGCGACCTCGGTGATGCCCAGCGCGCTCAAGGCGGCGATATCCGCTTCGACCTGGTCGCGCACCGAGACCGGCGGAAACCGGGAACCCCACGCCTTACCGTCGGGATGCGGCGAGCTCGGACCGGTCGATCCGCGGAAGCCACCGAGCACGTTGGTGGCGATGGCGCACCAACGGTTGGTGTCGATGGGCGCGCCGGGTCCGGCCACGCCTTCCCACCAGCCCTCAGTCTCGTCGCCTGGACCGGTGGGCCCCGTGACGTGGGAATCGCCCGTGAGCGCGTGCAGGACGACCACCACGTTGTCGCGGTTGGGCGAAAGCTCACCCCAGCGCTGCACGGCGATCGTGACGTCGTCGATGACGGCGCCGTTCTCCAGCGTCAGCGGGCCGATGTCGACGTAGCCGACTTCTCCTTCGGCGGGCAGCGTTGCGGAATCACGCTCTTCGCGCTCATCGATGTTCACGTCGAGTTCCTTATCGAGCAACGTCATCAGAATGCCGCCGCGGATTTCGGATCGGCCGAGCCCCTGACCTGTTTGGCGGCGGCGAAGCCCTGTTCGAGGTCGGCAAGGATGTCATCGATACCTTCGATGCCGACCGCGAGGCGTACGAGCCCCGGAGTGACTCCGGTGGCCAGCTGCTCCTCGGGCGACAACTGTGCGTGCGTCGTCGACGCCGGATGGATGACCAGCGACCGCACGTCGCCGATGTTGGCGACATGGCTGTGCAATGTGAGCGCGTTGACGAACGCCTTGCCCGCGTCGATGCCGCCAGCCAGCTCGAACGCCAGCACCGCACCGGTTCCCTTGGGAGCCAGCTTCTTTCCGAGCTCATACCACGGTGAGCTGGGCAGCCCGGCGTAGTTCACCGAGATGACGTCCCCGTGCCCGGCGAGGTACTCCGCGACGCGCTGCGCGTTCTGCACGTGCCGTTCGACCCGGAGGCTCAACGTCTCCAGCCCCTGGGCGACCAGGAACGCGTTGAACGGCGACGCCGCCGAGCCGAGGTCGCGGAGCAGCTGCACGCGCGCCTTCAATCCGTATGCGGGAGGGCCGAGTTCGGCGAACACCACACCGTGATAGCTCGGGTCGGGTGTGGTGAATCCGGGGAACTTGCCGTTGGTCCAGTCGAAAGTGCCGCCGTCGACGATCACGCCGGCGATCGCCGCGCCGTGCCCGCCGAGGTACTTGGTGGCCGAGTGCACGACGATGTCGGCGCCGTGGGCGAGCGGTTGAATCAGGTACGGCGTCGCGATCGTGTTGTCGACGATCAATGGCACGCCGTTGTCGTGTGCTACGGCGGCTACCGATGGAATGTCGAGCACATCGATTTGAGGGTTGGAGATCGTTTCGCCGAAGAATGCCTTGGTATTGGGGCGGACCGCGGCTCGCCAGGAGTCCAGGTCGTCGGCGTCGTCGACGAAGCTGACCTCGATCCCGATCTTGGGCAGGGTGTAGTGGAAGAGGTTGTAGGTGCCGCCGTAGAGCCGTGGGCTGGAGACGATGTGGTCACCCGCGTTGGCGAGGTTCAGGATCGCGAAGTGCTCGGCGGCCTGGCCGGATGCCAGGAACAGCGCGGCGACGCCGCCCTCCAGCGCCGCGATGCGCTGCTCGACGACGTCCTGCGTCGGGTTCATGATCCGGGTGTAGATGTTGCCCGGCTCGGCGAGGCCGAACAGCGCGGCGGCGTGATCGGTGCTGTTGAACGTGTACGACGTGGTCTGGTAGATCGGCAGGGCACGTGCGTTGGTCGCGATATCGGGGGTTTGGCCCGCGTGGACCTGCTTCGTTTCGAACGCCCAATTCTGGCTCGGGTCTTCTGGCGCGCTCATGAGACGGCCCTCCATTTGTGTCAGGGGGCCCGTCAAACGGACCCGCGCTTGCCGGCAACCGCTCGCTAGCGGCTACTCAACCTGGTCTTCACCCGGAGCACCCCACCGCGGTTGGAGGGTTGCCGGCCAGCAAGCCGGGGCTTGACGCTGGCGCTCATGACCGAGCACAGACTATCGCATGGGGCTGACTGCGGGCCAGCAGCCTGTTTTCATGCGCCGAAAGCTACCCGCCGGTAGCTGAAGTCCGCCCGGGAGTACAACGTGGCCCACGCGTAGCGTCATGTTCGACGCAATACTTATAGCCGCCGCGCACAACGCGGAGCTTTGTCGAACTGGCCGAGAAGACCCCCGGGAGTGCATCACATGAGCGAAGAGCAGCCGACCATCATCTACACCCTGACCGACGAGGCGCCGCTGCTTGCGACCTATGGCTTCCTGCCGATCATTCGGACCTTCGCCGATCCGGCCGGGATCAACATCGAAACCAGCGACATCTCGGTGGCGGCCCGCATCCTGGCCGAGTTCGGCGACCACCTGACCGAAGAGCAGCGCGTCCCGGACAACCTCGGCGAGCTGGGCAAGCTGACGCAGTCCCCGGACACCAACATCATCAAACTGCCCAACATCAGCGCGTCCGTGCCGCAGCTCTACGCGGCGATCAAGGAGCTGCAGGAGAAGGGTTACGCGGTTCCCGACTATCCGGCGCAGCCGAAGAACGACGAGGAGAAGGCGCTCAAGGAGCGCTACGGCAAGATTCTCGGCAGCGCGGTGAACCCCGTTCTGCGCGAAGGAAATTCAGACCGTCGCGCTCCCAACGCCGTCAAGGAGTACGCCCGCAAGCATCCGCACAGCATGGGTGAGTTCTCCCAGGCGTCGCGCACCCACGTGGCGACCATGAAGGGTGGCGACTTCTACCACGGCGAGAAGTCGATGACGCTGGATCGCGACCGCAAGGTACGCATGGAGCTGAAAACCAAGGGCGGGCAGACGATTGTGCTCAAGCCCGAGACGGTGCTGGAGGACGGCGACGTCATCGAATCCATGTTCATGAGCAAGAAGGCGCTCGTCGAGTTCTACGAACAGCAGATCGAGGATGCCTACAAGACCGGGGTGATGTTCTCACTGCACGTCAAGGCGACGATGATGAAGGTCAGCCATCCCATCGTGTTCGGTCACTGCGTGAAGGTCTTCTACAAGGACGCCTTCGCCAAGCATCAGGACGTGCTCGACGAACTCGGAGTCAATGTCAACAACGGGATGGTCGATCTCTACAACAAGATCGAGGCGCTGCCGTCGTTCCAGCGCGAGCAGATCATCCAGGACATCCACGACGTCCACGAGCACCGTCCCGAGCTGGCGATGGTGGATTCAGCCAAGGGAATCACCAACTTTCACTCGCCCAGCGATGTGATCGTCGACGCATCGATGCCCGCCATGATCCGACTCGGCGGCAAGATGTACGGCGCCGACGGTCGCACCAAGGACACCAAGGCGGTCAACCCCGAGTCGACGTTCTCCCGCATCTACCAGGAGATGATCAACTGGTGTAAGACCAACGGCCAGTTCGATCCCACGACGATGGGCACCGTGCCGAACGTCGGCCTGATGGCGCAGAAGGCCGAGGAGTACGGCTCACACGACAAGACCTTCGAGATCCCCGAGGACGGCGTCGCCGACATCGTCGACATCGACACCGGCGAGGTGCTGATGTCGCAGAACGTCGAGGAAGGCGACATCTGGCGCATGCCCGTCACCAAGGACGCGGCGATTCGGGACTGGGTCAAACTCGCCGTCACCCGCGCCCGCGCGTCAGGGATGACGGCGGTGTTCTGGCTGGACACCGAGCGTCCGCACGAGGCCGAACTGCGCAAGAAGGTCAAGGCGTACCTGCAGGACCACGACACCGAGGGCCTGCACATCCAGATCATGCCGCAGGTCTGGGCCATGCGATACACGCTGGAGCGGGTCACCCGCGGACAGGACACCATCGCCGTCACCGGAAACATCCTGCGTGACTACCTCACCGACCTGTTCCCGATTCTGGAGCTCGGCACGAGCGCCAAGATGCTGTCGATCGTGCCGCTGATGGCGGGCGGCGGAATGTACGAGACGGGCGCGGGTGGATCGGCGCCAAAGCACGTGCATCAGCTGGTCGAAGAGAACCACCTGCGGTGGGATTCGCTCGGCGAGTTCCTCGCGCTGGGCGCCTGCTTCGAGGATCTGGGCACCAAGACGGACAACAAGCGCGCCACCCTGCTCGGCAAGACGCTCGACGGCGCGATCGGCAAGCTGCTGGAGAACGACAAGGGCCCGTCGCGCAAAACCGGTGAGCTCGACAACCGCGGCAGCCAGTTCTACCTCGCCATGTATTGGGCGCAGGAACTCGCCGAACAGAGCGAGGACAAGGAGCTCGCCGACCACTTCGCCGCGCTCGCGAAATCGCTTGCCGAGAACGAGGAGACCATCGTGTCTGAACTTGCAGAGGTGCAAGGGGATTCGGTGGACATCGGTGGTTACTACTGGCCCGACCCGGAGAAGACCACCGCGATCATGCGGCCGAGCAAGACGCTGAACTCGACCCTGGAGTCCGCGCGCGGCTGAGGCCTCGGCCGTGAACCGGCCGGTGCATGGTCAGGACGGTGCAATCGCCCGCAAGATCATCTCGGTCAGCTGCTCGACATAGTCCTCGGTGACCGGCACGCCGCGGATGGTCTGGCGCCAGTAGATCGCCGAGGGAACCAAGTCGAGCACCAGGTCGATGTTGGTGGCGGCGGGCAGTTCCCCCCGAACGATCGCGCGCTCGAAGACGACGCGGCTCCGCTCGCGCCGCGGGTCACCCAGCATCGCCTTGACCGCCCGTCCCAGGGCCGGGTCTCGTGTTGTCTCGGCGATCAAGTCGGGCAGGATCCGCGAGGCTTGCGGGTGATTGAGCCAGGCCAGCAGCGAGGCGATCATCTCGGTCAGATCGGAGCGCAGACTTCCGGTATCGGGCGCCGCGGCCAGGCTGACGCCCAGCTCCCCGAGGACGGCGATCGCCATTGCCTGCTTTGACGGCCAGCGGCGATACAGGGCGCTCTTGCCGACGCCGGCGCGTTTGGCGACTCCTTCCATCGCGAGCCGTCCGTAACCGCGTTCGGCCCATTCGTCGAGCACGGCGTCGGTGATGGCCCGAGTGATGTGCGGCTGCAGCAGCGCAGCGCCGGTCGGTGCCCGTGGTGACATGCCCATGAGCATAGGGCCAGGACGGTACCGACCCGGCGCGTGCTAAGTTGGATAGGACGACACCGTATCGTCCTATTAGGAGCACATTCATGAATGTCATCGCTGTCACCAGACGAGCGCTGAGCCTGCTGTCCGCCAACGACTTTGTGGGGTTCGCCGACCTGTGGGCGGACGACGGGGTCATTGAGTTCCCCTTCGCGCCGCCCGGGTATCCGCAGCAGGTCCGTGGACGCGCCGCGATCCACGAATATCTGAAGGACTACCCGAACACGCTGCACATCGACCGCATCGTTGACCCGCACATCCATGCCACCGACGCGCCCGACGTCGCAGTGGTCGAGTTCGCCGCCGCCGGGACCGTGGTCGCGAGCGGGAAGCCCTACGAAATGCGTTACATCAGTGTGGTCACCGTCCGCGACGGGAGCATCACCCGCTACCGCGACTATTGGAGCCCCGCGGCCGCGGCCGACATCATTGGTGGCCTGCCGGAGTTCGTGGCCGCGTTCGGCGGGACGGATGCGCGGTGACGGTCCTCGTCACGGGAGCGGCGGGAACGACCGGCTCGCGCGTGGTCGCTGAACTGCGATGTCGTGGGGTGGCGTATCGCTCCGCGACGCGTCGGCCGCGTTCGTCAGATCAGGTCCGGTTCGATTGGGACGATTCCTCGACATTCGCCGACGCGCTGCGCGGCGTGCACGCGGTCTACCTGGTCGGTCCGATCGAGGTGGTCGACCCCAGTCATCAGGTCGAAGCTTTTCTCGACGAAGCAACTGCCGCGAAAGTGCAACGTGTCGTCACGCTGAGCTCGTCGGCCGTCGAGGCGGGCGCCCCGGGACCCGGCGTCGTACACCGCATGATCGCGTCGGCGATGCCGGAGTGGACGGTGTTGCGACCGTCGTGGTTCATGCAGAACTTTTTCGGTGACCATCCCCTCGCGCACGCCGTCCGCCACGGCGAGATCGTCACCGCCACCGGCGACGCCAAGGTGGCCTTCATCGATGCCGGCGACATCGCTGCAGTCGCGGCCACGGTGCTCACTGACCACGCCCCGCACAACACCGACTATGTCCTCACCGGTCCCGAAGCGCTTAGCTACGCCCAAGCGGCCGACATCATCTCGCGTGCCGTCGGCCACATGGTGCGCCACCGATCGGTCGACCCCGACACTCTCGTTGCGCTGTTCACCAGCGCCGGGTTGTCCGCGGACTATGCCACCTTGCTGGCGAGCCTTGACGCGGTCATTGCAGCGGGCGCAGAGAACCGGGTCACCGAGTCGGTGCAGCGCATCACCGGCCGTCGGCCGCGGTCACTCGCCGAAGTGGTCAGGGCCGAGGGGCGCAGCGGCTAGCCGATCGCCTGGTGGGGCGGAGGCGTCGCGTGGCGGTCGGTGAACTCGACGATCAGGTCGGCGACCCGGCGCGGCGCCTCGAACATCGGGATGTGCCCGACGTCGTCGAGATGCGTGATCTGCGTGGACTCCGGCAGGTGAGTGGTGAAGTGCCGGGTGAACCTCGGATGCGGTAGCACCCGGTCTTTCTCGCAGATGACAAGATGCGTCGGCGTCTTGGCCTCGGCCAATTCCATCAGGCCGGGCATCAGTAGCGACTTGATCAGCAGCTGGTAGTAGGCCGGGCAGTGGGTGACGTCGTCGATGATGTCGAGCCACTGCTCGTCGTTGAGGCGGTCTGCTTTAGCGCTGATCGGCACATAACCGAGATGACGCACGCCCGGCAGCTTCAGCGCACGCTGGCCGAGCAGCTTGGCGCCTAGGTAAACGGGCAGGCCGGCCACGAACTTGAACACGATCTCGAACTTGGCGGGGGTGTAACGATGCCAGCCGCCGGCGGGCGCGATGCCGGTCAGCGAGCGGGCGCGGCCGCGGCGCGACAGTTCGAAGGCCACCCAACCGCCGAGCGAGTTACCGACGATGTGCGCGGTGTCCCAGCCCAGCGCGTCCATCCGGCGTTCCATATCGTCGGCCAGCTCGACGGTGTCCAGGAAGAACCTGCCCTTGATACCGCCGTTGTGGCCGGGCATGGTGGGTGCCAGCACTTCGTACCGACCGGTGTCAGCAATCAGAGGTGCGACGCCTTTCCACACGTTCTGCGACATCATGAACGGGTGTAGCAAAAGCAGTGGTTCGCCGGAGCCCAGGTGGATGGGTGCGCGCTCGATCATCTGCCCGACACTAAAGGTGGTACCGCCGGTACCGCAAGCCCGCAGCCCGGCCGATGGTTAGGGTCTGGCACGTGATTGTCAGCACCATCAACGTCAACGGCATCCGCGCGGCGATCAAGGAGCGGTCAGCGGAGAACCTCGGGCTGCTGCCGTGGCTCGCCGCCACCACCGCCGACGTCGTGTGCCTGCAGGAGACCCGCGCGGACGACGATCAAGTCTCGACTGCGCTGGCGCCGGTGCTGGCCGACGGGTGGCAACTGGCGTCGGCGGAGCCGCATGTCAAAGGGCGTAGCGGCGTTGCGATCCTTTCGCGGCATCCGATCGACGACGCGCGGCTGATGGATTCGGACGAATTCGGTACGCACGGCCGCTATTTGGAGGTGGACACCGCGGGCACGACGGTCGCCAGCCTGTACATCCAGACCGGCGAAGCGGATACGCCGCGCCAGTCGGAGAAAGAGCGGTTCATGGAGACGCTGGCGGCCCGGATGGCCGTCCTGGCCGCGGCGGGTCGCGACGCCGTCATGTGTGGCGACTGGAATATCGCGCACACCGAGAGCGACATCAAGAACTGGAAGGGCAACGTCAAGAAGTCCGGCTTTCTGCCCAGTGAGCGGGCCTGGCTGACGGATCTACTTGCGTCCGGCTGGGTCGACGTGGTGCGGGTGCTGCATCCTGACGTCGCAGGCCCGTATGCCTGGTGGTCCTGGCGGGGCCGCGCATTCGACAACGACGCAGGCTGGCGGATCGACTACCAGCTCGCCACCCAACCGCTCGCGGCGCGAGCCGTATCCGCCAGGGTCGAGCGGGCCGAGGCCTATGCGCTGCGCTGGTCCGACCATGCCCCGGTCACCGTCGAATATTCACCTGCTGTGGACTGTAAGCGGCGCGCATGACCGTTAGGGTCGGCCAATGACCGACGAACCCATCGCTCCCCGGCGTCATCGCGTCGTCATCATCGGGTCCGGCTTCGGTGGGCTGTTCGCGGCCAAACACCTCAAGCGCGCGGACGTTGACGTCACCCTCATCGCGAAGACGACCCACCACCTGTTCCAGCCGCTGCTCTATCAAGTCGCCACCGGCATCCTGTCGGTCGGTGAAATAGCGCCGGCGACGCGAATCATCTTGCGTAAGAACAAGAACGCCGAAGTATTGCTCGGTGATGTGGCCGGGATCGATCTCGAGAACAAGACGGTCACCTCCAAGCTGCTCGATTGGGAGCGGGTCACGCCGTTCGACAGTCTGATCGTGGCCGCAGGCGCACAGCAGTCCTATTTCGGCAACGACCACTTCGAGGCCTTCGCTCCGGGCATGAAAACAGTCGACGACGCGCTGGAGCTGCGCGGCCGGATCCTCGGCGCCTTCGAGGCGGCCGAGGTGACGACATCGGAGGCCGAACGCAAGCGCCGGCTGACATTCGTCGTCGTCGGCGCCGGACCGACCGGTGTCGAGGTCGTCGGACAGATCGCCGAGCTCGCCGATCGGACCCTGGCCGGTGCGTTCCGCACCATCGACCCCACCGAGGCCCGGGTGATCCTGGTCGAGGCCGCCCCTGCAGTCCTGCCCCCGATGGGGCCCAAGCTCGGGCTCAAGGCGCAGCGCCGGCTGGAGAGGATTGGCGTCGAGGTCAAGCTCAACACGATGGTCACCGATGTCGACTACATGGGCCTGACCGTCAAGGAAGACGGTGAAGAAAAGCGGATTGAATGCGCGGTGAAGGTGTGGTCGGCCGGCGTGCAGGCCAGCCCGCTGGGCAAGTTGATCGCCGAGCAGTCCGACGGCACCGAGGTCGACAGGGCCGGACGCGTCATCGTCGAGCCTGACCTCACGGTCAAGGGGCATCCGAACGTTTTCGTCATCGGTGACCTGATGAGCGTTCCCGGCGTCCCGGGGATGGCGCAGGGCGCGATTCAGGGCGCGGTTTACGCCACCAAGCAGATCAAGAGCGAACTCAAGGGTTCGGCAGGCGAACGAAAGCCGTTCAAGTACTTGAACAAAGGCAGCATGGCCACCGTCTCGCGGTTCAGCGCGGTGTGCCAGATCGGCAAGATCGAGTTCGGCGGGTTCCTGGCCTGGCTCGCGTGGCTCGGTCTGCACCTCTACTACCTTGTGGGCAGCCGAAACCGCATTGTCGCGGTGTACTCCTGGTTCATCACCTTCCTGGGCCGCGGCCGCAGCCAGCTGGCGATCACGGAACGGTGGGTCTTCGCGCGCAGGGCCATCGAGGAGTCCCGGGAACAGAGCGCTCAAAAAGCCATTGGCTGACCATGCCAAGATTGACGCATCATGAGCACTGCGCGTCGCGTCTTTTCCGGTGTCCAACCCACATCTGACTCCCTGCACCTGGGCAACGCCCTGGGCGCCATCAAGCAGTGGGTGGGCATGCAGGACGACTACGACGCCTTCTTCTGCGTGGTCAACCTGCACGCGATCACCATCCCGCAGGATCCCGAGGAGTTGCGTCGGCGCACGATGGTGACCGCTGCGCAATACCTCGCGCTCGGCATCGACACGTCACGGTCCACCGTCTTCGTCCAGAGCCAGGTGCCCGAGCACGCCGAACTCGCTTGGGTGCTGGGCTGTTTCACCGGATTCGGGCAGGCGTCACGGATGACTCAGTTCAAGGACAAGTCGCAGAAGGAAGGTGCGGAGGCCACGACCGTCGGGCTGTTCACGTATCCCGTGCTGATGGCCGCCGACGTGCTGCTCTACGACACCGAACTGGTTCCGGTCGGGGAGGACCAGCGCCAGCATCTGGAGTTGGCCCGCGACGTCGCCCAACGTTTCAACGCCCGTTTTCCGGACACCTTCGTGGTGCCCGACGTACTGATCCAGAAGGCCACCGCCAAGATTTACGACCTGCAGGACCCCACGTCGAAGATGAGTAAGTCTGCGGCCACCGACGCCGGGCTGATCAGTCTGCTCGACGATCCGAAGAAGACCGCGAAGAAGATCCGGTCGGCGGTGACCGACAGTGAGCGCGAGATCCGCTACGACCCGGCCGCGAAAGCCGGCGTGTCGAACCTGCTGAGCATCCAGTCCGCGATCACCGGCACCGACGTCGACAAGCTCGTCGAAGGGTACGCGGGCCGCGGCTACGGCGATCTGAAGGCCGACACCGCCGAAGCGGTAGTCGAGTTCGTCACGCCGATCCAGGCGCGTGTCGATGAACTGATGGCCGATCCGGCCGAGCTCGAGTCGGTGCTGGCCGCCGGCGCCGAGCGCGCCAGAGAGGTGTCTTCAAACACTCTGCAGCGGGTATATGACCGTTTAGGGTTGCCCCGGGGGACCTAGCCAACGCCCGCAACTCGCTTGGAGGCTTGAATGACACCTCCGGTCGAGCCGGGCAATCCGGACGAGTCCAAACCCGGAATTCTCGACCGCTTTCGCGCGCGATACCACTGGTTCGACCATGTGATGCGCGCCCAAGAGCGGTACCAGGAGAGCAAGGGCGACTTCTACGCCGCGGGCATCACGTACTTCACGATCTTCGCGCTCTTTCCGATGTTGATGGTGGGGTTCGCGATTGGCGGGTTCATTCTGGCGAGCCAGCCCGAGCTGCTCGCCGAGATCCAGGAGCGGATCAAGTCGACGATCTCCGGCGACGTCGGCCAGCAACTGGTCGATCTGATGGACTCGGCGATCGAATCGCGCACCTCCGTCGGCATCATCGGCCTCGCGACCGCCGCATGGGCCGGCCTGGGCTGGATGGCGAACCTTCGTGAAGCGTTGAGTCAGATGTGGGGAGGGGCGCGGAACGAGGCGAAGGGGTTCGTCCGCACCAAGTTGTCAGATCTGACGGCCATGGTGGGCTTGTTCCTCGCGCTGGTGCTGACGATCGGGCTCACCGTGCTGGGTAGTTCGGGCGCGATGAAGCAGGTGCTGGAATGGGTTGGACTGCAGGATGTTCCGGGCGTCAGCATAGCGCTGCGGGTGGCCTCGCTTGCGGTATCGGTGCTGATCACCTGGTGGTTGTTCACCTGGGTCATCGCGCGTCTGCCCCGGGAGTCGGTCAGCTTCCGCAGCGCGCTGAGGGCCGGGCTGATGGCCGCGGTGGCATTCGAAGTCTTCAAGCAGTTGGCGTCGATCTACCTGCGTTCAGTGGTGACCGGCCCGGCCGGCGCGACGTTCGGTCCGGTGCTGGGCCTGATGGTGTTCGCCTACATCACCTCTCGGCTCATTCTGTTCGCCACGGCGTGGGCCGCGACGTCATCCGACAACCTGGCGACGGCTCCGGTCGATCCGCCCAACCCGGCACAGATCACCCCGCGCGTCGAGTTCCGAGAGGGCCTGGGGATTCGCGGTGCGCTGGCCGCGGCCGCCCTGGGAGCCGTTGGTGCGTTGGGGATTTCGCGGTGGAGCCGCCGCCCGTAAGCCCCGGCTGCGCTATACGCGCGCAGCCTCACCCCGCGAGCACAGGCTCCGTCTCGGTCTCCACTGTCGTGGAATCCAGGGCATCGTCGACATCCTGCGCGACCTGAATGTCCAGGCCGCGCAACGGTGCCGGCGGTGTCATCAGCGACACCACGACATAGGTCAGCAAGCCGGCCCCGAATGCGATGAAGGTGGGCCACCCGTCGAACGATGCGGTGATGAGGCTGTTCGGGATGTAGAGGATCGTGTTCTCGACCCCGAACATCGTCGGCGTCATGACGAACAGCACGATCCGGACAACGAACCCGACGCCGATCGCGGCGACCGCGGCCGTGGTGGTCCCTCGGCGCCACACCAACCCGAGGATGAACGGCACGGCCAGGCACGCGAGCATCAGGTCGAAGGCGAGCGTCAGCAAGATTCCCGTCTGCTGCACGTAGACCGCGAACAGGATCGAGAACAGCGTCATCGGCACCATTGCGATCCGCGTTGCCTTCAGTAGCGGATCCTTCTTGCCGGGCTCGTGCACGCGGCGGACACCGCCCAGATTGCGCACGCAGACATTCGAGATGGCCAGGATTGCGCCGTTCGCAGTGGACATCGACGCACCGACCAGCCCGCACAGCACGAGGACCGTCAGTCCGATTGGCGCGTACTGGTCCAGCAGGACGAAGAGCACCGGGCCGTCGAGCTCCGCGGGCATGAACGAATGTGCCGCTAGCACAACCAATCCGAACGGAACGCAGATTGCGACGGTGCCTGCCGCCGCGGTGAAACAGGCCTTGCGCGCGGCCTCGGGCGACTTCGCGGAGAACACGCGGGCCATGAAGTCGATCGCGACGATGTCACCGATGCCCAGTGCGATCAGCGTCGCCCAGTTGATGACCGCGCCCTGCGCGGGGTCGGACAATTGGCCGAGCGCCAAAGGTCCCGTGCCCTCGGCGATATCGAGACCGTGCGTCGTGGTCATCCACACGAGCAGCCCGATCGCGCCGATCAGGATCAGCGACATCTGGATGATCGCCGTGTAGGCGTCGGCGATCAGGCCGCCAGTTCCGGTGTAGGCCACCGCGATTGCCGCGATCAGGACCACACCCAGCCAGTAGGGCATGCCGAGGAAGTAGTTGAACAAGAACCCGCCCGCGACGAGGTTGCCGGCCACCAGCATGCAGAACGCGACGGCCAGGAGAACCGAGGCGCCCACCTCGACCGAACGCCCGAACCGCAGCCGGTAGTAGTCGGGAAACGACGTCAGCCCCATCCGGTTCATCGGTTTGGCGAAGAAGATGCCGGTGATCGTCAGACACAGCGCCAGACCCAGGGGCAGCGCCGCGCCGGCCCAGAAGCCGAATTCGAAGGCGAGGTCGGTGTTGCCGAGGGTCGCGTTGGTGTCGACGGCCGCGCCCATGAGTGCGCCGCCGACGAGCCAGAAGGGCAACATCCGGCCGCCGACAAGGAAATTGGAGCTGTCGCCCTCGATACGCTTGGACACGTAGAAGCCGACGGCCACGACAACGGCGATGCTGATCGCCACGCCGAGAAGAATCATCTGGAGTCTCCTGTATGAAGCTGGAGTCTCCCGGGCTTTTGTCCCGCCGTGGAACGGTCATGCGTCGGTGCTGGCCGCCTGCGTCTCTCGGACCAGGCCCGGCGTGCCGGCGGAACCCTAGACGCGCCCCACAACTTTCTGTGAGTCCACGTCAGGAAAAGCCCGGTTGATTACGTGTCGTCGCGTCCGGTGTTAACGATGCGTTTCATTCAGCGCTGGACACGGATTCACAGACGTGCCAACAATGGCGTCAGGCGCTGCGAGATCCGGCGCCCCGGACGAGGTGCGTCGTACCCGGTCAGCGACAAGACGGCGCGTGAGGAGAATCTCGTGTCCGATTCGTCTGGCTACCCCGACCGTCCGGATCCGTCGCTGCCCAACGCCGAAGGTGCGTGGGCGCAGCAAGTCGAGGCAAATCTCGGCGATCGCCGGCTTCGCGAGGAGATCGATCGCGGTCTGAGCTACGGCCTGGAGGCCGCCCCGACCATCAACGACCGAACCATCTCGACGTTCGTCCGCGGTGAGAAACCGCACTTCGCGGGTGAGCGCGGCACATTCCTGAAGTGCCCGTTCATCGAGGATGTCAACGAGGTCGACGACGCCGAGGTGGCGATCTTCGGTGTGCCACTCGATGCCGGTGCGACCTATCGGCCTGGCACCCGGTTCGGTCCGCAGGGAATTCGTCGTTCCACGAACCTGTTCGGCACGTACAACTACGAGTCCGGGGTCGACCTGCGCGAGCAGCTGAACATGGTCGACATCGGCGACGTGTTCACGATCCCGGGCAATCTGGAGAAGTCTTTCGACCAGATCAGTCAGGCGATGGCACATGTGGCGCAGAAGGGCGTCATGCCGATCGTGCTGGGTGGCGACCACTCGATCGGCTTTCCGACAGTTCGCGGGCTGGCGCCCTACATGGACGGCAACATCGGCATCATCCACTTCGACCGCCATGTCGACACCCAGGAGACGGACCTCGACGAGCGGATGCACACCACCCCCTGGTTCCACGCGACCAACATCAAGAACGCGCCCGCGACCAACCTCGTCCAGATCGGCATCGGCGGCTGGCAGAGCCCACGCGAGGGCGTGAAGGTCGGCCGCGAACGCCAGTCGACGGTCATCACCGTTGGCGACGTGGAACGTGTCGGCGTCGAGAAAATCGCTGAGATGGCCCTCGAAATCGCATGGAAGGGCGCCAAAGCGGTCTATCTGTCGTTCGACATCGATGTGATCGACGCCGGTTTCGTGCCGGGCACCGGCTGGCCCGAGCCGGGTGGGCTGCTGCCGCGCGAAGCGCTGAACCTGGTCAAGATGGTGTCCGAGCCCGGGTTGGCCGGTATCGAAGTCGTGGAGTGCTCGCCGCCCTATGACTGGGCGGAGCAGACCGCGCTGATGAGCTCACGGGTGATACTCGACAGCCTCGCCGCGCAGGTCCGATCGGGAAAGCTTGGCAAGAAGTCCGCGGCGCTGCCCCGACCGGCGTGGGGGCCGTGACCTGATGTCGCCGCCGGGCGGCTCCGTGACTCGATGTCGCCGCGGGGCCTGAAATCAGTGCTGGGGGCGGCGATTGAGTGACCGGGCGCCCATGATGAGCCCGAACACGATGATCGAGCCGGCGATGCCGACACCCACGCGCACGGGCGTGGCGTCGATGTCGGGCAGTACCGGTGCGGCGTTGAGCGCCTCGGCTCCTGCGGCCGCTTCCGGCTTCGGCGCGAGCAGCGAAGGGTCCGGTTCGATCAGAGTGCCGACCTTGGTGCCCGGCGCCGTCGCGAAGCCGTAGTCAAGCAGATGCGCCGCCTGCTCCCAGGGTGCGATCGGCTGGCGGGTTCCGCGCAGCAGCACCGCGACCAGTCGGCGTCCGTCACGGTTGGCCGCACCCACGAACGTCTGGCCCGCGTCGTCGGTGAAGCCGGTCTTGCCGCCGAGAGCGCCGGGATAGTTGGCGAGCAGCTTGTTGTCGTTCTCGATCGGATAGCCGGCATCACCACGACCCGGGAAGTCGAAGGTGCGCGTGCTGACGATGTCGCTGAAAATCGGGTTCTGCCAGGCATATCGGTAAAACAGGCCGATGTCGTAGGCAGACGTGCTCATGCCGGGACCGTCGAGACCCGACGGCGTCGCGACTCGCGTGTCATGCCCGCCGAGCTTGTCGGCAAGGACGTTGAGCTTGCCGATCGTGGTTTCCATTCCGCCCATCTGGGCCGCCAGCGCGTGTGCGGCGTCATTGCCCGAATACATCAGCAGACCGTGCAGCAGGTCGTTGATGGAGTAGTGCCCGTTTTCGCCGACGCCGACCTTGGTGCCTTCCTGCGCCGAATCTTCAGCGGTGCCCGGCACGACCTTGTGGATCGGCAGTTCCCTGATGGCCTGCATTGCGACGAGGACCTTGATGATGCTGGCGGGCCGGTGCCTGCCGTGCGGATCCTTGGCGGCGATGACGTCGCCGGTGTCGAGGTCGGCGACCAGCCATGCTTCGGCCGAGATGTCGTTGGGCAGCGGTGGGGTGCCGGGCGCGGTGATGACGCCGCAACCCGAGAGCGCATCGCCGCCCATCGGCTTGGCCGGGACAGGCAGCGGACCGGGTGCGGCTTGGCCGGGTTTGGGCACCTCGGACGCGTCGACGGCCGGTGGCGTCGATTGCTTGTACGGACAAGCGTTCGTGTCCGGCGCGGCATCCGGCTGAGCGGCGGCCACCGCGGGCGAGGTCAGCAGAAACAAGGCCGCCACCAGGGCAGCAGCGCGTTTGGACGAGGTTCGTACGTTCGCCATGGTGAGCGCAGATTAGGACGTTGCAGGCGGGTTTGCCGGGAGGCGCGCTGTGACTGGTGTGATTGGAGTTTCAAATGTGACTCGGCGGGGTAGCGCGGGCGGGCGGGCCCCTCAGCGCAAGGCGGTGTCCGCCAGGTCGACGTGCGCGACGGCGGGGAAGCCGATGCTGCCCATCCACAGCTTGTCGCCGTTTTCGACCAGGCCCGTCACCATGCCGAACGCCGGATGGTCAGTGCGCACACCGGCGACGGCCTCGCCGCTGTCGGGGTCGAATGCCACCGCCCACACGATCGGTTTGATCTTGGGCTGCAGCCCGTCGGGCAGTCGCCACAGCAGCTTGCGCAAAGCCGGCGGACTTTTCGGCAGCCACTCCGCGGCGGCGTTCGTGGGCGAGACCATCGCGCACCAGATCCGGCCGTCGGCCCCCGTCGACAAGTTGTCCGGGCTGCCCGGCAGATTCACCGCAAGCGGTGTCACCATGCCTGCCTCATCGCCGGTGAGCCAGTACTTCGACAGCCGCCGCGCCTGCGTCTCGGCGAACACCAGAGCCGACCCGTCGGCCGTCGGCGTGATGCCATTGGCGAAGTACAGCCCCGCGACGACGGTGAGCACTGTTCCATCGGGATCGCGACGGAACACGCTGCCGCGGTTGCGGGCCTCGAAGATCGGTCCGAGGAAGTGCTCGTAAGTGAACGCGCTGGTCGACTCGGTGAAATAGATTGTGCCGTCGGCCAATTCGGTGACATTCGAGCAGAACTGCAAAGCCGGCCCGTCAACCTCCGGTACCAGCGGCTCGACGGCGCCGGTGGCCGGGTCGAGCACCAGCAGGCCGCCGGGGCTGCTGCAGACCAACAACCGGCCGTCCCGCGCGACGTGCAACCCCAGTGGCCGGTTGTCGATCTGGGCGACGACCACGGATGCGCCGCCATTCGGGTCGATGCGCACGATCCTGCCATCGATCAGACCGGCCCAGATCTGGCCGTTGCCGTCGACGACGACATCCTCGGGCGCATCGCCCGGTACGGGCACAACCGTCAGTTCCGCGGAGGAAAACTCCGGCAACGGATCGACCGGTGGCGGATTCCAGCGGACGGGGTCGATCGGCGGCTTGGGCTGTTTGGCAGGCACCATGCAAGTTTCGCCCGATGCCGATTTCCAGGAGCCCGTTATGGCGAGCTTTCGCTGCGCAGACCTCCGAAAGTCGTGCGGGTTTGGGTTTGTTCTCCGGATGCGCCGGGAAACCCCGACCAGTTATCCAGTCGAAAGGTCGATATGTCTGACGTCAGTGCGGCGGTGGGAGCGACGTTATCTGGGCTGGCAGGCGGCATCAGGCCCCTCGGCGCCGGATTGTTCGCCCAACCAGGCCGGACGTTTCGCGCAACGTTGACGATAGCTGCGCGATCACCGAGTCCAGCCGCCTTGCGGATATTTCGCGCGGACAGTCCGACTGACGCGGTGATCAGATTCGCCACGGAGCGAGATCAGGCGAACGATCGTCGATCACTGGTGCGGACGGCCTGCATCAAGCTGCCCAGCTACCACGGGCCACAACGCGATCAGGACTTCCTCCTGGCGTCGTCGGCCGACGGCATACCGTTTCACCACGCGGTGTTGCCCGCGGAAGGCCCGGGCGATCGGATCTATTCGTCGCTGTGGCTGTACCTGTCGGGCGTGGAGCCGGTGGTCTTCGGCCTTCGATCGGACACGTTGTCCGACGACGACGCGGTCGGCCCCGGTGACCGGTTCACGTTCCTGACCGCCGGGATGCTCAGTAGGTTCGCCGACGCAGGCACGTTGGAGATCGGCGACGAAATGTCTGACGCGAAAGTGCAGTTCGCGGCCCGCAACAGCGGAGGAGGCCTGCGCCCACTACCGCCCACCCTGTTCTATCGCAGCTGACAGCTCCCTCAGAGAAGCCGACCCGCTTCGTCAAGGACGCCGCGAAGGATCTGGTAGATCGCGTCGAACTCCTTCTGGCCGCTGATCAGCGGCGGCGCCAACTGCACGACTGGGTCGCCGCGGTCATCGGCACGGCAGTACAGGCCCGCCTCGAAGATCGCGGGGGTGAGAAAACCACGGAGTAACCGCTCAGATTCCTCGTCGTTGAAGGTCTCCTTGGTGGCCTTGTCCTTCACCAACTCGATGCCGTAGAAGAAGCCCTCGCCCCGGACGTCGCCGACGATCGGGAGGTCATAGAGCTGCTCGAGCGTCGCGCGGAATGCCGGTGCCATCTCCTTGACGTGATCGTTGAGACCCTCGCGCTCGAAGATGTCGAGGTTGGCCAGCGCCACCGCCGACGACACCGGATGCCCGCCGAAGGTGTAACCGTGCGCGAACGTCGTCTTGCCGTCATTGAACGGTTCGAACAGCCGGTCGGAGGCGATCATCGCGCCGATCGGCGAGTAACCCGACGTCAAACCCTTTGCGCAGGTGATGATGTCGGGCACGTAGCCGAAGTCGTCGCAGGCGAACATCGAGCCGATCCGGCCGTAGGCGCAGATTACCTCGTCGGACACCAACAGCACGTCGTACTCGTCGCAGATCTCGCGAACGCGCTCGAAATACCCTGGCGGCGGCGGGAAGCAGCCGCCGGCGTTCTGCACGGGTTCCAGGAACACCGCGCAGACGGTGTCGGGGCCCTCGAACTCGATCGCCTCGGCGATGCGGTCCGCGCAGTACCGACCGAACGCCTTCGCGTCATGCTCGAAGAGCGCGGGTGCCCGGTAGAAGTTGGTGTTGGGCGCGCGGAAACCGCCCGGTGTCAGCGGTTCGAACTGCTCCTTGAACGCCGGCAGGCCGGTGATCGCCAGGGCGCCCTGCGGGGTGCCGTGGTAGGCGATCGCACGCGAAATCACCTTGTGCTTACCGGGTTTGCCGGTCAGCTTGAAGTAGTTCTTGGCCAGCTTCCACGCCGACTCCACGGCTTCACCACCGCCGGTGGTGAAGAACACGCGGTTGAGATCGCCCGGTGCGTACCCTGCGAGGCGCTCGGATAGCTCGATGGCCGACGGCGTGGCGTAGGACCACAGCGGGAAGAACGCCAGCGTCTCGGCCTGCTTGGCCGCCGCCTCGGCGAGCTCCTTGCGGCCGTGGCCGACCTGGACCACGAAAAGCCCTGACAGGCCGTCGATGTAGCTCTTGCCCTTGCTGTCCCAGATGGTGACGCCTTCGCCGCGAGTGATGATCGGCGGCGTGATGCCGGCGCCGTGGCGAGCGAAGTGGCCCCAGAGGTGACGATCGGCGGTGGCGCCCAGCTCGGCGGAGAGATCGATATCGGTAGCAGTCATCTTGTACCCCAATTATATTGCTGTTTAACGAGTTTCAGGTAAACAAGTGTCTCGGTTGATATCACTCCCGGCAGTGCGCGGATCTGGGTGTTGAGGAGGTCGAGAAGGTCGTCGTCGTCGGTACAGACGACTTCGACGATGGCGTCGAACGAACCCGCCGTCAGGACCACGTAGTCGACGGATTCGATGGTGGCCAGCTTCTCGGCCACTTTGGTGGTGTCCCCGGTGCACTTGATGCCGATCATGGCCTGACGCGCGAAGCCCAGTTGCATCGGATCGGTCACCGCGACGATCTGCATGACACCCGCGTCGACCATGCGCTGCACCCGCTGCCGGACCGCGGCCTCGGAGAGGCCGACTGCCTTGCCGATGCCGGCATAGGAACGTCGGCCGTCCTGCTGCAGCTTCTCGATGATCTGTTTCGACAAGTCGTCGAGTTGGAACGCCGCGCCAGGTCTTGACTGGTTGACGCGGAACGACACGGGTCCAACGCCCGGGTTAGCCATGCATGAGATTGTGCACGGAATCCGTCGTAGCAAGCAACTATGACCATGAAATCACGCGTTTTGACGGCTTCGCGCTGCAGGAATGCGTAGCTTGGCCGGTCGGAGTCGGTTAGCGTTGAACGATGACTGTGTCTTCCCCCGAGACCGTATCGACACACGTGGCAGGCAGCTGGATCGACGGGGCGCCGGTGGTCACCGCCGGCGGCGTACATCAGGTGGTCAACCCCGCCAACGGATCGACGGTGGCCGAGATGGCGCTGGCGACTCCGGCCGACGTCGACCGCGCTGTGGCTTCAGCCCGTGCCGCGTTGCGCGGTTGGGCGACGGCTACCCCTGTCGACCGCGCCGGCGTGCTCGCCAAACTCGCCGAACTCGTCGACACCAACGCGGAGGCGATCATCGCCGAGGAAGTGAGCCAGACCGGAAAGCCGGTGCGGTTGGCCACGGAGTTCGACGTGCCGGGCAGCATCGACAACATCTCGTTCTTCTCCGGTGCGGCACGCCATCTCGAGGGCAAGGCCACCGCCGAGTACTCCGGTGATCACACGTCGAGCATCCGGCGCGAGGCGGTGGGCGTGGTTGCGACGATCACGCCGTGGAACTATCCGCTGCAGATGGCGGTGTGGAAGGTGTTGCCGGCGTTGGCCGCCGGATGCAGCGTGGTCATCAAACCCGCGGAGCTCACACCGCTGACGACGCTGACCCTGGCCCGGCTGGCGACCGAGGCAGGTCTGCCCGACGGAGCTTTCAATGTCGTGACCGGCGCAGGCGGCGATGTCGGCACCGCCCTGGCCGGACACCCTGACGTCGACGTCGTCACGTTCACGGGCTCGACCCCGGTGGGGCGCAAAGTCATGGCGGCGGCCGCGGTGCACGGCCACCGCACGCAGTTGGAATTGGGCGGCAAGGCGCCTTTCGTGGTGTTCGACGACGCCGACCTGGACGCCGCCATCCAGGGTGCCGTCGCCGGTGCGCTCATCAACACCGGACAGGACTGCACGGCAGCGACGCGCGCGATCGTGGCGCGAGATCTCTACGACGACTTCGTCGCCGGTGTCGCCGAGGTGATGGGCAAGGTGGTGGTCGGCGATCCGCAGGACCCCGACACCGACCTGGGTCCGTTGATCTCGATGGCGCACCGCGACAAGGTCGCGGGCATGGTCGAGCGGGCACCCGGTCAGGGGGGACGCGTGGTCACCGGCGGCGTGGCGCCCGATCTGCCGGGGTCGTTCTACCGTCCGACGCTGATCGCGGATGTCGACGAGGCCTCCGAGATCTACCGCGACGAGATCTTCGGACCGGTGCTGACGGTGCGGTCGTTCACGGACGACGACGACGCGTTGCGGCAGGCCAATGACACCGCGTTCGGTTTGGCGGCTTCGGCGTGGACACGCGATGTGTACCGCGCGCAGCGGGCATCACGTGAGATCAACGCGGGCTGTGTCTGGATCAACGACCACATTCCGATCATCAGCGAGATGCCGCACGGCGGCGTCGGCGCGTCAGGATTCGGCAAGGACATGAGCGACTACTCGCTCGAGGAGTACCTCACGATCAAGCACGTCATGAGCGATATCACCGGGGTGGCCGACAAGGAGTGGCACCGGACCATCTTCACGAAGCGCTAGCGGAGCTGACTCGTAGAGACGATACTCGCCGTCCGCCCTGCGACGGAGGTGTGCGATTAGCGCGACGACGGGTGCCGGTTTTTTCGTCGGCTGTGCAGCCGGCTGCTGCTGAACCTGCTGTCGTGCGAGCAAGGTGACAGCGTCGGAACCCTGATCCGACCGGCAACACTCGGGTCTAATCGGCGGTCACGGTGATGAAAACTGTTGCGGTGTCGCTCCACGCAGGGTTCACGCTGTCGGTGACCCGGTACCCGAAGGTGGTGAGCCCGGTGAAGCCGGCCTTGGGGGTGAAGGTCCATCGGTTGCCGACAACCGTGACGGCGCCTCCGAGCGGTTGGCCGAAGATCACCGGCGCGCCAAGCGGGTTGCCGGTATAGGTCACGTCGTTGGCGGTGAGCGGTGGATCAAGCTCGGTGGAGACGCCCGCAGGTACCCAGTAGAAGTCGTTCTGAGACCTGATCGGATCGGTGACGATCAGGGTGACACGGGCGGGAAGGGATACGACGGTGGGATCGACACTGTCGGCCGCGGTGTAGAGGAAGCTGTCCTCGCCGCGAAACTCCGCGTCGGGCGTGTAGGTCAGGATGCCGTTGATCTCGGTGAGAGTGCCATGGGCCGGTTGGGTGAGAACGGTGATTGCCCCCACCGGTCCGTCCGCTTCGGTTCGGTCGTTCGAGACCATCTCCTCGGTGAGCGCGATCGGTTCGTTGGTGAAGACCGTGATGCGGTCATCGCGGGCCCGGACCGGCAGCGAGTCGACGATGGTGAGCGTGACCGTCGCCGGATTCGAGACGATGTCCGGATAACCACTATCGGCCACGATGTAGGTGAACGAGTCGGTCCCGGTGTAGCCGTTGCCCGCCCGGTACGTCAGTTCGCCGTTCTCCTCGGTGAGGTACCCGTGGGTGGGCTCGGTGAGGATCGTGATCCGACCGAGGCCGTTAGCCGTGGTGGTGTCGTTTGCGGTGATCGCGGGCCGCATTGGGGTGAAGGTACCGGACAGCACCGTGTAGACGTCGTTGCGTGCGACGATCGGGCTGTACGGATGAACCGTGAGCTGAACCGTAGCGGGAACGGACTTCTGCGTGGGGTCGACGCTGTCGGCCACGGTGTAGGTGAAGCTGTCGGAGCCGACGTAACCGGTGTCAGGTGTGTAGGTCAGCGCGCCGCCCGTCGCGCTGAGGGTGCCGTGGGCGGGCCCTTTGACGACCGTGACGGCGCCCAGCGGGTGACCCAGGTCGGTGGTGTCGTTCGCGGTGATGCCCGGCGTCAGCACAGTGGGTGTTTCGAACGGGATCGAGTAGGCATCGGCGTTCGCAAGGATGGGGTTGTAGGCGATGACGTTGAGGACAACGGTGGCGGGAACGGACTTCTGCGTGGGGTCGACGCTGTCGGACACGGTGTAGGTGAAGCTGTCGGAGCCGACGTAGCCGGAATTGGGCGTGTAGGTCAGCCCATCGCCCGTCGTGCTCAGGGTGCCGTGGGCGGGACCACTGACGACGGTGACAGCGCCTAGCGGTCTGCCCAGGTCGGTGGTGTCGTTGGCGGTGATCGCCGGGGTGAGCACAGTCGGCCTGCCCAGGATCGTGTAGGCGTCGTCGGCTGCCTTCAGGGGGTTGTACGGGACTACGGTGACGGTCACTGTGGCCACGTTGGAGACGATGTCCGGATTGAACCTGTCGGCGACGGTGTAGGTGAAGGTGTCGGTTCCGGTGAAGCCGTTCCGAGGTCGGTAGGTCAGTACACCGTCGCTCTGGAACACGAGGCCGTTGGCGGGCTCGGTGACGATCGTGATCGTGCCCAACGGACTCCCGAATCTGTTGGTGTCGTTGGCCGTGAGTGCGGGGGTGAGGTCGGTGTAGGTACCCTCGTCCACCGTGTAGGCGTCGTCGTTCGCGGTGATCGGGCCGACGACGGTGACGGTGACCGTGGCTACGTTGGAGACGATGTCGGGATTGGCGCTGTCGGCGACGGTGTAGGTGAAGGTGTCGGTTCCGGTGAAGTTGTTCCTGGGTCGATAGCTCAGCACTCCGTTGGTCTCGAACAGCAAACCGTTGGTGGGCTCGGTCACGACCTTCACGGCGCCCAGTGCGCTGCCCAACGTTGTGGTGTCGTTGGCCGTCAATGCGGGGGTGAGGTCGGTGTAGGTACCCTCGTCCACCGTGTAGGCGTCGTCGTTCGCGGTGATCGGACTGACGACGACGGTGAGGACGAACGTGTCGGTGACGCGTTGTCCCGCGGCGTCGGTGGCGGTCACCGTGATCGTTGCCGTGCCGACGTCGGCACGGGCCGGGGTGCCGGTGAAGGTACGGGTAGCGGGGTCGAAGCTCAACCAGTTGGGAAGGGTGCCCGTGGTGTAGGTCAGCGCGTCGCCATCGATGTCGGCGAAGGCGTTGGACGGGATTTGGTAGGTGAAAGCTCCTCCCTCCGTGGCGTTCTGGTCCGGAATCGGGTTGGCCACCGTCGGGTCGTCGTTCTCATCGGTGACGGTGACCGCTGCGGTTGCGGTGGCGGTTCCGCCGTTGCCGTCGCTGATGGTGTAGGTGAACGAGTCGCTGCCGCTGAAGTTCGCGTTGGGTGTGTAGGTGACTGAGCCGTCGACCAGATGCACTGACCCGTTGGCACCCTGGGTGACGGCTATGACGGTCAGGGTGTCGCCGTCGATGTCGGTGTCGCCGGCGAGCACTTCGATGGTGTTGGCGCCGGAATCCTCGGTCACGGTGGCGGTGTCACCGATTGCGTTGGGTGGGTCGTTGACTCCGGTGACGGTGACGCTCACGGTGGCCGTGGCGGTTCCGCCGTTGCCATCGCTGATGGTGTAGGTGAAGGAATCGGTGCCATGGAAGTTCGCGTTGGGTGTGTAGGTCACTGAGCCGTCGACCAGATGCGCTGACCCGTTGGCACCCTGGGTGACGGTTGTGACGGTCAGGGCGTCGCCGTCGGGGTCGGAGTCGTCGGGCAGCACGTCGATCGGATTCGCGATGGAATCCTCGGCCACCGTGGCGGTGTTACCGACGGCGGTGGGCGGGTCGTTGGCGGGGGTCACCGTGATGGTGACGGTCACGGGGTCGCTGAATTCGGATCCGTCGAATGCCTGGTAGGTGAAGGTGTCGGTGCCGTGGAAGTCGCGGTTGGGGGTGTAGGTCCATGCGCCGGCGTTGGGTCCTTGGTTGATCTCGGCGAGGGTGCCGTTTCGTGGAGCGGAGGTGAGCTTGCGATCCAGTGGATCGCCTTCGGGGTCGCTGTCGTTGGTCAGGGCATCAACGATCACCGCGACGTCTTCCACGGTGGTGTAGGTGTCGGGTTCGGCCAGCGGCGGGTCGTTGACTCCGGTGACGGCGACGTTCACGGTGACTGTCTCGGTGTGCCCGCCACCGCCGAAAAAGCCTGCGAGGCCGTGGATATGCCACGGGCTCGCTGCATCGGAGATGCGATAGGTGAAGCTGTCAGTGCCGGAGAAGTCGGCATCCGGAGTGTAGGTGATGGTGCCGTCGGAGTTGAGGACGGTGATGCCGTGGCGCGGCTGGCTCAAGGCGGTCACGGTCACGGTATCCCCGTCGGAATCGGTGTCATTGGTGAGCACCGGAATGGTCGTGGCGACGTCCTCAGACGTCGTCACGTCATCGACGCCAGCTTTGGGGGTGCTGTTGAAGAAGGTGCGTTGGATCTGCCGCCGGACGAACTCCAGCATCGCAAACAGCAGCGGCGGCTGAGCCGGGGCGACCGGTCCGGGCGCCAAAAACGGCGCCACCATCAAGCCCACGACCGTTGTGGCGATACTGGCCACGACGCCGGGCAGCCCCAAAACTGCATCTACCGGGCCGGAGGGCTGCGGCACCAATGGCGCGGGCAATGCCGTCGTGGTGACGAGGCCAGGCATCTCGCTGCCGGCAAAGGTTGCCATCATCCGCCCATTACCCGGTGCTCCGATGTCTTGAGCGCCCAGGGCCGAGAACACACCGATCTGTGTGAGCTCGCCATCGCCGGTTGAGCCGTTTACGTCGCCCAGGTCGGGATCGCCGGCCGAGGGGTCGACAGCTTGCAGGCTCGTTTCGGTCGTTGCGACCGAGTGGTCTTGTGCTTGATCCTGCAGGCTTTGATCCAGGCTTTGGTCCGGCGGCGAGGGCGGGATCTCGGCTGCCGGCGGCATCTCAGGTGCCGGCGGTTCGGGCGTCGTCGTGGATGGCGGGTCCGCCAACCTCGCCTCGTTGTCGGTGCCGTCGTCGGCGTTGGTGTCGGTGTATTGGCCCTGGTCGTTGATCGAGGTGTGTTGGCCGCCGGAGTTGCCCACCTGCATACCCGGGTGCGCTGCGCCGTCCTCGGTCGGATCGGGGGCGGGATCGTTGGAGTCGGTTGCAGGACTCACTTCGTCGTTCTCGGACGTCAGTGATGGCGGATCTGGAGTAACACCGGGTGGGGTCTCGGTTGTACCGGTCTCGTCCGCGCAAGCCACCGCGGCGCCGTAGCCGGTGACCACCGCGACACCGACTCCAAGTGCCACCGCCAACGCGCCAACCCGACCCACATGCTGGGCATACCCCATCGCAATCCGTCCGTCAGTGCGGACGCCTCGCGGCCCGCTGCATGATGAATCCATTCTGGCGTACGAAGTAGCAAACTTTACGCTGAACGCGCTATTAATTTTCTGTGACGTAAAGCAGACCACTACTTACTCTGCGGCTCCGGCAGCTAGCCGTCCGACTTCGGGACGACGATCACTGGGACATCAACGCCGGCCAGGATGCGCGCAGCAGTCGACCCTAGGAAGATCCGCCGCGGCGCCGCGAACCTGCTGGACCCGACGACAAGCAGATCACCGTCATTCCACCGGAGCTTCTTCAGCGCGGACTCCAGCGTCATACCTTCGGCGACACGCGATTCGATCTCGGGTGCGTCCGGAAGTGCGCGCGCCGCGACAGCGAGATTTTCTTCGGCGGCGGCCTTTTGGAGCTGGCGTACCTCTCGTGCGTTGGCGGCCTCGGAGAGATTCTCGGAGGATACGAGTGACAGCATCCGAATGGCCATGTTGCCCGCGCTGGCGAGGGTGATCGCGAACGGCAGCGGGTTGTCGTCGCCCGGACGGGTCGGAACGGCGGCCGTCACCGCAGCAAAGGCGTCGTCGGGATCGTCGGCATAACCGCGGGGAGCCAGCGCCACCGGAATCGGCGAAGAGTGCAGCAGGGAACCGGTCACCGGTCCGATGGTGTGGCCGCCGAAGAATCCGTCGCGCGCACCGCCGACCACGATCAGATCCGAATCCTTCTGTTCGGCAAAGCCGACGAGCGATTCGGCGAACGACTCACCGACCATCACGGTGGACGATGCGCTGACACCGTTGGCGGTGAGCCGGTCGATGGCCCGGGAGATCCAGTCCTCTCCCCGTTCGACGAGCAGCTGTTGGTACTCGACGCGACCGGGGTGGCCGTCGGGAAGTTCTTGCCGCACAACGAGGACGACGTCGACCTGCGCGTCAAAGGTGCTGGCGAGAGCGCTCGCGAGCGCGACGCCGTCGTCCCCGGTCGGGGTTGCCAGATAGCCGACTGTCAGATGCATTGCTTCTCCTAGAAGACGTCTGGGACCTTGACTTCGGTGTTCGCGTTGAGAGTCTCGCCGCGGAAGAACCGCTTGGTCCCGAATGCGAAGCACGCCAACATCAGCGGAATGCCGAGCACGAGCATGCCGACGCCGAGCACGAAGACGCCGCCGATCGGGCCGAACGCGGTGTAGCCGTAGTCCGGGGCGATCATGTCCTTGGCGCTGATGCCGAACGCGGCCGCCATTGCGAGGCCGCCGATCAGCGGGAAGACGCCCCGGAAGAACAGGTTTCGTACCGAGGTGAACAACGTCCTGCGGAAGTACCAGACGCACGCGAACGCGGTGATGCCGTAGTAGAACGCGACCGCGAGCCCAAGCGAAGCGACCGAGTCGGCGAGTGCGTTCTCCGACAAGAAGGTCAGCAAGAGGTAGAAGAACAGAGCCGCCAGCCCCATCACGATGGTGCCGAAGGCCGGGGTCATGTAGCGCGGATGCACGTTCGAGAACCGTTTGGGGATGGCCTCGTACACCGCCATTGACAACGTGCCGCGGGCAGTGGGCAGGATGGTCGTCTGCGTCGACGACAGCGCTGAGACGGAGACGGTGAGCAGCAGCAGGGAGGCCGCGATGGTTCCTGCGACCGGCTTACCGAGCACGGTCAGCACATCGTCGGTGTTCATCGGGTTGTTCAGGCCGATGCCCACTTCGCTGAACCCGGAGAACGACTGCACCGCATAGGCGACGAGGACGTAGGTGCACACGAGGATCAGCGTGGTGATCACGGCGGCGATGCCGGGCGTACGGCCGGGGTCCTTGGTTTCCTCACCGACCGCCAGACAGGCGTCCCACCCCCAATAGATGAAGATGCACAGGATGATCGCGGCGGCGATCGAGGACATGTCCAGACCGCTCGGCCAGAGCCAGGACAGTTGGGGCGTGATCGCCTGGGCTCCGGCGGTTCCGGAGAACACGCGGATGAGCGCGATGATGCTGACGATGACCAGCACGCCGAACTGGATGGCGATCAACACGTTCTGGAACCGCTCGGACACCACGATCCCTCGCGCACTGATCAGGGTCATTGCGATGATGAAGAAGGCGCCGAGCAGCACCTTGGCCAGGATGTTCTCGGCGAGGTCGTCGAGGCCGAGGAACTTGAACAGGTAGATCGCCGCAATCTCGGCCACGTTGGCCAGCACGATGATCGCCGACACGGCCAGGCCCCATCCGCCGATCCATCCGATCCACGGCCCGAACGCCTTGGTGCCCCAGGTGAAGGTGGTGCCGCAGTCCGGGGTGTCCTGGGACAGTTCCTTGTAGGCGAATGCGACGAGGAGCATCGGGATGAACGCGAGCACGAACATCGACGGTGCCTTGTCGCCGACCGCGAGGACGACGTAGCCGAGGGTGGCGGCCAGGCTGTAAGCGGGAGCCACCGCGGCGAGACCGATGACGATGTTGCCGACAAGACCTAGGGCGCCTGCCTGCAGCCCCTTGTCACCGACAGCGGGGGCGTCGGGTTCCTTGATTGCCATGTGCGGAATATACGGTTTGCGCGGTTTTTGCGCGGGTCCTAACCGGGAATCGAGGAACAAACGCGATTTGGCTACGGAATCAGTGCACAACTCAGCGGTTCTAGACTGGGGCCATGACCCGGCTTTCGGGAACGACGCGCATCGATGAATTCGAGGAATTGCGGCCACACCTGCTGTCGGTAGCGTACCGGCTGACCGGGACGATCGCTGACGCAGAAGACCTCGTCCAGGATGCGTGGCTGCGATGGGATCGTGCCGACTCCGATGCGATCACCGATCTGCGGGCGTGGTTGACGACGGTCGTCAGCCGGCTGGCGCTCGACCGGCTGCGTTCGGCCGCCCATCGCCGCGAGATGTATTACGGCGAATGGCTGCCCGAGCCCGTCGTGACCGCGCTGGACGGCAACGATCCGCTGGCCGCCGTGGTAGCCGGTGAGGACGCCCGGTTCGCCGCGATGGTGGTGCTGGAGCGGCTGAACCCCGATCAGCGGGTGGCGTTCGTGCTGCACGACGGGTTCGCCGTGCCGTTCGGCGAGATCGCCTCGGTGCTTGGTGTTTCCGACGCGGCCGCACGCCAGCTGGCATCGCGAGCGCGACGCGCGGTGGCGGCAGCACCGCCCGCGGTCTCCGACGATGTGCACGCCGAGGTCGCCGGTGCGCTGATGCTCGCGCTCGCCGCCGGTGACATGAAAGCCGTTGTGGCCCTGCTACATCCGGATGTGACGTTCACCGGTGACTCGAACCGCAAGGCGCCGACGGCCGCGCGCGTCATCCACGGTCCGGACAAGGTGGCCCGTTTCCTGTTCGGGCTGGCCGCACGTTACGGGCCGGGTTTCCTGTCGTCGAGCCAGATGGCGAACATCAACGGCCAGCTGGGCACGTACCTCGCCGGCTCGCCCGCGAACGACGGCTATCCGGAGGTCATGCCGCGGGTGACGGCGATGACAGTGCGCGACGGAAAGGTTTGCGCCATCTGGGATATCGCCAATCCGGACAAGTTCACCGGCTCGCCGCTGCGCCGCCGGCGTCCTCGGTCGCCCACGGAACCCGGCACGCATCGCCGGAGTTGAAGCCCTGCTCGGTGATGCCCAGCGCCGAGTACATCCGCGCGCGCATGTTCTCCACACCGATCTGGTAGCTCAGCTCGATCACGCCGTCGTTGCCGAAGCGGCGCACCAGATCGGCGACCTGCTCGTCGGTGATGGTGTGCGGGTCGGTGGTCATGGCGTCGGCGTAGGCGACGGCCGCGCGCTCGTCGTCGTTGAAGAGCGGGGACGTGGCGTAGTCGTCGATGTGCTTGAGTCGGTCGACGTCCAGGCCGTCGAGGCGCTGCAGCATCGAACCGAAGTCGACACACCACGAGCAACCGACGGTGCGCGCGGTCCAGAACACCGCCAGCTCGAGCACGTTCTTGGGCAGCTTCTTCGACGCCGATCCCAGCATGCCCTCGTGCACCACGTTGGCCAGCATCAACCGTGGATGATGCGCCGCCACGGCGAAGGGTTCGGGTACCTCACCGAACTTGCGCTTGGCGACCCGGTAGAAGACCTTGGTCATCAGCGATGCGTGCTTCGGGGATACGGGTTCGATGCGAGATGTCTGAGTCATAACCCTTAGACGAGGCGGCCCGCAGAAGTGTGACAGCCGTCAGCGCGCGGGTACCTAAGTCCGGTGAATGACGAATCGACAACGCTTCCCGTCCGCGGAACGATCTACAGCGCCCATCTTCGGTCGGCTGCGGTAGCTGCCGTTCAATTCATCGCTGTTGCCGCCGCGCTGTGGGTGTTGGCGTGGGTGGTGGGAAAGACGTGGGTGATCATCCTGCCCGTCTTCCTGGCGTTGATCGTGTGTACCGTGCTGTGGCCGCCCGTGCGCTGGCTCCTCGGCAAGCGTCTGCCCCCCGCCGTCGCGGTCATCTCGGTCCTCCTGGTCGCGGTGGCGGTGCTCGCCGGTGTGGTGGCGGCGGTGGCGCCGGCAATCGTCGAGCAATCCGCGGAGTTGGCCGAACAAGCGACCGCCGGAGTCGTGCAGGTGCGCGACTGGCTGGGCGGTCCCCCACTGAACATCAGTGAGGCGCAACTCGATTCAGCGGTTACCGCGATAAACGAACAACTGAATTCGAGCAGCGCCCAGATCGCGTCGGGCGTGTTCACCGGGGTGGGCGCAGCGACGTCGGCGTTGGTCACCCTGTTCACCACGATCGTCGTGGCGTTCTTCCTCCTCAAGGACGGCCCACGGTTCATACCATGGCTGCGCGGAGTCGTGGGTCGTCCTGCTGCGCCGCACGCTGCGGAGATACTCGAACGCGTCTGGTCGACCCTGGGAGGTTTCATCCGGACTCAGGCTCTGGTCAGCCTCATTGACGCAGTGCTCATTGGGGTCGGCCTCGTGATCATGGGAGTGCCGCTGGCATATGCGCTGGCGATCATCACATTCGTCGCCGGGTTCGTCCCGATCGTGGGGGCGTTCGTTGCCGGTGGTCTGGCTGTGCTCATTGCGCTGGTCTCCAACGGGCCGGTGGACGCGTTGATCGTGCTGGCCATCATCGTCGCGGTGCAGCAGCTCGAGGGCAACGTGTTGCAGCCGTGGCTGCAATCGAAATCGATGCAGCTGCACGCGGTGATCGTCTTGCTCGCGGTGACGCTTGGCGCGTCCACCTTCGGTGTCGTCGGCGCTTTTCTGGCTGTGCCGGTCGTTGCGGCAGCGGCGGTGGTGGTCCGCTATTACGGCGAACAGGTCGATGAGCGCACAGGCGAAAGCGTCAGCGCGCGAACATCAGCGCCCGCTTGACCTCCTGGATGGCCTGCGTGACCTGGATGCCACGGGGGCACGACTCGGTGCAGTTGAACGTGGTGCGGCAGCGCCACACCCCGTCGACCTCGTTGAGGATGTCGAGCCGTTCGGCGGCGCCCTCGTCACGGCTGTCGAAGATGAACCGGTGCGCGTTGACGATCGCGGCGGGCCCGAAATAGCTACCCTCGCTCCAGTACACCGGGCAGCTGGTGGTGCAGCACGCACACAGGATGCACTTGGTGGTGTCGTCGTAGCGGTGACGGTCGGTCTGGCTCTGGATGCGTTCGCGGGTCGGCTCGTTGCCGGACGTCATCAGGTACGGCTTGATCGCACGGTAGGCGTCGAAGAACGGCTCCATGTTCACCACGAGGTCCTTCTCCACCGGCAGGCCGCGGATCGGTTCGATGGTGATGGTGAGCTGCTTGCTCGCCTTCTTCGGAAGCATGTCGCGCATCAGGACCTTGCACGCCAAGCGGTTGACGCCGTTGATACGCATCGCATCTGAGCCGCACACCCCGTGTGCGCACGAGCGCCGGAACGTCAGAGTGCCGTCCAGATACCACTTCACGTAGTGCAACAGGTTGAGCAGCCGGTCCGATGGCAGGCACGGCACGCGATAGCTCTGCCAGCCCCCCGAATCGGCGTGGGCGTCGGGATCCTCAGGATTGAACCGGGCGATCTTCAGCGTCACCATCACCGCGCCCTCTGGCACGGGTGGCAGCTCTGAGTCCTTCGTCGAGACTTCGGGAGCGATAGTCATCAGTACTTCCGTTCCATCGGCTCGTAGCGGGTCTGCACCACCGGCTTGTAGTCCAGCCGGACGTCGCTCAACAGATCCGTGCCTTCCTTGTACGCCATGGTGTGGCGCATGTAGTTGGTGTCGTCACGGTTGGGGTAGTCCTCGCGGGCGTGGCCGCCGCGGGATTCCTTGCGGTTGAGCGCACCGACGACGGTGACTTCGGCCAACTCCAGAAGGAAGCCCAGCTCGATAGCTTCGAGCAGGTCGCTGTTGTAACGCTTTCCCTTGTCCTGCACGGTGATTCGGGAATAGCGCTCCTTGAGCGCATGGATGTCGGTGAGCGCCTGCTTGAGTGTCTCTTCGGTGCGGAACACCGCGGCGTTGTTGTCCATCGACTGTTGCAGCGCGCCGCGGATGTCGGCGACGCGCTCGTTGCCGCGCTCGGACAGGATGTCGCCGACCCAGCTGACGACCATGCCCGCCGGGTCCGTGGGCAGGTCGACGAAGTCGTGACCGAGCGCGTAGTTGGCCGCCGCGATCCCCGCGCGCCTGCCGAATACGTTGATGTCCAGCAGCGAGTTGGTGCCCAGTCGGTTGGCGCCGTGCACCGAGACGCATGCGCACTCGCCGGCGGCGTACAGGCCCGGCAGGGGAGTGGTGTTGTCGCGCAGCACCTGACCGCTGATCGTCGTCGGGATACCGCCCATGACGTAGTGGCACGTCGGGTAGACCGGCACCAGTTCGGTGACGGGGTCGACGCCCAGGTAGGTGCGGGCGAACTCGGTGATGTCGGGCAGCTTGGCCTCGAGCACATCCGCGCCCAGGTGCCGGACGTCGATGTACACGTAGTCCTTGTTGGGACCGGCGCCGCGGCCTTCGAGCACCTCGAGCACCATCGAGCGGGCGACGATGTCGCGCGGCGCCAGGTCGACGATCGTCGGCGCGTAGCGCTCCATGAAGCGCTCGCCGTCACCGTTGAGCAACCGACCGCCCTCACCGCGCACAGCCTCGGAGATTAGGATGCCGAGGCCGGCCAGACCTGTCGGGTGGAATTGATGAAACTCCATGTCCTCCAAGGGAAGTCCCTTACGGAACACGATACCCAGGCCGTCTCCAGTCAGTGTGTGCGCGTTCGAGGTCGTCTTGTACATGCGGCCCGAGCCACCGGTCGCGAAGACGATCGCCTTGGCGTGGAAGACGTGGATGTCGCCGGTGGCCAGCTCATAGGCGATGACACCGGTGGCGACGGGGCCAGAGTGCGTCTCGGTGATCGCGATGTCGAGTGCGTAGTACTCGTTGAAGAACTCGACGTCGTGCTTGACGCAGTTTTGGTACAGCGTCTGCAGGATCATGTGGCCGGTGCGGTCGGCGGCGTAGCACGCCCGGCGCACCGGCGCCTTGCCGTGGTCGCGGGTGTGCCCGCCGAACCGGCGCTGATCGATGCGCCCCTCGGGGGTGCGGTTGAACGGCATGCCCATCTTCTCGAGGTCGAGCACCGCGTCGATGGCTTCCTTGCACATGATCTCGACGGCGTCCTGGTCGGCCAGGTAGTCGCCGCCCTTGACGGTGTCGAAGGTGTGCCATTCCCAGTTGTCCTCTTCGACGTTGGCCAGTGCAGCGCACATGCCGCCCTGCGCGGCGCCGGTGTGGCTGCGCGTCGGGTACAGCTTGGTCAGCACGGCGGTACGGGCCCGTGGGCCGGCCTCGACGGCGGCGCGCATACCCGCGCCCCCTGCGCCGACGATCACCACGTCGTAGCGATGTTCTTGAATCATGAGGTGAGCTTCCCGTAGAAGGTCATGCGATGCTCGCGTCGAAGGTGACGAGCACGTAGCTGCCCAACACCAGGGTGAAGCCGGTCGCCAGCAACAGCAGCGAGTTCAAATAGAACTTCGTGGTGTTCTTGCGGGCGTAGTCGCCGATGATCGTGCGCATGCCGTTGGCGCCGTGGATCATCGCCAGCCACAGCAGGGCCATGTCCCAGATCTGCCAGAACGGTGAGGCCCACCGCTGCGCGACGAAGTTGAAGTCGATGCGGTACACGCCGCCGTCCCAGATCAACATGATGAAGAGGTGGCCGAGCGCGAGAAACACAAGGGCGACACCAGAAAATCGCATGAACAGCCACGCGTACTTCTCGAAGTAGGGGATGCCACGCGGACGCCGCGGCGCCCGAGGATGATCCAGGCTGGCCGGGCGGTCGTACTCCTTCTCCATCACCGGGGCGATACGGCCCTCCTTGTGATGCGGCGTCCAAACTCCTCCCGGCGTCCCCTCTGGCGTGCTCACAGGAACCGCTCCACCATGTGCATCCCGATCATGCCGAGGGCGGGAATGAAGACGGCGAGAAAGACACCGATGACGACCCACAGCATCTGCCTCTGATATCGGGGACCCTTCGCCCAGAAGTCGATGAGGATCACCCGGATGCCGTTCAGGGCGTGGTAGAGGACCGCTACCACGAGCCCGATCTCCATCAGCCCGATGATCGGTGTCTTGTACGTCTCGATGATCTCGTTGTACGCCTGCGGGCTGACCCGCACGAGCGCGGTGTCGAGCACGTGGACGAACAGGAAGAAGAAGATGGTGGCACCGGTGATGCGATGCAGCACCCAGGACCACATCCCGGGGTCACCGCGATAGAGGGTGCGTCTGCGCGACCGTTCGGATCGCGGAGCAGGCACCTCCGTGCTCGCGGGTGTTGCAGTACTCATCTGGCCTCCAACGCCTTCGGTGGACGCTTGGGCTCGGAGCCGCCACGGCGGCCGGACACTGGCCGTGGCTGCGAACCGCTGCCCAAACCTCGGGGCGACTCTAAACCCACTTCTACTCCCTAACGAACTACCGTTTAGCCGTCGGTGCACGTAAAACGGGAAAAGTTAGGGTTACCTTGGTCACTGGCCGACCGCGGACGGGAGCTTCGGAATGCATTCAGAATCGATCCAGGCAAGGGCGACATGACATCCGAAATCGACTGGAAAATGCTGCGCCACAAGGCAACTGAGGCGAGTATCCATGCGTATGCGCCGTATTCGGGCTTCTCCGTCGGGGCTGCCGCGCTGGTTGACGACCACCGGATGCTGTCCGGCTGCAATGTGGAGAATGTCTCATATGGCCTAGGTCTCTGTGCCGAGTGTTCAGTGGTCTGCGCCCTTCATTCCAGCGGGGGCGGAAGGCTCATCGCGCTGTCGTGCGTGGACCGTGCGGGAGAGGTGCTGATGCCATGCGGGCGGTGCCGGCAGGTGCTGCTCGAGCATGGCGGGCCTCAGATGCTGATCGACCATCCCATGGGGCCACGGCCGCTGGGCGAGTTGCTCCCCGACGCGTTCGGGCCGCAGGACCTGGCACGGCGTGAGGGGCCTCAGGAAGAAGTACCGTAATCCGGTGATGCAGTTCACATTCGATGCGCGGAGGCTGGATGTCGCATCCGTTTGATGCTCCGACGATCATCAGGACCAAGCGCGACGGCGGCGCGCTCTCCGACGCGGCGATCGACTGGGTGATCGACGCCTACACCCACGGCCGGGTCGCCGATGCGCAGATGTCGGCGCTGTTGATGGCGATCTTCATCCGCGGTATGACGCGATCGGAGATCACTCGCTGGACGGCGGCGATGGTGGCCTCCGGCGAGCGCATGGACTTTACAGATCTGCGTCGCGATGGAAAGCCATTGGCGTTGGTGGACAAGCACTCCACCGGCGGGGTGGGTGACAAGATCACCATCCCGCTCGTGCCGGTCGTGATGGCGTGCGGCGGCGCGGTGCCACAGGCGGCAGGGCGCGGGCTCGGCCATACCGGCGGCACCCTCGACAAGCTGGAGTCCATCCCCGGGTTCACCCCCGAGCTGCCGAAAGCCCAGATACGTCAACAACTTTGCGATATCGGTGCCGCGATATTCGCCGCCGGTGAGCTGGCGCCGGCGGACCGAAAGATCTATGCGCTGCGCGACGTCACGGGCACCACCGAGTCACTGCCGTTGATCGCCAGCTCGGTGATGAGCAAGAAGATCGCCGAAGGGACCGCGTCGCTGGTGCTCGATTGCAAGGTGGGTTCGGGCGCGTTTCTCGACACCGAGGAGGAGTGCCGAGAACTGGCCCACACGCTCGCCGATCTCGGCACCGAAGCCGGGCTGGTGACCCGGGTGCTGCTGACCGACATGTCGACGCCCCTGGGGCGCACGGTGGGTAACGCCATAGAGGTCGCCGAGTCCCTGGAGGTGCTGGCCGGCGGAGGCCCGTCAGACGTGGTGGAGCTGACGCTGGCGCTGGCCGCGGAAATGCTCGACGCCGCAGGCATCGACGGTGTCGATCCGGCTCAGACGATGCGGGACGGCACCGCCATGGATCGGTTCCGCAAGCTGGTCGCCGCGCAGGGCGGCGATCTCGGCGCCCTCTCTCCGGACACGTTGCCCATCGGCGCCTATACCGAGACCGTCACCGCGCCGCGCGGTGGCACCATGGAAAACATCGATGCGATGGCGGTTGGACTTGCGGTGTGGCGGCTCGGTGCGGGTCGCTCTGTGCCCGGTGAGCGCGTGCAGTCCGGTGCGGGTCTGCGTATCCACCGCCGTCCCGGCGAGCCTGTGGCACCCGGTGAGCCGCTGTTCACGCTGTACACCGAAACACCGGAGCGTTTCGAGGCCGCGATGGCCGAACTGGACGGCGGCTGGCGCGTGGGGGACCATGCGCCGCCCGTGCGCCCGCTGATCATCGATCGGATCACGAACGGAGGTTGACATGGCTGCACTGACGTTGGAGTCGATCCGGCAGGCGCCCAAGGCGCTGCTGCACGACCACCTCGACGGCGGGCTGCGACCGGCCACCGTGCTCGAGCTCGCCGATGCGAACGGCTACAGCGACCTGCCGGCTACCGACGTCGACGGACTTGCCGCGTTCTTCCGTACGGCGGCACACAGCGGATCGCTGGTGCGCTATCTGGAGCCTTTCGCACACACCGTCGGGGTGATGCAGACACCCGAGGCCCTGCACCGGGTGGCCTTCGAATGCGTCGAGGACCTTGCAGCCGACAACGTGGTCTACGCCGAGATCCGTTTCGCGCCTGAACTTCACATCGACGCCGGCCTGTCTTTGGACGCGGTCGTCGATGCCGTGTTGGCCGGTTTCGCCGATGGTGAGAAAGCGGCCAGCGCCGAGGGCCGCTCGATTGTGGTGCGGTGCCTGGTCACGGCGATGCGGCATCAGGCACGGTCGCTGGAGATCGCCGAGTTGGCGATCCGGTTCCGTGATAAGGGCGTCGTGGGCTTCGACATCGCGGGCGCCGAGGCCGGGTATCCGCCGACGCGACACCTCGACGCGTTCGAGTACATGCGGGGCAACAACGCCCGGTTCACGATTCACGCTGGAGAGGCGTTCGGACTGCCGTCCATCCACGAGGCGATAGCGTTCTGCGGCGCCGACCGCCTCGGTCACGGGGTGCGGATCGTCGACGACATCACCGAGCGGCCGGACGGGACGATGGAGTTGGGCAGGTTAGCGTCGTTGTTGCGGGACAAGAGGATTCCGTTCGAGATGTGTCCCAGCAGCAACGTGCAGACCGGTGCGGTCGGCAGCATCGGCGAGCACCCGTTCGATCTGCTCGCCCGGCTGCGGTTCCGCGTCACCGTCAACACCGACAACCGGCTGATCAGCGACACGACGATGAGCCAGGAGATGCTGCGACTCGTCGAGGCGTTCGGTTACGGGTGGAGCGACCTTCAGCGATTCACGATCAACGCGATGAAGTCCGCCTTCATCTCGTTCGACGAGCGCCTATCCATCATCGACGACGTGATCAAGCCACGTTTTGCGGTCCTGATCGGTTGAGCTGCAACCTTATTCGGCGCGCAGGCGCGATTCGAGGAAGGCTTCCAGCGACTCCCACTGTTCAACCGCCTTGGCGTACGGGGGTGTCGGTTTCCGGATATTCTCCGGATCCAGCACGTACGAGACGATCTTGCCTAGCGGCTGGTCGGCATCCAGGGACTCTTCGACCACGGTGTCCTCGGCGTAGTCGCCCACGTCCCTGAGCAATTCGATTGCCAGGTCCAGCTGGTCACGGTCGATCGCGTCGGGTCCCTCGGCGAGATAGTCGACGATCTCGGTGAGTACGTACACGTTCTCGTCGGCGACGTTCACGCGCAGTGACCCGTCGTTGGCGGCCGTCCGGATGTCGTCGTATGTGGCGAGGTTCGAAATGTCGTGGTCGTGCTCGTCGGCCAGATACCGCGCCAATGCGCGCTCGGATCCGAACACGCTGATGCGGCCGTTGCGACCGAGGAAGACCGGCTGATCGTCGAGGTAGCACCGCAGGGTGTAGTACGTACCGCCGGTGGTCATGATCCGCACCGGGTCGATGCCGACCTTGACCCAGAAGTCGTCGTCGCTGCCGAGCACCGCGCCGCCGGCGTGGTCCTCGAGGTCGTCGGTTTCCTCGACGTCGTCCTCGCCGGCCTCGTCGTCCTCGTCGACAACTTCCTCCTCGAGTTCGGGAGCGTCCTCGGCCAGTTCCTCGGCAGCCTTCTTCGCAGCCGCGGCGTCGACATCGGGGGTGCTGATGAGCTCGTCGATGGCATCGACGACGTTGTCCCAGCTGCGACCGATCGCCAACTCGATCTCGGCCCACCGCTTCCGGCCGGTGCGGCCGGAGAACGCGTCGACTCCGCCGCCGAGCTGGCTGAGCCCCGGGTTGCCGTTGAAGAACTTGCTGATCGCGGGCAGCTCACACACCGATCCGATGGACGATGCGATGGCCAGCGACCGGTGCAACTGCGTCACGGTCTCGTCGCTGGGCTTCTCTGCGGCCAGCTCCGGGACACCGACGACGTCGTATTCCCGCTCCTCGGTGGGGTTCAGCCGATGCGCATTGGCCTGGGTGAGCTTCTCCCAGGCGGGATGGTCGGCGAGGTCGTTGTCCTTGTTGGTCCTGACGAACGCGACCAGGTCAGCCACCGTTTCAAAGGCATAGAGATCCTCGTCCTTGCCGAGGAACGCCTCCCACTCGTCGCCTTCGTCGCGCCACCGCGGCGCCCACAGCGTGTAGAGGTCGCCCTTGGTCAGCCCAAGCCGGATGGGCACGATGTCAGCAGCCATGGCGCACAGAATAGCCACCGAGTTCGTCGGTCCTGTCGGCGAGCAGCCATCAGTGGTGCTGCACCGCGTCCCTTGCGGCCGCAGACACGGCCGACGACGCTGTCGCCGCACTACCCGGAAAGGGTGAATTTGCCGGATGTGCCGTAGACCGACAGAGAGATGAGCAACGTGATCACGACCACGACAATCAACGAGGTGCGGACTGCGTCGCCGGTCGCGACTCCCACGCCGACCGGCCCGCCCTCCGCGTTGTAGCCGTAATAGGTGTGCACCAGCATCACCGCGATCGACATGACGATGGCCTGCAGGAACGACCACAGCAGATCCACCGGGATCAGGAACGTATTGAAGTAATGGTCGTAGAGACCTCTCGACTGCCCACTGAGATAGATGGTGATGGTGCGGGCGGAGAAAAACGACGCGAGCGTGGCGACCGAATAGATCGGGATGATCACGATGATGCCCGCAATCATCCTCGTCGCAACCAGGTACGACAACGATCGCACCGCCATCACCTCTAGTGCGTCGATCTCTTCGGCAATGCGCATCGCACCCAGTTGTGCCGTGGTCCCCGCGCCGATGGTGGCCGCAAGTGCGATACCCGCGATCACCGGCGCGACGATCCGGATGTTGATGAACGCCGAAAGGAAGCCGGTCAACGCTTCGATACCGATATCGCCGAGTGACGCGTAGCCCTGCACGGCGATGACGCCGCCCGACGCCAATGTCAGCAACGCGGTCACGCCGACGGTCCCCCCGACGGCCAGCAGCGCGCCTGTGCCGAGGGCCATCTCAGCGATCAGCCGGGCCGTTTCCCGGCGATAGAGCCTGATAGCGACGGGGATTGAGTGCAGTGACTGGCCGTAAAACAAGGCCTGCTCGCCGAAAGCGCCGACCAGTTTCGGCGCCCATTTGAAAGCCCGTCGCAAGCGCCGCGCGTCGGGCGACGTCACGGGCAGCCGGCCATGCGGAGGGGCCCGGAAGGGTTACTTGGCGGGTTCGTCGGGCGGGCGGAGTGTCCGGTCCGCGCTGCGCACCACGCTGCGCAAGAACTCGTACTGCGTCGTGACGAGCCGGTCGGCCATGTCGAGGGCTGCGTCGATCACGGTCTCTCGCCGTGATGGGTGGTCGTCCTTCGCGGGAAGCGCCTCGTCGACGGTGTCGACGAACTTGCGCACCGCGTCGATGGCGGCCCGCTGGCCGGCCTCGACCGACTTGAGCACGTCATCGGACAAGTCCGCGGCGCGCTCCACCACCGTTTGGACGGTGCTCGCGGCGGTGTCGACCGGCTTCGTGGCCGAGGGTGTTCCGGCGTCTTCTGTCATGATCGTGCTCCTGAGATCGGATTTCGGTGGGTCACTCGAGAATCCGCTTCCAGGGAGTTTCACAACAAGGGTCTTTGGGCTCCAGGTATGTGCGCTGGACTCGGCTACTTCGGTGAAATCGGAGGCTGCGGCTTCTTGCCCGGATCGGCGCCGGCTGGCCCAACGCGACCCTGTCGTCGAGTATCAAAGCGAGGGCTATGAGATGTTCGTGCGCATGCTCGAAGGCGCCAAGGAACATTGCGTGCGGTCATTGTTCAACGCGGCCGTCAAAGAGGCCTCGGCGCTACGCATGCGGCGGATAACGCGTACGGGCGTCACGAACGCGCGATTGGTTGAGGGAATCCCTTGCGCAGTACGGTGCGGAATTTCTGTTGGCGCCTCAGACCCAACTCAGCCGCAAAAGCTCACGATTCACTCGATCATGTCCTTTCGATGAACTGGACGTGCTGTCATCCAGTCGGGCGCCAGAACCCCTGAAAGCCTTGCCCGGCGTTCGTCGTACGAACCGACGAAAGTTGGACCGGATCGCCCGCCTCGATCATGACCCCGTTCCCGACGATCATCGCGACATGGCCATCCCACACGGCGAGGTCGCCCGGCCGCACCTTGCCTGCCTCGACAGGCGCACCGACGTCTTGCTCCTGTGCCAGTCGCGGAAGACTCAGTCCCGCTTCGGAATACGCCCACTGGGTGAGTCCGCTGCAGTCCAAACCGACTCCCGGCGTCGTGCCGCCCCAGTCGTAAGGCACTCCCAGCTGTGTCAGCGCATGCCGGACCGCGCTGGCCGCCATCGCATTCGGCGCTGTGGCGGTACTGCCATCGGGGAGCCGGATCGCGACGCCGTCGCCGAAGACATCCGCTTCGGGTAACGATGCCGGCGGATCCGGCTTGAACAGCGAAGCCAGATCACCGAAACCCGAACCCGAGGCGCCACCGGACATAGGGCTCATCGGTGCAAGTCCGCCCATCCCCGAGCCCATCCCCGAGCCCATCGACGGCATTGCCGAGCCGATCCCGGACGGCGCCGTTGACGCCGGTGGCGGAGCCGACGGGCGAGCGAGTGCCGAGGCGTGCCCGTCCAGCTCGGCCTGAAGTTCCTCGACGACTGCGAGGGCGTCGGTGAGCGACTGCTGCGCCTCGGCCCGCAGCGCCGCGACGACCTCGGGTGAATCCAAGAACGGCTCCAAAGCTGCGGCGTGCGTTTCGAAGTCCTCGATGATGTCGCGCAGCCGCTCATGCGCGCGTGTCACGGCGGCCCCGACGGTGCTCGCCACCGCATTCATCCGGTCGGCACGTTCGGCCAGGCTGTCGATGGCCGACTGCGTCACCGCCATGAAGGCAGCTGCGCCGTCGGCGCCCGCCCCGGTCCATTCGGTCTGACGCCACGACCGCGCGGTCGCCGCCGATATGCCGGAAAGCGCGTCTCGCGCCCTGGCCAGCGCCGCCACTGGCTCGGCAGCTGTATCTCCGGACCATCCCGGACCGACCATCGACTGCACCGCTCGCAGTGGTGCCGTCAGCGCAGCGACCAGAGCGCCGGTCACGGCTAGGTGCCCGCGATGCGGATGCCCGCGGCGCTGTCGGCCGAGTCGTAAGCGGACGCAACGGCGTACGCCGCGGCATTCGACGCCCACAGTCGCTCGCTGAGTGCGGCCGCCGCGCGGGATCCATCGGCCACGGCCTCGGTCAGGGCGGACAGGAAACCGGCGCCGACGGGTCCCAGAGACCGTCCGGACGCCGCAATCGGCAGTGACGACAGCGTCGCGGCGACGTCGGCGAGGTCGTCGGCATGAGCCGAGTTGGCGGATCCCAGCGCACGTATTGCATCGGTATCGGCGAACATGCGCTTATGACGGACTCCGGGACTGATCGGTTCCACTAATGTGCGCCCATGGACGTTCGTGTCATCGACCATCCGCTCGCCGCGGCGAGGCTGACCACGCTGCGCGACGCCAATACCGACAACGCGGCATTCCGGGCGGCGCTGCGTGACCTCACCCTCATGTTGGTCTACGAGGCCACCCGTGACTCCGCTGCCGAAACCGTCACGGTTCGCACCCCGCTCGCGGAGACCATCGGGCACCGGCTGGCCAATCCGCCGCTGCTCGTCCCCGTGTTGCGAGCCGGGCTCGGCATGGTCGACCAGGCACACGCGTTGATCCCGGAGGCGCGTGTCGGCTTCGTCGGCGTCGCTCGCGACGAGACAACACACCAGCCCACGCCGTATTTGGAGTCGCTGCCCGACGATCTGAGCACCCAACCCGTCATCGTGCTCGACCCGATGCTGGCCACCGGCGGGTCGATGGCCCACACGATCGGACTGCTACAGGCTCGCAATGTCGTTGACGTGACGGCGATCTGCGTCGTGGTCGCACCCGAGGGCCTCGCGGCGCTGGAAAGCGTGGCCCCAGATCTGCGTCTGTTCACCGCGACGATCGACGAACGACTCAACGACATCGCCTATATCGTTCCCGGCCTCGGCGACGCGGGGGACCGACAGTTCGGGCCGCGGTAGCCGCTCACGAACTGCGCCGGACCCCGCGGGTTAGCGGAAAGCCTTTACCGTCGGTCACAAACAATTGGCTATAAAGTCGTAATCTTTCCCACGTTTGGGAATTCTGACCCAGCACTGCGGCATCTCGAATTTTGTGCCATTTCGCTTTGCTAAAAATCCGTTATGACGTCTCTTACGGTAGCTGCGTCATGCTGGACACGGTATGAAGCAATGTTTGCGTGACAGGCGTACTGCTTGGCCGTGGCTAACATCGGCTTCGGCGATGGCACGCGATCAAGCGGCGATAAATCGAAACTGCCAGTAACCAATGGCAATATTCTTGCACGTAAATAAGAGATTGCCGCGCGGCTTTCCCGACGCATCGGTATTGCATCGATTTCCTGGCCGGGCTAACCTTGGTCCGCGCGTGAGGTGCCGAGGTGTGTCACCCACGGCGTCCGGGCGGTCGAGTTGAGTTCGTCACAGCGCAGTGCGACAAGACTGGCTAAGTGTTAGCCTCCGCGCATAGCAATGAATTTGTCTGACTCGCAGTTTCTGTTCAGAAACGAGATGCGGTAACGGCGTAGCCAGCTAGTGACTAAATCTGTAGGGGAATGCGTTGCTGAAAGTGTGCAGATGCGTCGATTTTGCACAGGGCGCCGGCGTCGTGGTCGACAGCGTCGCGGTCGTGCCGTGAGTGCCCGGATAGAGCTCATGACCATGTTCAACAGCGAACTCGTCGACATCGTCTGCATCGGATCGGGCAGCGCTTGCCTGGCCGCCGGCATCGCCGCCGCCGACGCCGGCCAGTCTGTTTTCGTGGCCGAACCGCGTCGACGGACACCGCAGATCGGGTCCCTCGCCGAAGCTGAGGAGTCCTGGGCCGCGCAGCTGCAGAAGTACTGGGGCGCCAACGAGTTTGATGGACCCACCACCGCCTACCTCCGAGAGCTGACAGACGAGCTCGGTCCGGCGCGCCGAACCCACGCCACCGGCCAGCTGCCAACCGCTGCCGTGCGATCTTTCGGAGAAGCCGCCACCGACCGGCGGGCGCCGGTGCCACCGTTCTATGGACACGCGTTGGCGGACTGGGCGCGCGACTGCCTGAACTCGCCGTTCGGTCTGGTGTTCAGCAGGTTGTCAGCGTTGTCGATGTCCGAAATGCGACTGCAGGACGGCACGTCGATCCTGGCCAGCGTCGTCGCGGACATTCCTTCG